>DGYV01000043.1:14906-18163 GCA_002398485.1 Peptococcaceae bacterium UBA4997 | reverse complement strand
TTTACCCCGAACTCTAAAATAAGGTATTGAAGATACTGCTTTAGTTAGGAGGTTTGCCATGCGTCAAAGCTGGGATGAATATTTTATGACGATAGCGCATCAGGTAGCCACACGTTCCACCTGTGCCAGAAGAAGGGTGGGCGCAGTAGCCGTAAGCAAGGAAAACCGTATACTCGGTACGGGTTATAACGGTGCTTTGTCGGGCGCGCCGCACTGTGATGAATTGGGCGGTTGCCTAAGGGACCGTTTGGGTGTACCCAGCGGCCAAAGGCAGGAAATTTGCCGTGCCCAACATGCTGAGGCCAATGTGTGCAATTTTGCCGCACGTTACGGTACGCCGCTGGAGGGCGCAACCATGTATGTTACTACCCAGCCCTGCACTACCTGTGTTAAGGCCATGGCTACCTCAGGCATAAGACGAGTTGTTTTCGACAGTACCTACCCGGATGAATTGGCTTGCCGGCTTGCCAAGGAAGTTGGCATGGAGCTGGTTAGCATGGAGGATTTGCGTCCAAAATAAGAAAGCGGCGTATAAGGCTAAAAGGCTTGCCGCCTTAAGGCAGGTGCTGCATCAAAGGTACGGCGCCTGCCTATAATATAGGTGTTTTCGGTAAAATAGGAATAAGCTTAAACAGTTTAATAAAGGCTTGAGGCAGGCAATAGGTTCGGCATTAAGTATATAGCCTGTTTTGCCAAAGATAGTTTATAAAACAAGGGAACGCTGTTTTTAGCGTTCCGTTTTACAGTTGGAGGGCAATATGGCAAAAAAATTAAAGGTGCTTTCGGTTTTCGGTACCCGTCCCGAAGCTATAAAAATGGCTCCCTTGGTGCAGGAACTGCAAAAGGAGCCGCAAATAGAAAGTATGGTTGCCGTTACCGCCCAGCACAGGGAAATGCTGGATCAGGTGATGGATTGCTTTGCTTTGACGGCAGACTATGACTTGAATATTATGAAGCATGGACAAAGCCTGGCACAGATAACCTCCGCAGCCTTGGAAGGCTTGGTGGAGGTTATGGCGAAAGCTAAGCCTGATTTAGTTTTGGTGCATGGTGATACAACCACTACTTTTGCAGGTGCTTTGGCGGCTTTTTATAATCAAAAGCCAAGTGGCCATGTGGAGGCGGGCTTGCGTACGGGTAATAAATATGCGCCCTACCCCGAGGAAATGAACCGTATGCTTACGGGCTCGCTTGTGGATCTTCATTTTGCGCCCACGCCTACAGCTAAAAATAACCTTTTGGCTTGTGGTATTAACGAGAATAAAATCATCATAACAGGCAATACTGTAATAGATGCTTTATTGCAAACCGTAAAAAAAGATTGCGATTTGGCCTCTTACGGTTTGGCTAAAGTGGATTGGCAAAAAAAAGTTATCCTGCTTACCTGCCACCGCAGGGAAAATTGGGGCGAACCTATGGAAGCTATTTTTGGAGCAGTTGCCAAAATAGCGGCGGAAAGGCCGGAACTGGAAATAGTTTTCCCTGTTCACAAAAATCCCCTGGTGCGGGAAATAGCTAAGCGTCATTTAGCTAATTTTGATAATGTGTATTTGATAGAGCCTTTGGATTACCAACCCTTTGCCAAGCTGATGGATAAAAGCTACCTGGTTTTGACGGATAGCGGTGGCATGCAGGAGGAAGCTCCTTCTTTAGGCAAGCCCGTATTGGTTTTAAGGGAGGTAACAGAGCGCCCCGAAGCTGTGGCGGCGGGTACGGCTAGGCTGTTGGGCAATAGCTTTAATGGGGTTTATGACGGCATCAACCTGCTTTTGGATGATGTGGAAGTATACCGTAAAATGGCGCAGGCCGGTAACCCTTACGGTGATGGCTTTGCCGCCAAGCGCATAGTGGAGGCTAGATTGAAATGGCAGAAACAGGGCATGCTTTAGCAAAATATCTTAGGTTTGCCTTTCTTCTTACTTAGCTGAATAAGTAAAAACAATGCAGTATAAAAAAGTATAAATGGGGCGGCCGAATCAGGCCTGCCCTATTTTTGATGATAAGGCTCTGACAGGTGGTTCATAATGATTAATTATTTTAATAGAAGGAAAAATAAATAAAAAGCAGTCTTTTATCCATTTTTCCTAGAATTTTATGCACTTTTTTTGTATATGTTATACATTAGACTCTGTTTGAATTATAAAAATTTTGTAACAATTGTTTCATTTTTAAAAATACCGTTTTTTCTGCCCTTATCTGCGGATAATTTGAATTATTTTGAAAATTCACTTGCGGATTTATTCAATTTTTTTGTAAAAAAGTTTAAAATCGTACTAGCCATGGCATAAATTTTGTTGTATAATTATAAAAGATGTTGAGCTCTTTATGCTGGTTGTTTGTAAAGGGGGCTGACAGGAACGGCTGAAAACAAGCTTAAGCCGAATAAGGGTGGAAGTAAAACCGGGCTTGCTATTATGATGAGCTTTGGTATAAACCTTGCCGTAAGGATATACCTTATAGGTGTGCTTTTTGGCGGCTGGTTGGATAGACGCTTTGGAGGCGGCAACGGCTATATTACCATAGTAATGGTTGTTTTTACCATATTTTTTTCTATATATATGCTGTATCGGGATTTGTTGAGGTTGGAAAAGGCGCAAACGAAGGAAAAAGATGTTGAAGGGCATGGTGATAAGCAATGAATAACACAACTGTTATAGTTTTGTCCCTTTTACTTGGCGGCGCCGTTGGTACGGTATTTTCAGTTATAGATCATTTACTGTTGTTGAGGACATTACGTAAATTGAGCCTTAATGATGAAATGCAAAATAAGCAGTCTATAGCCAGGGTTTATGCAGTTCGTTATATTATTAATATAGCGGTTTTGATAATTGTTTTTGCGGTGCGCAACTATTTGCCTTTTAATTGGGAGTTTATACTTATAGGAACGGCCATAGGGCTTACACTGCCTGCCAGGGTTTTGGCTATGCACATGGGTCTTGAAAAAAAACCGGGTGAAAAATTGACCGAAAGGCTGGCCGAACCCGAAAAGATAGATGATTTGATGCCTCGAAAAGCCGAAGACGGCAGAGTAATAGTTGATGAAAAGGCTTTTCTGCGAGAAGAGAGCCTTAAAAAATAAAAGTTTGTTATTTGACCACTAAAGGAGATGTAAACAATGGAACACGGTTCTGGAGCATTATTCCATATAGGCCCTATGCCAATAAGCAGTTATACTGTTACAATGTTGGCAACTACAATTATTTTGGGGCTTTTGGCTTTTTTTGCAACAAGAAAAATTAAAAAATCACCGGGTAAGC
>DGYV01000043.1:12376-14698 GCA_002398485.1 Peptococcaceae bacterium UBA4997 | reverse complement strand
CGGGTAAGCTTCAACTTTTGGCTGAAATGACAGTTGGTGGCTTAAGAGGTTTCTTTTATGATATTTTAGGTAAGGAAAAGGGCAAAACATTTTTACCGTTATTAGGTACATTGTTTATATTTATTTTAATTTCTAATTTAGCCGGTCTTTTGCCTTTTGCTGGTCATTTGCCGGGGCTTGCATCTCCTACGTCTACTTTAAGTGTTACTGTAGCTTTGTCTGTTATTATATTTTTTGTTACACATATGGCAGGCTTCAAGTACAATAAAATATCTTATTTGCGTCATTTTGTAACACCAGTGGCTTTTTTATTACCTCTTACTATTATGGAAGAGTTTGTACGTCCATTATCGCTTTCCGTTCGTCTTTATGGTAATGTTTTTGGGGATGAATCGGTTATAGCACAATTGGCTAATATGGTTCCGTATGGTCTTGGTGTTCCGGTAATTATGGCTCTTTTGACAGTATTGTTAAGCTTAATTCAGGCATTAGTTTTTACACTTTTGTCTGCTATCTATATTGATGGTGCTACGAGCCATGCTGAATAAGTTTTATTGTTGAGTGGTTTCCGCTCATTAATTTATATTCTAATCTACTACCGTTTGAAAGGAGGAAAATGGCTATGGAAACTGGTTTAATCGCATTAGGTGCAGGTCTTGCTATTGGTTTATCTTCTATTGGCCCCGGGCTTGGTCAGGGTAAAACTGCCGCATCTGCAATTGAAGGTGTCGCTCGTCAACCTGAAGCTACAAGCACTATTCGTACCTTTATGATTCTTGGTATGGCGTTGATGGAATCTTTAACCATTTATGGTTTGTTAATTGCTTTCTTGCTTGTTGCCAAAATATGATTTTTGACTTATACAATGAATGTTTTTTGTTTAGGTAGTAGAACGTAGATATTGCCAAAAACCCGAGGGGAGAGCCCCTCGGGTAGTGGCCTCACATGAGAGGAGGCAGTAGCCTTGGAATTTAGTATTTGGGATTTTTTAGCTACGCTTTTAAACTTCGCGTTACTTTTATTTATACTTTATAAATTATTATGGAAAAAATTGATTAATGCAATGGATTCCAGAAAAAATCAAATCGATGAAAGCCTGGAAAAGGCAGAGCTGGCTAGAAAAGAAGTTTCTGAAACAAAAACCAAAATAAGCGCAGATATTGAAAATGCGCGCCGTCAGGCCAGAGAAATCGTGGAACAATCGCAGCGTGCTGGTGAAGAAGCTAAAAATGTTATTTTGAAACAGGCAAATGAAGCTGCGGATGCTGCTTTAGTTCGGGCTCAGGAAGAAATAGAGCAGCAAAAAATCAGTGCCATTTCCGATATCAAGAGCGAGGTTGCTCAGCTAGTGATAATGGTTACTGAAAAAGTATTGGCAGAAAATGTATCACCGGAGCAGCATAAGGCCCTGGTAGATAAATATATTAAAGAGTTGGAGGGGCTTAAATGATTGACAGGAGTGTGGCGCGGCGTTATGGTAAAGCACTCTTTGCCATCGCAGAGGAAAAAAATCAAATAAACCGCTTTCAGCAAGAGCTGCATTTGATCGTTTCTGCATTGGCAGACAATCAAAAATTCGCAAAACTGTTCTTGGGCAAAGCCATTGGCATAAATGAAAAAAAAGAGCTGGTGCGAAAACTTTTCGGCGAACAATTTTCTGTGTATATCTTAAATTTGCTTTTTCTTGTTTTGGATAAAGGCAGGGAAGACTATATTTACGAAATCAGCAGGCTGTTTGATGAAATGGTCAACGAGGCTGCGGGCATTGTGCCCGTAAGTGTTACTGCCGCGGTTCCTTTGGCAGATGACGAATTGGCTAAAATAGCGAAAACGCTGCAAAATAAATTTGATAAACCGATAAGCATTAAAGCAGGGGTGGATAAAGCTCTGCTGGGGGGGTTAAAGGTTCAAATAGGTAATACGGTATATGACGGCAGCATTGCTCACCAATTGGAAGCTTTGCGGCAGCAGTTGTCTAAATAGAGAGGTGAATTGAACTTGAGTATCAGACCTGAAGAAATAAGCTCCATACTAAAGCAACAGATCGAAGAATACCAAGCCAATGTGGATGTATCTCAGGTTGGCACCGTAATTACCGTAGGGGACGGTATTTGCCGTATCTATGGTTTGGATGATGCCATGGCAGGGGAAATGCTTGAATTCGAAAACGGTGTTAAGGGTCTGGCTTTAAACTTGGAAGAAGATAATATAGGCTGTGTTATTTTGGGTTCCTATAAGGAGATCCGTGAAGGCCAGCAGGTAAAGCGCACGGGTCGTATTATGGAGGTTCCTGTTGGCAAGGCCTTGATAGGCCGTGTAGTG
>DGYV01000043.1:0-12217 GCA_002398485.1 Peptococcaceae bacterium UBA4997 | reverse complement strand
GGCCTTGATAGGCCGTGTAGTGGATCCCTTGGGCAATCCTTTGGATGGTAAAGGTGCCATAGTTACCAATAAATATCGTCCGCTGGAGTTTTTAGCTCCAGGCGTACTTACACGTCAATCGGTAAACGAACCCCTGCAAACAGGTATCAAATCCATTGATGCTATGGTTCCCATCGGCCGCGGCCAGCGTGAACTTATCATCGGCGACCGCCAAACAGGTAAAACTGCGATTGCTATTGATACCATCTTGAATCAAAAAGGCCAGGATGTTATTTGTATTTATGTAGCTGTAGGGCAAAAAGCTTCTACGGTTGCTTCGGTTGTTAAAAAACTGGAAGAAAACGGAGCCATGGATTATTCCATTGTAGTTTCCGCTTCCGCTTCCGAACCGGCTCCCTTGTTATATGTTGCTCCTTATGCGGGTGCTGCTATGGGTGAGGAATTCATGTATAATGGTGGCCATGTTTTGATAATTTACGACGATTTGACCAAACAGGCGGCAGCTTACCGCGAAGTGTCTTTGCTTCTGCGTCGTCCGCCCGGCCGTGAAGCTTATCCCGGCGATGTTTTCTATTTGCACAGCCGCTTGTTGGAACGTGCGGCTAAATTAAGTGATGATATGGGCGGCGGTTCCATGACTGCTCTTCCTATCATTGAAACCCAAGCGGGCGACTTATCCGCCTATATTCCCACCAATGTTATTTCCATTACGGACGGCCAGATCTTCCTGGAGACCGACCTTTTCAACAGTGGTATTCGTCCTGCCATTAACGTTGGCCTTTCCGTTTCCCGTGTTGGTGGTTCTGCTCAAATTAAAGCTATGAAGCAGGTTGCGGGCCGTATGCGTTTGGATTTGGCTCAATACCGTGAATTGGCAGCTTTTGCTCAGTTCGGTTCTGATATGGATGCTACCACCAAAAACACCTTGGCACGCGGCGAACGTATGATGGAAATTTTAAAACAGCCCCAGTATTCTCCCATGCGTGTTGAAGAGCAGGTAGTTGTTATTTATGCTTCTACCAACGGCTTCCTTGATGATATAGATGTACACAAGGTAGTAGAGTTTGAAAAGGGTTTGGTAAATTATATGCAGACACAAGGTGCTGAAGTTTTGAAAGCCATCAGGGAGCAAAAGAAATTAGACGATACTTTAACTGCTAATTTAAGAGCTGCGATTGATGCTTATAAAGCCAGCATTAAATAACACAGCTATTGATTTTGTAGTGTAAAGGTGGTGAAATGCTTTGGCAAGTATGCGGGACATCAGACGCCGCATTAAAAGCGTAAAAAGTACACAGCAAATTACCAAGGCCATGAAAATGGTTTCGGCGGCCAAACTGCGTAAAGTTCAGGCCAGCCTTATAGCTGCCCGTCCTTATGCCAAAAAAGTTCAGGAAGTTATGGATCACTTGCTGGGCAGCGAGGCGGAGTATGAAAACGCCCTTATCACACCAAGGGCGGAGGTAAAAAAAGTTTGCTATGTGGTTTTGGCAGGTGATCGTGGTTTGTGCGGCGGTTATAATTCCCAGGTTCTGCGTTTGGCGGAAAATGAAATCAAGGCCGAAAAGGCTGAGTGCGGCTTATTGCTCATAGGCAAAAAAGCCAGGGATTTCTTCCGCAGCAAACCTTATAAAATAATAGGCCATCACGTTAATATAGGTGATAACCCAACCATGGTACAGAGTATTGCCTTAAGCAAATATCTCATTGAAAAATATTTAAGCGGTGAAGTAGATGAGGTTCATGTTATCTATTCCGAATTTATTTCCACCATGAATCAAGAACCGAAATCAGTTCGGCTTTTGCCCATTCCTGCCAGTGAACAAGTTGAGCAGGAAAAAGGCCTGCGGGATCTGTATATTTTTGAACCCGGTGAAAAAGCTATTTTGGATGTAATACTACCACAATATGTACAAAGCACTGTTTACAGAATGATGCTGGAAGCAAAAGCGGGCGAGCACGGCGCCAGGATGACCTCCATGAGCGCAGCTACGGATAATGCTTACGAAATTATCGATAAACTTACCTTGTCTTTGAACAGGGCACGCCAGGCCGCTATTACTACCGAGATATCTGAAATAGTTGGCGGTGCTGCCGCCCTGGAATAGGACGGAATATGCAATAGAAGCCCTTTATGGGGTTAAGGAGGTTGAAAACGTGGCAGAGGGAAAAATCAAAGAGGTAATTGGCGCGGTTGTTGATATTGAGTTCCCCGTAGGTCAATTGCCGGATATTTATAACGCTGTTAGGATTTCCGAGGAAAATATTCAAATTACCCTGGAAACCATGCAACATTTGGGTAACAATACCGTACGCTGCGTAGCTCTTTCTTCCACCGACGGCTTATGCCGCGGCATGAAAGCTACTGATACGGGCGCTCCCGTTACCGTGCCTGTGGGCCGTGCTACCTTGGGGCGTATGTTCAACGTTATCGGTGAGCCTATCGATGGTAAGCCTGCTCCCGAAGTGGAGCACAGGCTGCCAATTCACCGTGAGGCTCCTGAATTTGTGGATCTCTCTCCTTCCACTGAAATATTGGAAACAGGTATTAAAGTGGTGGATTTGCTAGCGCCGTATTCTAAAGGCGGTAAGGTTGGTCTTTTTGGCGGTGCCGGTGTTGGCAAAACAGTATTGATCATGGAACTTATTCGTAATATTGCTTATGAGCACGGCGGTTTCTCCGTATTTGCGGGTGTTGGTGAACGTTCCCGTGAAGGTAATGACCTTTACCATGAAATGACGGATTCAGGTGTTATTGCCAAAACCGCTTTGGTATTCGGGCAAATGAACGAGCCCCCCGGTGCTCGTTTGCGCGTTGGCCTTACAGGTCTTACTATTGCCGAATATTTCCGTGATAATGAAGGCCAGGACGTACTTTTATTTATCGATAATATATTCCGTTTCACCCAGGCAGGCTCCGAGGTTTCCGCTTTGCTTGGCCGTATGCCTTCCGCGGTTGGTTACCAGCCTACCTTGGCTACGGAAATGGGTACTTTGCAGGAACGCATCACTTCTACTAAAAACGGTTCTATCACTTCTGTACAGGCTATTTATGTGCCTGCGGATGACTTGACTGACCCCGCACCCGCTACGGCATTTGCCCACTTAGATGCTAAAACAGTTCTTTCTCGTCAAATTGCGGAATTGGGTATTTACCCTGCGGTAGATCCCTTGGATTCTTCTTCCCGTTCTTTGGAACCCCAAATTATCGGGGAAGAGCACTATAAAGTTGCTCGTGATGTACAGGGTATTTTGCAACGTTATAAAGAACTGCAGGACATCATTGCTATTTTGGGTATGGATGAATTGAGTGATGAGGATAAAATTACCGTGGCTCGTGCCCGTAAGATCCAGCGTTTTTTGAGCCAGCCCTTCCACGTTGCGGAAGCATTTACGGGTATGCCCGGCAAATATGTGCCCTTGAACAAAACCGTAAAGGATTTTGCCGCAATCGTTGCAGGTAAATACGATCATCTCCCTGAGCAGGCCTTCCTTATGGTAGGTACGATCGAGGAAGCAGAAGAACAAGCCAGGAAATTGGAAGGACGTGGATAAACTATGGCAGCAGATGTAATTCGCTTAGACATAGTTACACCGGCGGGCATAGTATTTTCCGATGCGGTAAGTACTGTGCAGGTACCTTCTGCCTTAGGTTTAATGGGGATTTTGGCTAACCACACACCATTGATGACGACCTTGGAAATTGGCGCCATCAAATATACTAAAGAGGATAAAGAGAATTATTTGGCAGTTTCGGGCGGTTTTTTGGAGGTCAAGGACAATGTGGTAATAATCCTTGCCACTTCTGCGGAAAAAGCGGAGGATATAGATATTGCTCGTGCTATCAATGCTAAGGAAAGGGCTGAGGAACGCTTGGTACGCAAAGATGATGCAGAATTGGATGTTCTGCGGGCTGAGCTTGCCTTAAAACGCTCTATTAACCGTATTCATGTTGCTGAGCTTAAAAAATAAATTTAAAGCACTATAACTTTTATACCAAATTGCGGTTTAATTTTTAAACCGCAATTTGATTTTGGGGTTATGGTGTTTTGTTTTTAGGGTTAAAATTGCAGTTTTGGTGCAAACTGGTTAGGGAAAATATTTTACAGAGCAGGAAAAATGACGTTATAGCTAGAATATATATCGGATGAATTTTTGGAGGCAATGCTTTGGATAAAATTATTATAGAAGGTGGCAGAAAACTTAGCGGCTCGGTAAGAGTAAGCGGTGCCAAAAATGCTGTTTTACCGCTTATGGCTGCTGCAATATTGGTGGATGGTGCTTGTGAGATTCATGAAACACCTTGGCTTACGGATGTCAAGGTGATGTGTGATGTTTTAAATTATTTGGGTGTGGATACAGATTTTGCAAGCGGAACGCTTAATATAGATGCTTCCCGTTTACAGGGCATTACCGCGCCTTATGAATATGTACAAAAAATGAGGGCCTCTTTTTTGGTGATGGGCCCACTTTTGGCGCGCTTGGGCAGAGCCAAGGTTTCCCTGCCGGGCGGCTGTCCTATAGGCTCACGCCCTATCGATTTGCATCTTAAGGGCTTTGAGGCCATGGGCGCAAATATCACTATTGGCAACGGTTTTATCGATGCCAAGGCGGATCAGCTTTATGGCAGCAGGATCTATTTGGATTTTCCCAGCGTGGGTGCTACGGAAAACCTAATGATGGCCGCTACCCTGGCAGAGGGCAATACCGTTTTGGAAAATGTCGCCGAAGAACCTGAAATAGTGGATCTGGCTAACTTTTTGAATGCCATGGGTGCTAAAATCAAAGGCGCCGGTACCAATGTGATCCGTATAGAAGGTGTAACCGACCTTAAACCTGTAAGCCATGTGGTGATCCCCGACCGTATCGAGGCGGGCAGTTTTATGCTGATGGCGGCTATGACCCAAAGTGAGCTATTGGTGGAAAATGTTATCAGCCAGCACTTGAAATCTGTAATTGCCAAAATGGAGGAAGCAGGTATAACAGTTATAGAAGAAGATGACGGTATTTTGGTAAAGGCCTGTGCCGAAATAATGCCTGTTGATATAAAAACCATGCCTCACCCTGGTTTCCCTACGGATATGCAGGCTCAGTTCATGGCACTTTTATCTATTGCCAAAGGTACCAGCGTGATTACAGAAACTGTTTTTGAAAACCGTTTTATGCATGTTGATGAGCTTTCCCGTATGTCTGCCGACCTTAAAATTGAAGGCAATTCCGTTGTGGTGAAGGGTGTGCCGAACTTATGCGGTGCCGATGTCAAAGCTACCGATTTAAGGGCGGGTGCTGCTTTGGTAATGGCGGGTTTGGGTGCCCAAGGTATTACCAAGATAACGGCAGTGGATCATATTCACCGTGGTTATGAAAATTTTGTAAATAAGCTGCAATCTATAGGTGCTGCTGTAAGCTATGAATAATTAAATTAAAACAAGTTGAATATAAATTATCATAATTAGCTGTTTGTTTATTAGAGTTCAATACGTATTATAAAAGAGCGCAAAAGCTGTTTCGGCTGCCGCTCTTTTTTGTTTGCCTTTTTAAAAGAGCTTTATTGTTTGTGGGTGTTTTATAAAAAGTAAAAACCTATTGCTTTTTTATAAGCAAAAGCGGGCAATAAAAGTTGGTTTTAGGGTGCGCTTTCAAGAAATTTAATTTATAAATAATTTTTTTGGTTATAATGCCATGCTTGAACATATAAATAATTATGTTCGCCAAAAAGGAGGTATAGATATGCCGAAGAAAATAAGCTGGGTGATTCTTGCAGCCCTTTTGTTGATATTTTTGCTTTTATGTGCCGCTTTTTTTACTATCAAAGGTCGTCAGGTGCCTGAACAGGCCAAAAACTCTGTCCAGCCAACCGTAGTAGTTTGGCGTACTGGTGAGGAAAAGGCGGAAACAGTAACTGTGGAAGAGGCGGTAGCAAATATAGTTGCGGCTGAAATGCCTGTAAGCTTTGAGGCGGAAGCCTTAAAAGCACAGGCTGTGGCCGCCCGCACTTATGTAATGAGCAAGCTTAAACAGGCCGAAGGTACAACCCCTACCAGCCACCCCGAAGGTGCCAATATTTGTGATGATCATAAGCATTGTCAGGCTTATGATGATAAAGAGGAATGTAAGGCAAAATGGGGTGATAATTATGCGGCTTACCGCCAAAAAATCGAGGCGGCCGCAGCCGCTACCTATGGGCAGGTGGTTACCTATAACGGTGAGCTTATTTCCGCACTTTATCATTCTACCTGCGGTGGTCAAACCGAAAAAGCGGGGGATTATTGGTCAAGTGATGTACCGGCTTTGCAAAGTGTGTCCTGTTACTGGGATAGCGCTGCCCCCAAATATGTAAGTGAGCAGTTAATCAAAAAGGAAGATATGCTGCAAAAGCTGGGCGTAACTGAGGAAGAGCTGGCAAGCTTAAGCATTGCCAAGCTTAGCGACAGCGGCAGGATAATGACTATAAGCTGTGGTGAAAAAAGATGGAAGGGCAATGAATTTCGCATGCTTTTGGGGCTTAATTCCACAGCCTTTACTTGGGTGAGCACTGCGGAAGGTTACTTTTTTTCCGAGCAAGGCTACGGCCATGGTGTAGGTATGTGTCAATATGGTGCCAACGGTATGGCAAAGCTGGGCAAAACCTATGAGGAAATTTTGGAGCATTATTATACAGGCGTAAAGGTCAGCCAAAAATATTAAGTATAATTTTCCATTTTTCGGTGAAAATATAATAAGTATATTTTCAGGAGGTGGAAAAGCGTGTATATGTTTTTTAGGGAATGGCTCAAAAAAAAGATAGCCTGCCTGAAAGCTAAGCTGGCAAAGCCGCAGAATGCGGAAAAATGGCGTAATTTGTTGATACGTGGCATTACGGTTAGCGTATTGCTTTTGGCGGTAATAGGGCTTTATGTTTTTCAGTATAACAAGTACCAGTTATCAGTTGCCCTTAATGATAAAGAAGTAAATGCTCCGACAGAAGCTGAATTAGAAAACCAAAGCACACCTGTTTTTTTGGGAGCAAACGATTATTGGCTAGAGCCTGAAGAACCAAGTGTGAAAGAAGCTGTAGAGCCTCAAGCATCTATAACAGTACCCGCAGCGGGACAAGCCTTGCCCAATACTGAAGCAGCCGAAGACCAAGCAACAGAGCGCAAAGCTGAAGCGGAAGAAACAGTGTCGGCCATGGCAGGTTTGAGCTGGCCTGTACTTTTGCCGGCTGAGGGTGAGTGGAACAGGCTGTTTGGCTATGCCTATGATGATACTTGGCAGGATTACCGTTTCCACAAGGGTTTGGATATGCCGCTTGAAAAGGGTGCTAATGTAGTTGCGGTTTGGGATGGCGAAATAGAGGATATAACCGTAAACAAAAGCCAAGGCACGGTGATAACCATCAAACATACGGGGGATTTAAAAACCGTATATGCAGGGCTTACCGCAAACGAAAAGTTAAAAAACGGCGCACAGGTTGCGGCGGGAGCAAACCTGGGCGTGATAACGGAGCCGCCGCTTTTTGAAGAAGCCGAAGGCCCGCACCTGCATTTTGAAATATGGGAAAAAGGCAAAGCCGTGGATCCGCTTACCTATTTGCCCTAACTTGACATTGAGTTTGGCAAATGCTACAATAATAATATAATATTAATAATCTCCGAGCTTATATGCCTACCAAAAAGGCATAAAGCCGATGGGCTTAGCGGGAAACTGCTAAACCTCCCTTTTGGAAAGGAGATACAGCGGGATTTATGGGTTAGACCCATTAAAGCGCTTGTGCTCTTTTCCAAACCATAAGCGTTATAGATCATAAAAGCCGTCGCTATGCGACGGCTTTTTTTGTTATCAAAGCTATTAAATATTAAAGAGCAGTTCCAGGTAAGTGGGGAAAGGCCAATAGCTGTCTGCTACCAGGGTTTCCAGCTCGTCTGCGGTTTTTCTTAAGCTGTTCATAGCATTAAGCACGGTATCATGGTAAAAACGGGCTAAAGCCAAGGGCTCGGTTATAGCTTTTGCTTTTGTAAGGGTATTTGCCAAAGCTTCCAAAAGTGTGATCAGGCTTTCGGTCAACTCGTTAAGATGAGCGGCTCTTGCTTCTTCACGGCTTAGATCCAAACTGAGTTCCGATACTTTTTTGGCATACAGAGCCTCAAACAAGTTTTTGCTGTAATCGATGACCGCGGGTAGAATCTGGCGGTTTACCATGTTAATCATGGTTTGTGCTTCGATATGGATGGTTTTAGTGTAGGTTTCCAGCATTATTTCATAACGGGAATGCAGTTCCGCATTGGTGAAGATACCCTGTGATGAAAAAAGCTCCAGGTTTTTGGGGTCTATATAAGCGGGAATAGCATCCACAGAGCTTTTTAAATTGGGTAAGCCGCGTTTTTCGGCTTCCGCTAACCATTCTTTTGTATAGTTATTGCCATTAAAAATAATATGTTTATGAGCGGCTATAGTTTCAGCTATAATAGACATAACTTCTGCATCAAAGTTTTCAGCTTTTTCCAAACGGTCGGCATATTTTTTCAGAACACTTGCCACCGCGGTATTGATAACTATATTAGTATCGGCAATGGAGGCCGAGCTGCCCAGCATTCTAAATTCGAATTTGTTACCTGTAAAAGCCATGGGGGAGGTACGGTTGCGGTCGGTGGAATCCTTATGTAAAGCAGGTATGGTGGCTACACCTATATACAATTCCTGGCGTTCGGTTTTAAGGCCCTTTTCGCCGCGTTCAATACTTTCCAATATGCCTAAAAGATCATTGCCTATAAACATGGAAACAATGGCGGGAGGTGCTTCGCTAGCACCCAAGCGATGATCATTGCTGGCCATGGCGGTAGAAGCGCGCAGCATATCTCCGTAGCGGCTCACGGCTTCTATAACAGCGGTGAAGAAAAGTAAAAACTGCGGTTTATTGGCGGGATCTTTACCCGGTTTTAGTAAATTTTCACCCAAATTGGTGGATAAAGACCAGTTATTGTGCTTGCCCGAACCGTTCACACCTTCAAAAGGTTTTTCATGTAAAAGGCAAATCAAGCCATGATGTTTGGCTATTTTTTTCATTAGCTCCATGGTGAGCTGATTATGGTCGGTGGAAATATTGGTAGTGGTAAAAATGGGGGCAAGCTCAAATTGAGCGGGTGCCGCTTCACTGTGCTTGGTTTTGGCCAAGATGCCCATTTTCCATAATTCTTTATCCAATTCATGCATAAAAGCCGAAACCCGTTCTGTTAAATTGCGGAAATAATGATCGTCCATTTCCTGGCCCTTGGGAGGCTTGGCTCCGAACAGGGTGCGGCCTGTTATCAAAAGATCCTTACGCTGTTTGAAAAGCTCGCGGTCTACCAAAAAATATTCCTGTTCAGCGCCAACGGTTGTGATAATATGAGTGGCCTGATTGCCGAAAAGCTTGGTTATTCTTAAGGCTTCACGGCTTATTACCTGCATAGAGCGTAAAAGCGGGGTTTTTTTATCCAAAACTTCACCGCTGTAGGAACAAAAAGCGGTAGGTATGTAAAGGGCAGCATCCTTAATGAAAGCATAGGAGGTGGGGTCCCAGGCGGTATAGCCGCGCGCTTCAAAGGTGTTGCGCAGGCCGCCCGAAGGAAAGGAGGAAGCGTCGGGTTCACCCTTGATCAATTCCTTGCCCGAAAACTCCATTAACACCTTGCCGTTTAAAGATGGTGTTATGAAGGCATCATGTTTTTCGGCTGTTATACCTGTCATGGGCTGAAACCAATGGGTATAATGAGTGGCGCCTTTTTCAATAGCCCATTCCTTCATGGCGTAGGCTACTACTTCCGCTACTTCAGGTTCCAGGGGAAGCCCATTATCAATAGCATTTTTCATGGATTGGTATATTTCCTGTGGCAGTTGCTGCTGCATGATAGTTTCATTAAAAACATTTTCTCCAAAAATTTTCGGCACATCGATTTTTTCCATGGTGGAGCCTCCTTTAAATTGGGAATTTAAAATTTGAAAAGACACCTTGGCTGTATACCAAAATGCCTCTATCCGCCAAAAACAATATACATAATTATATCCTGAAAAACGTTCTTTAGCAAGCGTTTTTTATAGTAAGAATAAAAATTTAGTATTATTGCTCAAAATAAAAAGCTATATTATCCATGCCTTTATAAAAAAGGGCATTAATAAGAAAAATAATGCTATGCTATTGCTTTTTTATTGCCGATGTTATACAATATATGGTACCTTTATTTCTTGTTGTTACTATATATTGTTAAGGAGGCTATGCAGATGTCGCCACAAATTATTATAGAAAAAAGGCTTGGCAAAAACGCCATAGCTGTGCTGGAAAAGCGTTATTTAAATAAGGATGAACAGGGTAAAAACATAGAAGATGTTGACGGTATGTTCAAAAGGGTGGCAGGCACTATAGCCGAGGCCGACAAGCTTTTCGATGCTAAAGCCAACACCAAAAAATTGGCGGAAGAATTTTATGATTTGATGACAAATTTGGAATTTCTGCCTAATTCTCCTACCCTTATGAATGCGGGCAGGGATTTGGGGCAGCTTTCTGCCTGTTTTGTGTTGCCTGTTGAAGACAGTATGGAGAAAATTTTTGATGCCATAAAACAGGCGGCTTTGATTCATAAGTCGGGTGGTGGTACAGGCTTTTCATTTTCTCGCCTGCGCCAAAGCGGCAGTACGGTAAGAACTACAGGCGGTGTGGCTTCAGGGCCCATCAGCTTTATGAAGGTGTTCAATATGGCAACTGAGGCCGTAAAACAGGGCGGTACCCGCCGTGGAGCCAATATGGGTATTTTGCGGGTGGATCACCCCGATATTTTGGAATTTATAGATTGCAAGATTAATAACAGTGAACTCACCAATTTCAATATTTCCGTTGGCATAACCGAAGCCTTTATGGAAGCTGTAAATAATGGTGAAATGTATGATTTGATAGACCCTAAAACCAAAATTGCTGTAGGTGCTTATGACGCGGCGGAAGTATTCGATAAAATAGTGCACAATGCCTGGAATAACGGCGAGCCCGGCATTATTTTCCTGGATCGTCTGAACAAGGATAATGCTGTTCCCGCCCAGGGTGAAATTGAAAGTACCAACCCTTGCGGCGAGCAGCCGCTTTTACCTTATGAATCCTGTAATTTGGGTTCAATAAATTTGGTAAAAATGGTGAAAAAAACCGCTAAAGGTTATGAAGTAGATTATGAAAAGCTGAAAAGAGTGGTAAACCAAGCTGTACACTTTTTGGATAATGTTATAGAAGTTAACCGTTACCCGCTTCCGCAAATAGAGGAAACTACCAAGCAAACCCGTAAAATAGGCTTGGGGTTAATGGGTTTTGCTGATATGCTGCTTCTGATGGGCATACCCTATAATTCGGAAGCCGCAGTACAGCTTGCAGAAAAAATAATGGAATTCATTACGGCAGAGGGGCGCAAGGCTTCTGCTTTGCTTGGCCAAAAACGCGGTGCTTTCCCCTTGTTTGCTGAAAGTATTTATGTGGAAGCTGAGCCTTTAAGGAATGCTACCGTAACCACTATAGCACCCACAGGTACGCTTTCTATCATAGCGGGCTGTTCTTCAGGCGTTGAGCCTGTATTTGCTTATGTATATATTCGTAACATCATGGATAATACGGAAATGATTGAAGTGAATCCTGTGTTAAAACAGGTTTTGGAGGAAAGGGATATTTACAGTGCCGAGCTTATGAAAAAAATTGCTCAGGAGGGTACCTTGGCTCATTTGGAAGAAATCCCCGAAGATATTCGCAGGGTTTTTGTATGTTCGCATGATATAAGCCCAATTTATCATGTAAAAATGCAGGCGGCTTTCCAAAAGTATACCGATAACGCGGTTTCCAAAACTGTAAATTTCTCTAAAGACGCAACCGAAGAAGATGTGCGTGAGGTTTTTGAATTGGCTTATGAGCTGGATTGTAAGGGTGTTACCATTTACCGTGATGGCAGCCGTGATAACCAGGTTTTGAATATAGGCTCGGTACAGGGAGCAAAACAAAATATACCCGCCTATAATTCTATCGTTCCTCGTCCTCGCCCCGAAGCGGTTTGCGGCGTTACCGAAAGGATGAAAACAGGCTGCGGTAACCTTTATGTAACGGTAAATTATGATGAACACGGAATCTGTGAGGTTTTTACTTCCACAGGCAAGGCAGGCGGCTGCCCTTCACAGTCAGAGGCCATGGCGCGTTTGGTTTCCATTTCTTTGCGTTCAGGTATAAGCCTTGCTG
>DGYV01000046.1:8584-8864 GCA_002398485.1 Peptococcaceae bacterium UBA4997 | reverse complement strand
GTATGCAACGGTGATGATTATGCGGCTATGGCAGAGGCCGTAAGCCGCAGGCTGGGCAGAGGTATAGAGGAAAGAGAAAAACTTAAAAAAGGGGAAATTCGGCCTGAAGAAGCTTTAATGGCGGAATGGCCAGATTTGCTTTTGATAGACGGCGGCAAAGGCCAATTGAGTGTGGTAGTAGGTATTTTGGAAGCTTTGCAGCTTGATATACCGGTTTGGGGTTTGGCAGAAAGGTTCGAGGAATTATATGAGCCGGGTCATTCCGAGCCTTTGATTTTGG
>DGYV01000046.1:853-8407 GCA_002398485.1 Peptococcaceae bacterium UBA4997 | reverse complement strand
ATTCCGAGCCTTTGATTTTGGATAAAAACAGCCCTGCCTTACAGTTACTGCAAAGGGTGAGGGATGAAAGCCATCGTTTTGCTATAAGTTATCAGCGTAAGTTAAGGCAGAAAGGCCAGGTATCATCATTATTAGATAATGTGCCCGGTATAGGTCCGAATCGCAGGCGTGCTTTATTGCTGGCGCTGGGTTCACTGGAAAATATAGTGGAGGCAAGCGTTGAAGAACTGGCTTTGGTGAATACAATGAATAAAAGGGCAGCACAAAGCCTTTATGATTATTTACATCCCGAAGTGGGTGGGGAGGAATAGAAAAAATATGAATATTAAGTTGGTTGCAAGTGATTTAGACGGTACTTTACTGGATGACAGCTATCAAGTACCGCAGGATGTTAAAAATACCGTAAAAGCTATGGTGAATAAAGGTGTAGCCATAGCAATAGCTACGGGCAGGATGCATCGTTCTGCTATAAACGCTGCAAAACAGTTGAAAACGGATGTGCCCATTATAAGTTATAACGGAGCCATGATAAAAAGAGCTTTCAGCGGTGAAGTTTTAAGGCATGTTACTATGCCGGAAGATAAAGCAAAGATAATAGTTGATTTGGCAATGGCAAAAGACTTGCCTATTCATGTTTACATAAATGATGAATTATTTGTACCTGCAATGACTCCGCTTACAGAATGGTATCAAAAAGCGGCTACGGTAAAGGCAATTGTATACCCTTATTTGAATGAGGCCATTGATAACTTTGGCAGCCCTACAAAAATTTTGATAGCTTCCGAACCTGAAATTTTAGAAAAATTTCGGCTTGAGGCTAAGGTTTGGGTAGGTAACAGCTTATACATAACCAAATCACACAGACAATTGCTGGAATTTTTAGCTGCCGATGCAGGCAAAGGAGAAGGGGTTGCCATGATAGCCAATTCCTTAGGGATAAGTAAAGAGGAGATACTTTGCATAGGTGATAACCTTAACGACCTTTCTTTATTTGATGCGGGTGCTGTTAAGATTGCTATGGGAAATGCGGCCGAGGAATTAAAAGCTGCCGCTACCTGGGTTACATATAACAGAGAAGACGGCGGCTGGTGTGCAGCCATGAAAAAGTTTGTTTTATAAAGCTCGATCAAAAATATATTTAAAGTAATGATTATATCTCCCATTGCATATTATTTAAGAAATAATCGGTAATGGGGGTTTTGGCATTGTTATTTATGGATGATTTGGAATACATAAAAAGCTTGGATAGCCAAAATATGCTGGAGGATTTAAAAAATATGCCTTCCCAAATTAGGGATAGCTGGCTTTTGGGGCAGGATTTAAGATTGCCTGCCTGTATTCACCAAAATTATTGGCAGCAAGTGCTTTTTATAGGTATGGGTGGTTCGGCCATAGGCGGAGATTTAATTAGCGGATATGCCAGGAGCCTAGCTTCTATTCCCATAGTTCTTAATCGTTCATATACTATACCTGCTTGGGTAAATGAGCGTACTTTGGCTATAATTATTAGCTATTCGGGTAATACGGAAGAAACTGTAAATGCTTATCAGCTTGCTAAAAAGGCGGGTGCTGCTTGCATTGCGGTATCTTCGGGGGGGGAACTCGGCGAATTGGCAAAAAGCTATGGCGACAGTTTGTTGGAATTACCAAAGGGATTACCGCCAAGGGCAGCTATTGCTTATTTATCCATACCTATTTTGGTGATTTTGAATCGTTTGGATATTTTGTCGGCTAGACGTAATGAATTGCCTGATTTACTGAAAACTTTGCAGGGTCTAATAAATAAGGTTGAACCGGAGGTGGCTTTTGAGGAAAATCCAGCCAAAAAATTGGCATCCTCTTTATTCAATAAACTGCCTGTTATATGGGGTGGTACGGGTACAACGGATGTGGTGGCTAAGCGTTGGCAGTGTCAAATCAATGAAAATGCCAAAAGCCCCGCTATAACTTCTGTTTTGCCTGAAGCAAACCATAATGAGATTTTAGGCAGAAGCGCCCTTAGTGATATGCGTAAAAATTGGGTTATAGTTGTGCTTAGGGATTTGGGAGATAGCATAAAAATGCAGAAGCGTTTTGATCTTAGTAAAAAAATTTGGCAGGATGAGGTTGGGGAAATCCTGGAGATTTGGAGTGTTGGCGCTTCGCCTTTGGCTAGATTGTTTTATTTGATTCTTCTTGGTGATTATGTAAGTATTTATTTGGCTTTAATGTATGGTGAAAACCCTGCACCTATTGATATGATAGAAAAATTCAAGTGTGATTTGGCAAAATAAACGGGATCAAGAAAATATTGTAAAAGATTGCTCAATTTGTGTTATAATACCTGTAGAACACACATTATAGAGCAATCTTTTTATTTGTGTAAAAAAGGAAAGAGGCACTTTGATGTACGATAATAATAAAATAAATATGGAAATCAAAATAGTAACCGGAATGTCGGGCGCGGGTAAAACTCAGGTAATACAAGTATTGGAGGATCTGGGTTATTATTGTGTGGATAATTTGCCCCCCAATTTATTTGTTAAATTTGCCGAGCTTGCCAGCCAAGCCCAGTTTCAATTGGGTAAAGTTGCTCTTGTTGCCGATATAAGGGGCGGTAAATTCTTTTTGGATCTTTATGATGCTTTGGCACAGCTAAAAGCCAAAGGTATAGCCTATGAAATAATTTTTTTGGAAGCAAATGATGATGTGCTGGTAAGGCGTTTTAAGGAAACCCGCAGGCGTCATCCTTTATACAGCGGCAGTATATTGGATGCCATAAGGGAAGAACGCAAGCGTTTACAAAGTTTGCGCGGTATGGCGGATATTGTTATAGATACTTCTAATATGAGGGTTAAGCAGCTTAAAGAAAAAATGCTTTTTACTTTTCAGGTTGGTTCAAATGCGAATTTAAGCATATCTGTGGTTTCTTTTGGTTATAAATATGGGCTTCCCATTGATGCTGATGTAGTAATGGATGTGCGTTTTTTACCAAACCCCTTTTATATTGATGAATTGAAATACCATACAGGTGAGGAAGAAAATGTAAAACAATATGTTTTAGAACATCCTCAAACCAATGAATTTTTGGAATGTTACAGCAAGCTTTTAATGGATTTATGCCCAATGTATGTAAAAGAAGGCAAAAACCACCTTGCTATAGCTATAGGTTGTACAGGCGGTCAGCACCGTTCTGTAGTAATAGCGGATGAATTGGCTAAAAGGTTTGATATATTGGGCAAAAATAAAGGTTATACCGTATCATCTATCCATAGGGATATCGATAAGGCAAATTTGAAAAAAGAATAACAAAAATATTATACAAAGTAGGTGGAGGTTATAAAAAAGAGAGTTTTTTACAATTATTTTACGAAAAAAGGCGTTAAAGTTGTGGCTATAGGCGGCGGTACAGGTCTTTCTACTTTATTACGGTCTATGAAAAATTTAACGGATAATATTACTGCCGTAGTTGCGGTAACCGATGACGGCGGCAGTTCGGGTAGGTTAAGAAGGGATTTAGGTATATTACCACCCGGTGATATAAGGAACTGCTTGATTGCTTTGGCAGATTCCGATCATCAATTGGAGAAGGTGCTTGCTTATAATTTTCCGGAAGGAAGCGACATAGCAGGCCATAACTTGGGCAATCTGTTGATGGCAGGTTTGGTGCAAATGAAAAACGGTGATTTTGCGGAATCTGTAGAAAGCTTGAGCAATGTTTTGGCTGTTCGGGGCAGGGTGTTGCCTGCAACGGTTGATAATGTTATTATCAACGGAATTATGGCTGATGGTGAAACTGTAAGTGGTGAAACCGAAATGGTTGACGATAATAGGGAAATCAAGGAGGTTTTTTTGGAGCCTAAAAATTGTAAGGCTATGCCAGCTGTTTTAGAAGCTATAGCTAAAGCCAACTATGTTTTTATAGGCCCGGGCAGCTTATATACAAGTATTATTACAAATTTGCTGGTTCCAGGGGTAGCGGAAGCCATAAAGCAAAGCAAAGCGCGGGTTTATTATGTTTGCAATATCACAACTCAACCAGGCGAAATGGAAAAAACATTTGCTTCAAAATATGTAGAGGCTATTTCTTATCATGTAGGTACACAGATCATACATAAAATAATAGCTAATAATCAAGAATTACCGCTTAATTGTGTAGAAGAGCGTATTAATGCTCATGCTCAAGCTATTATATGTGATAAAGAAGCTTTAGAGGCTATGGGTTTAGAAGTAATAATGTGTGATTTGGTTTCTAAAGAGAATAGTTGCAGGCATGATGAGGAAAAGCTTGAACACCTGCTCTGGGATCAGTTTAACAGCTGTGGTTGTGCAAATTAAGGTTTTGGGGAGGCAAAAATGTCTTTTTCCATGGATGTAAAAGAAGAATTATCCAGAGTGGTATCCTCTAAAAATTGCTGCCGCTGGGCGGAAATGGCAGGTTTTTTTCGCATGTCGGGCAATGTGCATATAGGCAACAGAGGTGTTTTGGGTATATCTGTTAATACAACCAGCGCCGCTATATCCCGCAAATATTATAAGCTGGCAAAGGATTTGCTGGATATACAGGCTGAAATCATGGTTTACCGTAATCAAAAGCTTAGAAAAAATAATATTTTTTGCCTGCGCATCCCGCCGCAGCTAGGTGTGAAGGATATATTGGATTTTTTAGCAAAAATACCTGATGGTAACCCCTGGAGCGCCGGTAAGGTTTCCAAACCTGAAAACAATCCATTTAAAAATGAATGTTGTTACAGAGCCTATTTAAGAGGAGCCTTTTTGGGTGGCGGTTCCGTAAATGATCCTAAAGGCAGCTATCATTTGGAAATAATCTGCAATAACTTTTACCATGCTGCTTTTATAGCTTTGTTGATGGAACATTACGCTTTACAGCCAAAAACTACGGAAAGGAAGAATCAGCCTGTTGTTTATTTAAAAGAGGGTGAACAAATAGTTGATTTTTTAAATATAGTGGGTGCCCATAAAGCACTGTTGGATTTTGAAAATATCAGGGTAGTTAAGGATGTACGCAACATGGTAAACCGCATCAATAATTGTGATCTTGCCAATTGGAATAAAACCATGAATACTACAGAAAGGCAGAAAGATGCTATACGCTTTATTGATAACACCATTGGCATCTCGGAACTGCCGCCTGGTTTAAGGGAAGTAGCAAGGCTACGTTTAGAAGCTGAAACCGAATCCCTTAAAAATCTTGGTGCAATGCTGAACCCACCTTTAAGTAAGTCCGGTATTAACCACAGGTTGAAAAAAATAGAAGAAATTGCGGAAAATCTAGCTTCCCGCAATAAGATATAATTATTCATAAAATGGAGTTTTTTTGCATAAAAAATTGTTTGATTATTCTTTTTATACACTTTATTGGTATAATATTTGTTTTTTGTATATATTGCTGGTATAATGAATGTGTCTGTTCTTTTGCGGAACAGGTTAGGAGATAAAATTAAAAAAAATTAATTTGAGGGGGCCTTTGAAGTGGTAAAAATTGCGATTAATGGTTTTGGCAGAATAGGAAGGTTGGTATTTAGGGCAGCATTCAACGAACAGGATATTGAAATAGTTGCTATAAATGATATGACAGATGCTAAAACCAATGCTCATCTTCTTAAGTATGATTCCGTTCATGGTGCTTGGCAGGGTACTGTAGAAGCAGGTGAAGGTTATATTACAGTAAATGGCAGGAAAATTGCAGTTTTGGCCGAAAAAGACCCTTCGCTGTTACCTTGGAAGGATATGGGTGTGGATATTGTAGTTGAAGCCTCCGGGGTTTTCAATGACGCCAATAAAGCTAAAGCGCATATTGCTGCGGGTGCTAAAAAGGTTGTTTTGACCGCGCCCGGTAAAAATGAAGATATTACCGTTGTTATGGGTGTAAACCATAAAAATTATAATAGTGCGGAACATCATGTTATTTCCAACGCTTCCTGCACTACAAATTGTCTTGCACCTGTGGCAAAGGTTTTGGATGAAAATTTTGGTATCAAAAACGGTCTTATGACTACTATACACTCTTATACAAACGATCAGCGTATTTTAGACAGAGCCCATAAAGATTTGCGTAGGGCCCGCAATGCTGCATCTTCCATGATACCTACAACTACAGGTGCGGCTAAAGCTGTGGCTTTGGTACTGCCCCAATTGAAAGGTAAATTAAATGGGCTGGCTGTGCGTGTGCCTACCCCTAATGTATCTATGGTGGATTTGGTTATTGAGGTAGCCAAAGACACAACTGTTGAAGAAGTGAACGCTGCTTTGGCAAAAGCTGCTGCAGGTGAATTAAAAGGCGTTTTGGCATATTCCGAAGAACCTTTGGTTTCCATTGATTATAATGGCAATCCCAATTCTTCTATAGTAGATGCCCTTTCCACAATGGTTATGGGAGGCACTTTAGTTAAAGTTATAAGCTGGTATGATAATGAATGGGGTTATTCCAACAGAGTGGTAGATTTGGTTAAATATATTACCCAAAGCTTATAAAAGGTTTTTTTGCTGATTATCGATTTTAGGAGGATATATAATGGGCTTTGCGATTTATGAAAAAAAGACTGTTCGTGATATTGATGTAAACGGTAAAAAGGTTTTGGTAAGGGTAGATTTCAATGTTCCTTTAACTTCAGATTGTCGTATTGCTGATGATACCAGAATCAGTGCTGCCGTACCTACCGTAAAATATTTAAGAGACAGAGGCGCTATACTTATACTGATTTCTCATTTGGGACGTCCTAATGGTGAGGTTGATCCCCGTTTCAGCCTGCGTCCCTGTGCTAACCGTTTTGCTCAAATTTTGGGTTCTGATGTTGGTTTTTGCACTGAATGTATTGGTGATGTACCTAAAAAAATGATTAAAAAGATGCATCCAGGTGATGTATTGGTTTTGGAAAATCTGCGTTTTCATATAGAAGAAGAACAGAATGATCCTAAGTTTGCGGCCCAGCTTGCAGAGCTTGCTGATATATATGTTGATGATGCTTTCGGCGCTGCTCACAGATACCATGCTTCAATGGAAGCTGTGCCAAAGCTTATTCCTGCTGTATCCGGTTTATTGGTTGAAAAAGAATTGGTCATCATGGGTAAAGCTTTGTCAAATCCTGACAGGCCTTTTGTTGCCATAATGGGTGGAGCCAAAGTAACCGATAAAATAGGTGTGGTACATAATCTTTTGGAGATAGTTGATACCTTGATGATAGGTGGCGGTATTGGCCATACCTTCTTAGCCGCACAAGGTTATGATATGGGTAAATCCCGTGTTAACAGTGCAAATATTGAGTGGGCTAAAGAGCTTTTGAAAAAGCCCAATGCCAAAAAACTAATGCTGCCCGTTGATTTGGTAGTTGCGGAAGCTTTTGATGAGAATTCTCCTACCCGTATAGTGGATATAGACCAGGTACCAACGGGCTGGATGGCTTTGGATATTGGCCCCCGTACCATTGAAAAATATAAAAAGATTATTAGTGAAGCCAAAACTATTGTTTGGAACGGGCCTATGGGTGTTTTTGAAATGGAACCCTTTGCTAACGGTACCCGTGAAATAGCAATAGCTGTTGCCAAATCCAATGG
>DGYV01000046.1:0-658 GCA_002398485.1 Peptococcaceae bacterium UBA4997 | reverse complement strand
GGTGATTCGGTAGCAGCAGTGGAAAAAATGGGTGTTTCCTACAGGGTAAACCATATTTCCACAGGCGGCGGCTCTACATTGGAGTTTTTGGAGGGCAAGGATTTGCCTGCCATCAAAGTTTTGAATGATCTGGATTAAAATCTACTTAGTTTAATTTATACATTATAAATATGCAAAGTCTGTTTCATTGGTAATTATGAGGCGGGCTCTTTGCATTTTAGGAGGATATAATGGCTGATATTATTATAGCAGGCAATTGGAAAATGCATAAAACTCCGGAGGAAGCGCTGGATTTGATTATAGAGCTTATGCCGTTGGTTAAAAAAGCCAGTGCAAAGGTAATTATTTGTCCTCCCAGTATAGATTTGCTTTTGGTTGCTTCTGCGTTGGAGGATGCTGAAGGCAATATTGCTCTTGGCGCGCAGAATATGCATTGGCTAAAAGAAGGCGCTTATACAGGTGAAATATCTGCGCCCATGCTGCAAGAAAGTGATGTAACCTATGTTTTGTGCGGGCATTCCGAAAGAAGGGAATATTTTAACGAAACGGATGAAATAGTAAACAAAAAAGTTTTAGCGGCTATAGAAAATGGCCTGATACCTATTTTTTGCGTTGGTGAAACCAAGGAAACCAGGAATGAAGGTAAAGCTTTAAGCTG
>DGYV01000059.1:8115-11681 GCA_002398485.1 Peptococcaceae bacterium UBA4997 | reverse complement strand
GGGATGCTATCTTAAACCATGATGCGGTAGCAGTAGGAAACCTTACAGATCAAGTTATTCAGCACACCTTAAATTTAACTGCAAAAAAGGAAAGGTATAGCCTTCGCCCGGTTATTAACGGCACCGGTATTGTTTTGCATACCAATTTAGGCAGGGCTCCCATGTCTGAAAATGCTCAAAAAGCTGTATGTGATATAACAGAAGGCTACTGCAACCTGGAAATGGATATGGAAACAGGCAGCCGCTCCTACCGCCATAAAAATGTGGAAGAGCTGCTTTGTGCTCTTACAGGCGCAGAAGCCTGCCTAGTAGTAAACAATAATGCTGCCGCTTTGCTTTTGGCTTTGGAAACTATGGCCAAAGGCAGGGAAGCCATCATCAGCCGCGGCCAGCTTGTGGAAATAGGCGGCTCCTTCCGGGTTCCCGAAGTTATGGAAAAAAGCGGCGTTGCCCTGTGCGAGGTAGGCACCACCAACAAAACCCGCCTACAGGACTATAAAGAAAAAATAAACGAAATTACGGGCATACTGTTAATGGTACATCCCAGTAATTTCCATATGGTAGGCTTTGTGGAAAAAGTAGGCTTAAAAGAACTTGTGGGTTTGGGAAAAACCTATAACATACCTGTGCTTTACGATTGGGGATGTGGCGCATTGTATCCTCTTGCCAATCTGGGCATAGGCAGTGAGGAAAGCCTGCCCCAAATCATGGCAACGGGCGTGGATGTGGTTACATTTAGCGGCGATAAGCTGTTAGGCGGCCCCCAATGCGGCATTTTAGCAGGCAAAAAGCAATATATAGAAAAAATTTCTCATAATCCCCTCACCCGCGCTCTGCGTGTGGATAAAATGGTGCTGGCAGCATTGGAAGCCACCCTGCGCTCCTATATAGACCCCGTAACCGCGCTTACGGAAATACCTACTTTGCGTTTATTGAACAAAACCGAGGCTGAACTTAAAGAACTGGCAAATAAACTGGCGGAAAAGCTAAAAGAGCTTCACCCTGAATATAGCATAGAAATAATGCCTAAATTTGGGCAGGTGGGTGGCGGCTCTCTGCCAGAAGTGGAGCTTCCCACCTGGGTAGTTGGCGTAAAAATACCAGGTTTTTCCACAGAAGCTTTGGCCGCTGCTTTACGCAAAGGCGAACCCAGTATATTGGGTTATATCAATAACGATCATTTGTGCCTGGACAGCCGTACCTTCCTTGAAGGCGATATAGATAAGATACTTACGGCTTTTGGGCACCTTAACTAAAGAGGTGTGCTTATGGCTAAAATAATCATAGGTACGGCAGGACATGTAGACCACGGCAAAACTGCCCTTACCAAAGCATTAACAGGTATGGATACCGACCGCCTGGCTGAAGAAAAAAGCCGTGGCATTTCTATTGCCCTGGGCTTTGCCCCTTTACTTTTGGATGACCTGCAAATAGGCATAGTGGATGTGCCGGGGCATGAAAGATTTGTAAAAACTATGCTGGCAGGCGTTGCCGGCATAGATATGGTGCTTTTGGTAGTTGCGGCAGATGAAGGCATAATGCCGCAAACCGAAGAACATTTGGATATCATCCGCCTTTTGGGTATAGATAAAGCCATTATAGTTATAACCAAAATAGATATTATGGAAGCGGAATGGCGGGAAATAGTAAAAGAAGATATTATAGGATTTCTTTCCGATACACCGCTTAAAGATTCACCCATCGTTGAAGTTTCCGCTGTTACGGGCGAAGGCATGGAAGAGCTTAAAACAGAAATAATTCGCCTTGCCCACACCATAGAACCAAGGAGCGACCGTGGCCAATGCCGCCTGCCCATAGACCGCACCTTTACCGTAAGTGGCTTTGGCACTACCGCCACAGGCACTTTATGGAGCGGTATTTTAAGGCAGGGCGAATGGGTAGAAATTTTTCCTACAGCAATAAAAGCACGCATCCGTACCTTACAGGTACACGGCAAAAAAACCGATATAGCCGTAGCAGGCGAAAGGGTGGCCGTTAATTTGGCCGGAGTAGAGCTTACACAAGTGCCGCGCGGCGGCTGGCTGGCAGATGAAAATTTACTGAAACCAAGCTACCGCCTTGATATAGAATTGGAGCTTTTGCCCAATGCCAAAGAATTGCCTCACGGAGCCCGTGTACGTATTTACCATGGTACTAAAGAGGTGTTGGCACGCATCCACTTTTTAGACAGGGAAAGCCTGGAAGGCGGCGAAACCGCTTATTGCCAGCTCATCCTTGAAGAAGCCTTGGCTCCCCTAAGACGCGACCGCCTGATTTTACGGAGTTACAGCCCCATGCATACCATAGGCGGAGCAACCATTATAGAAGCCATGGCACACCGCCACCGCCGTTATGATGAAGAAAGCTTGGCTGCTCTTAAGCTTAAAGCCGCAGGACGCCCACGCGACCTAGCACTGGAAGCTTTAGAAAAGGTGCCCTGCTTCATCTTAAACCATAAGGAAATTCAAAAAAATGCCTCCTTAACAGAAGAAGATACAGCCGAAGCTTTGGAATTACTTAAGCACAATTGTTTGATAACAGAGCTTGCCGAGCATAATTATATTGGCACTACTACCTTAAAACAGTTATGGCAGAAAACCGAAAGAGCCTTGCAGGAAAATACTAAAAACTATCCCCTGCGCTATGGTTTACCCAAAGAAAGCCTGCGCACCAAAATATTCAATTCCATGAACGCCAAAACCATGCAATGCCTTTTGCACTATTGGCAGGAGGAAGGCAAAATAGAACTGCGTGAGGATATTGTGGTAATAAAAGGCTACGAACCAAAGCCACCTGCCGAAATTACCACTTGGGGCGCACTTACGGAAAAAACCTTGCTTTCAGCAGGCTATGCCCCGCCCAGTTGGAACACACTTACCGAAAAATTGCCCACAGACTATAAAAACGAGGTTTTGAATTGGCTTACCCAGGCCGGCAAAGCTGTAAAAGTGGCGGATGATATAGTGATGCACCCGCAAATGCTTGAACAGGCCATAAAGCTGGTAAAAACTCATTTGGAGGAAAAAGGCACCTTAAGCCTTGGCGAACTCCGGGATTTACTGCAAAGCTCCCGCAAATACAGTTTGGCTATTTTGGAATATATGGATGCCGCCAAAATTACCAAACGCTATAATGATGTTAGAATAAAATATTGATGCAAAAAAGCACTTGCTTAGCAAGTGCTTTTTATATTTTTATATATTAACGTTTTTTTGGTTTTTCGGGAGCCAAATAAAATATCCCTACTAGCCCGGGCCCCAAATGAGTACCGATGGTAGCACTTACTTCGCCAAATAAAACCTCGCCCAGCTCTACTTCTTGCGCCAATTCTTTTTTGAATTCCAATGCTTGTTCCTTTTCCCTAATATAGGCAACCCACACTAGGCTGTCTTTATAATTTTTACCGTCTTTTTTCATGTGTTCTATCAACCAGTGGCGCCCCTTGATGATACCGCGGGTTTTATGCACCATAAAAAGAGAACCGTCTGCCGCTATCTCAATAACGGGCTTTATATTCAAAGCGGTTGCCGCAAGGGTTGTGGCCAGGCTTAACCTGCCGCCCCTAT
>DGYV01000059.1:4896-7946 GCA_002398485.1 Peptococcaceae bacterium UBA4997 | reverse complement strand
GCTTAACCTGCCGCCCCTATGTAAATATTCCAAATTGCTCACAACTCCGAAGCCACGGCTTCTTTTAACAAAGTCTTCACAGGCATTTACCACTTCGGCATAGCTTTTGCCTTGCTTTATCAAGCGAGCTGCTGCCAAAACTATCACCCCTTGGCCAAAGGTAGCACTTTTACTGTCTATTACTGCTATTTCGGCATTGGGGAATTCCGACTTTGCCAAAAGAGCAGCATTATACAAACCGCTCAAGGCACCGGAAAGACAAATAAAAATAACACTGTTGCCTGCCTCCACGGCTTCTTTGAAAGTTTCAATGATAAGGCCCAGCCCCGGGTAAGCAGTAGAGGGCATTTCCTTGGTACGCAAAAGCTTTTCATAAAATTCATCGGTAGATAAATCTATTTGATCGCGATAAGTTTGATTGCCCATGGTAATATTGATAGGCAGCATTTTTATATTATAATCCTCCCGCATTTCCTTGGGTAAGTCTGCCGCGCTATCCGTAATTAAAGTTATCATTCGGCTTTTCTTCACATCCTAAACTATGTATAGCTTATAAAGCTACTATATTCGTAAATAATTTATACTTTTACATTATATATAGTATAGAGAAAGCGCTTGCAAGTCAAGAATTAAATCCTGGTAAAACTATTTAGGAAGAATGGTTTTTTGCTGATAATACTTCCCCCAGCTTATTTTTAGAACAAGAAGTATTTAACCCTATCCTCATTCCCTCAAGGGGAAGAGGATAGGGTTAAATACGAATACAATATTGTTTTAACCAAAAGCTGTCGTCTCCAACTTAAGCAAAGCATCTTAAAATATGCTTTGCTTAAGTTCAAAATGACAACTAAAGTACAAGTAACAAATTATTAAAGATAATCAATAAAAACAAAGCATTGGCTTTACAGGTTTTTATCTACAATTATAAGCAGCGCTTCCTTCTCTGTATTAGTCAAAAGATATATCTTATCGCCAGCTTCCACGCCATCGGTATATTCGGGATCATCATTAGGGTTGCTCCAGCTGTAATTATAAAATACTGTTTTATTGGTGATTTCATATTGTGCGGTAACTGCGCTGCCGGTTATGTTTTCCACATTGAGCAAACCGCCGCTTTCTAGCGTAACTTTACAAAATTGTTTAGTAGCAGCACCATCTAGGGCCTTAAAGTCGTCTCTTTGCAGCTCCAATAATTTCAAACCGCCGTCACCGCTTTTATAGCAGTCGTAAAGTTTGCCCTTTGCTATACCCGCAGAACTGCCTTTAGCTATTTTATAGCTTATGGCATCACCATAGAACGAAACCAAGTTATTGCCTTCACTATCTTTAAAACCCGTTTCTTCAACAAAACCATAACTGGTGCCTTGGCCTAAGGCATAATTGGCCAAAACTAAATTATCCAAAACCATGGTTGCATTTTCATTAGGTAAAATAGCGGCAAGTGCAGGAATATAATCAACATTATCTTTCAGCTTAAAGCTTTCACCGTATAATATATTGGAAGCCAGTGCCTTACTTAGGCTTATAAGCTCAACTTTCAATTCATTGTTCTTCATGGTAAGGTTAAAAATATGGGCATCCGAGGTAAGGGTATAGCGTTTGCCATTGAAGCTTATGGTTTTATTGCTTGCCGAGGTATCGCCTTTATTATCATTATCTTTTGTATAATTTGCACTGTAATCCTTAACTATAGTGCCATTTTCATTCAAGCCGTATTTGATGAAAGAACCCTTTTCCACAGCACGGCAGCCCACATAAGCCGTACCCGCTTTAATGTCGGTTTCCGCACTCATATCTGCATAAACACCCGAAGCTACAGGATAAGTAATGGTTTTGCCTTCCTGATTGAAAACTTTTAAAGCAGTAACTGCCTTGCCGTTAAGGGTATAATCTAAAACCACTCCGTAATATGTGCCGGCAGCCGCAGTTTCAGCAGCCTTCATTTGCATAAGCAGTGTTAAAGCATTGCCATCACCGGCTTTTTGTACTTCATACTTTTGGGTAGAGGTATTAAGCAGAACTATATTTTTATCCAAGGCTTTGCTTACCAATACAGCAACTTCACCACGCACAGCTTTGGCCTTGCCTGCTCCGCTATCCGTAAGCAGGCCTTGTTCCTTAACCAAGTTAAGATAATTTGCAGGCCAAGTGCCAGTTAGATCCGTATAGCCCAACAAGCGCAAAATAACGGTTGCCACTTCCTGATTGCTGATAGTTTGTGCGGGCCTGAAGGTATTATCCTCATAACCTTTAATGAGACCTTCCTTAAAAGCCGCATTTATGTAACCTATGTACCACGCATTTGCTTTAACATCCCTAAAAGCCGCTTTTTCAGAAGCCAAAGCTACAGCTTCCGCTTTGAAGCCGCCTGTTATTACAGCTATTTTAGCAAATTCCGCCCTCGTCAAACTATCGTTTGCTCTAAAATCTCCGTTAGGATCGCCCTGCATAATGGCAAGCCCACCCAAACGCTCAATGGCTGCGCTTTGTTCCGTGGAACTTTGTACAGAAGTCAGCGTAGTATCGGCCATGGCGGTTAAAGAAAAACAGGCAATAATCGATAATGCCAAAAAAACCACTCCCTCATTTATATATAATATTTTTTGCTTAACTCATATAAGTAAATTATACCTTGGCCGTCATGGATATTCAAGTTAATATAAAGACGTAAAAATATTACAGTTTGTTTCTGTTGTAGGCCTGAAAAATATATGTTATACTGAAGTACACAATATTTTTGGAGGTAATCTACATGCCTTCCATGCTTGATTTAGACACAAAAGTTTTTAACTTTATCAATCAGCGCTGCCATTGTAAAGTTTTAGATTACATAATGCGCTTTTTTACCTTTGTGGGCGGCTGGACAGGCTCCATAGGGATTTGCCTTTTTTTAATGGTTTTTGTGCCAGAGATCCCGGGCATAAGGATTTTGGGAGCAATTTTTTTGGCACAGCTGATTACGCAAATAATCAAAACCGTAGCAGGGCGTCTGCGCCCCCATATGACATTGCCCCAAGTAAACATCCTGAAACAGCTCATGCTTTATGATC
>DGYV01000059.1:4130-4749 GCA_002398485.1 Peptococcaceae bacterium UBA4997 | reverse complement strand
CAGCTCATGCTTTATGATCCATCCTTTCCTTCCGCGCACACAGCTACCGTAACAGCTTGGGGAACGGTTTTGGCCTTCTTTTTACCTATTACCACCATATCCGTTATCATCAACTGCTTTATGGTAGGGATTTCCCGCATTTACTTGGGTCTGCACTACCCTGTAGACGTTTTTGTAGGCGCCTTTATAGGTATAGCCGCAGGCCTTATGGTAAGCCTTCTTTAAGTTATTTAAAACTTTTAATGTTTTTATAAAAATAAAAAAACCGTCCTTTTTAAAGGCTCTATCTGCACCGAGCCTTAAGGCGGTTTTTTGACCTATTGCAAATACCCGTAATTGTTCATTGTATTTTAAATGGATTTTGGCTACAATATAAGCATATCTTAAATTTAAAATGAAGGGATTTGATAATGTGAAGGATCCTAGGATAAATGAGTTAGCCAAAAATTTGATCAATTATTCCACCAATCTGCAAAAGGGTGAAAAAATCCTTATAGAAACCATAGGGCACGAAATACCTCTTACTGTAGCACTTATAGAAGAAACCTATAAAGCAGGCGGCCAGCCCTTTGTTACTCTTAAACAAGGTGATATCCAGGCAGCCTTGCTTAAAAATGCC
>DGYV01000059.1:1093-3978 GCA_002398485.1 Peptococcaceae bacterium UBA4997 | reverse complement strand
CCAAAGAACAATTACAGCAAATAGGGGCCTATGAAGCAGAGCGCATGAAAGATATGGATGCCTATGTGGCTATACGCATTAACGATAACAGTTTTGAAATGGCAGAGATACCCTCCGCACAAATGCAGCTTTACAAACAACATTGGAGCCACCCCGTACACCATGAAATAAGGGTACCGCATACAAAATGGGTAATTTTACGCTACCCCAACCATTCCATGGCACAAATGGCCAATATGCCTACTGACAGCTTCGAGGATTTTTATTTTTCTGTATGTAATTTGGATTATGCTAAAATGGCCGAAGCCATGACTCCTCTGGTAGAGCTGATGAACAAAACCCACCGTGTTCAGCTTAAAGGGCCTAAACTTGATTTAAGCTTTGAAATCACCAATATACCTGCCGTTAAATGTGCTGGCAAATGCAATATCCCCGATGGCGAGGTTTATACGGCCCCGGTAAAAAATTCCCTTAACGGCCATATTTGTTACAATACTCCTGCCCTGCACGACGGCATTACCTTTGAAAACATCACCTTTGAATTCAAGGACGGTAAAATACTCAAAGCAGAAGCAGGAGCCAATACAAAACGGCTCAATGAAATTTTAGAAAGTGATGAAGGTGCACGTTATATAGGTGAATTTGCCCTTGGCCTTAACCCTAATATAGAAAAACCTATTTTTGATACTTTGTTTGATGAAAAAATCCGCGGCAGCTTCCACCTTACCCCAGGGGCCTGTTATGATGACGCCTATAACGGCAATAAATCCATCATTCACTGGGATCTGGTGCATATTCAAACCCCCGAATACGGCGGCGGTGAAATCTATTTTGATGATGTTTTGGTTCGTAAAGACGGTTTGTTTGTCTTGCCGGAATTAGAAGGCTTAAACCCAGAAAACCTGCGCTGATAGTGAAAGGAGTGTTTTTATGCCAACTATTAAAAATGTTCAGGTGATACTTGAAAACAAGCAGCTTGAAGTACCTATGGGCACTACCCTAAAAGAGCTTTTAAGCCACCGCGACCATTCGCTTCCGCCTGCGGTAGCGGCTGTGGTGAACAATGTTTTGCATGAGCTTTCCTACCCCATTTACTGCCCTGCCACCATCAACTGGCTGGACTGTACCCACGAATGGGGCAACCGCATTTATAAGCGCAGCCTTTCCTTGCTGCTTTATGCAATAAGCCAAAAACTTTACCCCAACCATAAACTTAGAATATTACATTCACTGCGTAACGGTTATTACTGTGAGCTTAACGGACAAACCGAAATCACCGCAGCGGATATTAAAACAATAGAAAAAGCCATGGGTGATTTGGTAAAACAAAACGTGCCTATTGAAAAAATAATGCTTTCCCACAATGATGTTCAAGCCTTTTACCGCGCCTGGAACCTGGAAGGGAAAGCTAGCCTGATGGGCATGAGCTCTCATACCTTAATGCCCATATACCGCCTTAATGAATATTGCGAGTATTTTTTCAGCGATATGGCAACCCATACCGGTATATTGTGCGAATTCAAGCTTTTGCCTTTTGATCATGGCTTTGTTATGATGATACCCGGTGGCTGCCGCAATAAAATGATCACTACTGAATTCAAACACCCAAAAAAACTGCAGGCCGCTCTTAAAAGCTATGATGATTGGGGTACACTGATGGGTATTCAGAATGTGAACGACCTGAACCAGTGTATAGAAAAAGGTAAATTTAACAATTTGGTGCTTATGGCCGAAAGCATGCAGCAACGTAACCTTTTCAAAATCACCGACAGTCTTTATGAAAGCTTCCCGGAAGTAAAGCTTGTACTTATAGCAGGCCCCAGCAGCAGCGGCAAAACTACCTTTACCAACCGCTTGGGCATTGAATTGCAGGCACTTGGCTTAAAACCTATACTTATTTCCATGGATGATTATTTTCTGAACCGCGATCAAAGCCCCAAAGATGAAAACGGTGAATACGATTTTGAAAGCATTTACGCTATGGACTTGGATCTTTTTAGCCGTCAAATCAACGAATTACTGAGCGGTACAGAAGTTGAAATACCTATTTATGATTTTAAAACAGGTACAAGAAAGCCTCAAGGCAATAAAGTACAGCTAACAGACAAACATATTTTGCTGATCGAGGGCATTCATGGCATAAATCCCCTTTTAACCGAACATATACCTGCCGAAAACCGCCGTTCTATTTACATAAGCTGCCTTACCCAGTTAAATTTCGATGATTATACACCCATACCTTCATCAGGCAACCGTGAATTGCGCCGTTTGGTAAGGGATATAAAATGTAGGGGAACCTCACCCGATGAAGTGCTTTTGCGCTGGCTTTCCGTAAGAAGGGGTGAAGAAAAAAACATTTTCCCCTACCAGGAAAATGCCGATTATTATTTCAACTCATCATTGATATATGAAATATCCATATTAAAGCCTCTGGCAGAAGAAGCACTTAAAACTATAGGCCCCTCTTCAGCAGCTTACCCTGAAGCCAGGCGCTTATTAAGGAGTTTACGCTGTTTTTTGCCTGTGGAATCAGACTTTGTACCAAGCCAATCCCTGCTTCAAGAATTTTTGGGCAAAAGCTGTTTTTACAGAGACTAAAAGCAATGCTCGTTATTTTAAGATATTAGCGGATCACTTAAAAAAGCCTTTGCCTCTTTCAGGATGACCTGAATACTTAAAAATCTAAAACAACTACATTTTAAGCTTATTAAAAGAAACTGTTATAAAACACCACAATAGCCAACATACACAGAAAAACCAACGTGTTTTTTAAGTATGAGGAGGCAAGATAGGATTTTAGCAAAGCTTTGCGTTTTAATCTGGCTTTTTTGCGTTTAACTTCAGACAGATAAATTATATTGATTTTTTCTGCCATAATTTCCTGA
>DGYV01000059.1:0-911 GCA_002398485.1 Peptococcaceae bacterium UBA4997 | reverse complement strand
TTTTTTCTGCCATAATTTCCTGAACTGCCCCCTTGTTTTTTGTTGCACCTCAACTACAGTTAGAAACCCAACATCTATTAAGGTGTTACAGTAGTATTGCCATTATTCACGTTATTTTTGTCAGTAAGATCATTTGCATCGTTATCCATAGTATCTTCCAACTTATCCGGCAGGGTTTCGTTATTATTCACTGCGGTACCGTTATTGTCTGTAACATCCGGAACATTGTTGCCGTTGGTACAAGCCGCCATGCCTAAACATAACATAAGCGACATTAGTAAAAGCATAAATTTTTTCATGAAATTTCCTCCCCAATTTTTAATATCACTTGCGCCTCCTTAAGTTTATAAAACAGTTTCGGCCGGCGCTTCTTTTTCTATTATTTGCTCTTTTACTAAAATTATTCTTTGTTTTCAGAAAAGATTTAAAAAAAATCAACAAGGTATTTTTGTTCTTTTAACGAATTAATTTATAAATAAGCATTATTTAAGAGGAGAAGCCATGAATTTGGTAAGCACAAAACTTTATACACTTTTTACCTTTGACGCCAGCGAACCGGTAATCTCTGCTGAAGCTGTATTGAAGGCAAATGAAATACCTTGTGTGGTTATGCCCTTACCAACGGAAATAGCCGCCAGCTGCGGCCTTTCCTTAAAAATTTGGCAAAAGGATTACAAAATAGCCATAAACTTGCTCAAAGCTAAAAATTTAGCGCCTACAGGACGTTATTGGGCAGATAAACAAGGTAAAACTACTCATTTTCAGCCTATTGACTAACCCCTATTTAATATAAAATTTTTGTGAATAAAAAGGGAAAAGCCATTGACAATAACAGCGTTATCTGTTATATTAAAGAACGTACCTCTATTGCCATAATCAGCATTGGAGGGGTGTCTGAGCGGTTTAAGGAG
>DGYV01000053.1:379-4196 GCA_002398485.1 Peptococcaceae bacterium UBA4997 | reverse complement strand
AGCCGCGCAGTGTGGAAGTTGGTAAAACTTTCGGTATGCCCATATGTGTAAGATCCAGCTTTAACGAAAATGAAGGTACTATGGTACGGGAGGCAAAAAATATGAAACAAATCGAATGTGATATAGTGGTAAGCGGAGTTGCTTATGATGATGATGTTGTAAAAGTCACGGTTTATAATGTAAATAATAAGCCCGGCATTGCCAGCAAACTCTTTACGGCTTTGTCTGATGCTAAAGTTAACGTTGATATGATAATCCAAAGCGGTGAAAGGGAAGGGCATAACGATATTTCTTTTACCACAGGTATGGAAGATACCAAAAAGCTTGAAGAGCTTTTGACCAAAATCACCTCCGAAATTGGTGCCGAGGGCTTTGATATTGACGATAACGTAGCTAAGGTTTCCATAGTTGGCGCAGGTATGATTACAAACCCCGGTGTGGCCGCAAAAATGTTTACCGTACTTTATGACTTGGGTGTGAACATTCAAATGATAACTACTTCAGAAATCAAAGTTTCCTGCATTATTGCCAAACCCGGTTCTAAGGATGTAGTAATTGCTTTACACAGTGCCTTTGGGTTGGACGCCTAATTATAATCTATAAATAATTAAATAAAATAAAAAGCCACTTTTTAGGGTGTAAGCGAACCTTCAAAAGTGGCTTTTTATTTTTAAAATTTACAAAAGCTTTACATTGGTGTGCATCTGCTTTTTACAATATTCTTTTATAATTAAGCTGTAAGTAAAAAACCAAAAGGAAAAAGGAAAGAAGGAATAAAGAAATGTTTAAAAGCAATAAAAAGGTAAAGAAAATAGTTGGTATGGCTTTAGCCGCTGTAATGGCGGCCGGTTTGCTGGCAGGCTGTGGTGGTAATGCAACGGATGAAGGCAATACCAATAATACAGGCTCTACCTTTGATACTTCCAAAATAATCAGTGTAGTGAGCCGTGAAGATGGTTCGGGTACCAGGGGTGCCTTTATTGAACTGCTTGGCATTGAAGAAAAAGATGCTGACGGTAACAAAAAAGACAATACTACCAAAGAAGCAGTTATTGCTATGAGAACAGATATAATGATGACCAATATTGCGAACGACCCGTACGCAATCGGCTATGCTTCCTTAGGCTCCTTGAACGATACAGTAAAAGCTTTAGCGGTTGATGGTGTGGAAGCAAATGCGGAAAACATCAAAAACGGCAACTACAAAATTGCTCGTCCCTTTAACATTGCAACCAAGGGTGAACCTGCAGGTTTAGCAAAAGATTTCATCGGCTTTATTTTAAGTAAAGAAGGGCAGGAAGTAGTAGCGGAAAGCTACATAAAAATCGATGACAATGCCGAACCCTACAGCGGAACCAAACCTGAAGGCAAGATCGTAGTTGCCGGCTCCTCCTCTGTAACCCCTGTAATGGAAAAACTTAAAGAAGCTTATTTGGCAATCAATCCCAATGCGCAAATCGAAGTACAGCAAAGCGATTCTTCTACAGGCATGAGCAGTGCCATGGAAGGTATATGTGATATAGGCATGGCTTCACGTGAACTAAAAGACAGTGAAAAAGCTGAGCTCACAGCTACCGCAATAGCCATGGATGGTATAGCCATCATTGTAAACCCTGTTAATAGTATAAGCGATATTACAGCCGAAGCTGCTAAAGAAGTTTTTGTTGGTAATATAACCACATGGTCCGAATTGGTAAAATAAATAAGCAAGCAATAGGGCTAAAGGCTCCGCTGCTAAGGCCGCGGAGCCTTAGCTGTGTTGGGGAGTAATTATGAAAAAAATAATGACAAACAATGTGAAAGAAAAAACAGTTGAAATAATTTTCTTTATTTGTGCCTGCGCATCTATTGTGGCAGTATGCTTGATATGCCTGTTCTTGTTTGCTAAAGGAGTTCCCGCCATAGGTAAAATAGGGGTATTCGATTTCCTTTTGGGCAAGGAATGGTCGCCGAATGATCTGCCTGCTTCATTCGGTATTTTCCCAATGATAGTAGGCAGTCTTTATATTACGGCAGGTGCTATATTTTTTGGTGTGCCAATAGGTATTCTAGCCGCAGTTTTTTTAGCTAAAAGCTGCCCTAAAATAATTTATCGTTTTCTAAAGCCTGCGGTAGAACTTTTGGCAGGTATACCATCTGTAGTTTACGGTTTTTTCGGTATTGTGGTAATAGTGCCTTTAGTAAGGGATATGTTTGGCGGAAATGGCAACAGCATACTTACTGCTTCTATACTTTTGGGTATTATGATATTGCCTACTATTATAGGTATTTCTGAGGCCGCTATTCGGGCAGTTCCCGAAAACTATTACGAGGGTGCCTTGGCTTTGGGAGCAACGCACGAGCGTTCTGTATTTTTTGCGGTATTGCCTGCTGCCAAATCGGGTATTTTGGCAGGTGTGGTGCTTGGCATAGGCCGTGCCATAGGTGAAACTATGGCAGTTGTAATGGTGGCGGGGAATCAGGCCCGTATGCCTGTGGATATATTGATGGGTGTGCGTACGCTTACCGCAAACATAGTTATGGAAATGGGCTATGCCGCCGATTTGCACCGTGAAGCCCTTATAGCAACAGGTGTGGTTTTGTTTGTATTCATTTTGTTGATCAATGCACTGTTTTCGGTGCTTAAAAGGAGGTTTTGATAATGGTTAGTGAAGCGGCAAAAAACTATATAAATAAAAAAAGCTTCTCCAAAACCTTTAGGGGCTACCTTAAAAACCCTCTTTCCCTGTTTTTGGCGGCTTTACTCATAATAGGCGCTTTGATAACTTTTTTTGTACTTTTGTATCTTATAATTTATATTTTGATCAAGGGTGTGCCTTATCTTACACCTGAGCTTTTTGAACTAACTTATAATACAGAAAACGTTTCCATGTTCCCCGCTTTAATAAACACTATCACCATGACGCTTCTTTCCTTACTTATAGCTGCCCCTTTGGGTATATTTACCGCCGCTTATCTGGTAGAATACGCCAAGCGCGGCAACAAGTTTGTTGAAATAATTAGAATAACTGCGGAAACGCTTTCGGGCATCCCTTCTATTGTTTATGGTCTTTTTGGCATGTTGTTTTTTGTTACGGCACTGGGCTGGGGTTATTCTATTTTGGCAGGTGCTTTTACATTAGGTATCATGATTTTGCCGCTCATCATCCGTTCCACGGAGGAAGCCCTAAAGGCAGTGCCCGACTTGTATCGTGAGGCTAGCTTCGGCTTGGGAGCAGGCAGGATGAGGACGGTTTTTCGCATTGTTATACCTGCCGCCATACCCGGCATTTTAGCGGGGATAATTTTATCCATAGGCAGAGTAGTTGGGGAAACTGCGGCACTTATATACACAGCCGGTACAGCGGCTGTAGTACCTGAAGGTGTTATGAATTCGGGGCGTACTCTTTCCGTACATATGTATGCTTTATCAAGTGAAGGCTTATATACTAACCAGGCTTATGCAACGGCCGTGGTATTATTGATAATAGTGTTGGTAATCAACTGGGTATCGGCTTTTGTGGCTAAAAAATTAGCCAAAGTTTAGGAGGATAAATTTAATGGAGAAATTCAAAATTAGCAATTTGGATTTATATTATGGGGATTTTCAAGCCCTGCAAAATATCAATTTGAATATAGAAGATAAAAAGATAACGGCTTTTATAGGGCCTTCGGGCTGCGGCAAATCCACACTTTTGAAAAGCTTGAACCGCATGAATGACCTTATAGAGGGGTGTAAAATTTACGGTACGGTGCTTTTGGACGGTACTGATATATATAATGATTTGGATACCAACGTACTCAGGAAAAGGGTTGGCATGGTTTTTCAAAAGCCCAA
>DGYV01000053.1:0-209 GCA_002398485.1 Peptococcaceae bacterium UBA4997 | reverse complement strand
ATGGTTTTTCAAAAGCCCAATCCTTTCCCCATGAGTATTTATGATAATATAGCCTTTGGGCCGCGCACGCATGGTGTTAAAAATAAAAAGGCACTGGATGAAATAGTGGAAAAAAGCCTTTATCACGCGGCTATTTGGGATGAGGTAAAGGATAGGTTGAAAAAAAATGCGCTGGGACTTTCGGGGGGTCAGCAGCAGCGTCTTTGTAT
>DGYV01000035.1:20304-30661 GCA_002398485.1 Peptococcaceae bacterium UBA4997 | reverse complement strand
CATAATGATGCTTGCCGGTAATAGGGCTTTATAATTTGGGCCTGTGATGATTCGGGTAAGGTGGGGTATGATAAGGCCTACCCAACCAATAATCCCGCCAACCGAAACCACAGCCGCAGTAATCAAAGTAGAGCAAATTATTACAATTAAACGAAGGCGTTTGGTATTTACGCCCATAGACTGAGCTTCTTCATCGGAAAAGGCTAATAGATTTATGCGCCAACGTAATAAAAATAAGGGTATGCCGCCAATAAGCAAAGGCATTAACAATACTCCTATATCCTTTATGGTTGCGGATGCCATGGAGCCCATCAGCCAAAAGGTGATGGCGGGTAGCTTGCTGTAAGGGTCGGCGGTGAATTTTATTAAGGAAATACCTGCCTGGAATAATGCGCTTACCACCATCCCCGTTAAAACCAAAGTAAGCACCATATTATTGCGTTTGCTTACACAAAGGCAAACAGAATAGGTTAGAGCTACTGCCAGAATGCCAAAAACAAAGGACATGATCTGTATTTGTAAATCATTAAAGGAAAACAAAAGACCGATAGCAGCTCCCAGGCCTGCTCCGGCAGTAGCTCCGAGAATATCCGGGGAAACCATGGGGTTACGGAATACGCCCTGGTAAACTGTTCCCGCCAGGGCTAAACCACCTCCTGCCAAAAAAGCAGAAATAATGCGCGGCAGGCGTATTTTATAAAAAACCCTTGCCACATTTTCAGGTAAATCGGCAGGTACAATGCCTAAGGAGGATAATAAAATATTGCCAAGTTGAGTTAAAGTAATGGCGTAACGGCCAACCAGAAAGGAAAATAAAATCACTATGGAGGCGAAAGTTGATAATAAAACAATTCGCAAACGAATATTCCTTTTATCTTTTTCATGGCAAAGAGCTTTGAGCATATATAAATCTCCCACTTTTCGGGTTATCAAAAATATTTAAGATAAGGCCTTGCCCGTGAATAAGCATTGTTATTAAAAAATATGTTGTTTAAAAATATAGTTTAATAGGTTGTTTGGGGTTTTGCCCAAAAATGCTATAGTTTATTATTCGCAAGCTTTGGCTATAGGTATGGAAGGGCTTAGTTCTGCTTCTATTATTTCGCCTTTTTTTCTACCGCCGCAGCCGCGTGGTAAAAAATAATAAGCGTTGATATTGCATAATATCATAGCACCTGAGCCGGGTAGGGACTCTGCCTTTACTGCATGGCAGATGTCTCCGGCTTCGTATATATGTAAAGGCATATAAAAATCTACTTTGGGGTGTTCAGGTAAATCCTCTTCAAGCAGGCATTTTATATTTTTTAAGGGTATTTTTTGGTGCAAACATTCTAAAATGGCGGGTAAAACATAAAAATCAAAAGTCATTTCTTCACCCATGGGTGGGCCAACTAAACCAATTACCGGGGTATTGTTTACAACTGTAAAGGAAGTGCGTTTGCCCGGGCCATGATCAACTTCATGAAAGAAAACCGTACCCAAAGAATCCATCAGATCCAGTGTGTAATCTTCCGTGCCTCTGGCAGTTCCCGCACCTATTATTACAATATCGCAAATAGCAGTCGCTTTATGAATAGCTGCCGCTATTTGTGCTTTGTTATCGCTTACAATAGGCAGGCTTATCGGTTCAGCTCCCCATAAAATGCATTTAGCTGCTATTGAAATGGAGTTGGATTCTATATTTTTACCAACAGGCAAGTTTTGCCCTGCGCTTACAAGTTCATTTCCGGTGGCTATAAAGCCAACTTTGGGTTTACGGTAAACGGGTACCTCTGTAACACCTGCTGTCGCCAAGATATTAAGATGTGCCGGTAAAATTTTGGTGTTGGCTTTAACTACTATTTCACCTTCTTTTAACCATTCACCCACAGGCTGAGTGTTTTGACCTTTTTGGATATTTTTTTCCAGTAAAACCAGCCTGTTATCCTTATCTATTTTGGTATTTTCCACTTTTACACCTGTATCATGATCACCCTTTATGGCTACACCTGTATTAGCGTAGATGTAGTCTTTGCCAAGCTCCCAAAGCGAGGTATCGCCTTTATCCTCCAGCCAGCGGTCATAATAAAAAAACACACAGTCCCAGCGGCTGTTCATGGTATTAGGCAAGGTATTAAAGCTTTTTATATCTTTAGCCGCTACTCTGTTTAAGGCATTGCTTAAAGTAACTATTTCCTGGGTTTGTAAATAATGCAGGTTTGAACAAATAAGTTCTACAGCTTTGCTTCTTGCTACCGAAATATATTTTCTTTTCATCTTTACCACCTTAACATGAGTTTTTTTAGAGTATTTTAACAATATATTATCCCGTTCCAAGAATAATATATACCATGCGTTGTTTGAAATCAAGTATAACGTTAAGGATGACCCATAAAAAGATGCCATAAACATATAAATAAAGCTGTAACTGCAAAAAGCTCAGTATATTCAAGGTTATATTGCTAAGCTGGGCTTAAATAAATTTGAAGGCAAATAAAATACCAAATAAATATCCAGCATTTATTTATTTTTTCAAATAAATATTTTATTGAAAAAATAATTTATTGACAAGCAAAAAAAGATGATGTACTATCTAAGTGTCTTAACCATGTTTGGTTCTTTTTTGTAATGTTTTAACCTGTTTTGCTATAAAACTGTATTTCTATGTTGTTTTTTGTTTTAGATATGCTTATTTTTATAATTATATAATTAAAGATAATAAATAAGGTGTAAGGAGAATGAAAATGAAAAAAATTTTAGTGTATGGTTGTATTTTAATGGCAATGCTGTTTATGTTTGCGGGTTGCGGTAACCAAACTGAACAAATGAAAGACACGAATACCGTGCCTGCGGCGGAAGAACAATCCTTATTTGTTTATTGCGGTGCCGGTATGAAAACCGCGGCACAGCAGGTTATTGATACCTTTGAGGCCAAAACGGGTATAACAGTGGAAGTTACATATGCCAATGCGGCCAATATCATCAGCCAAATCACTGCCGCTAAGGAAGGCGATGTTTTTATAGCAGGTGATATGGGTGAACTTGCTAAGCTGGAAGAACAGGGTTTTATTGCCGATACTGTTAAGCTGGTAAAACATATTCCCGTTTTAGCTGTACAAACAGGAAATCCCAAAAAAATAACAGGCCTTAGGGATTTAGCAAATCAGGATATTAAAGTAGTTTTGGGAGATAACCAAGCTACTCCTATAGGCAAACTTTCCGATAAAGCTTTAAGGGAGATGGGTGTTTTGGATTCCTTGAATATTGCAGCCAGGACCACTACAGCCAGTGAAATAACTACGGCTTTAACTTTGGGTCAATGCGACGCGGCGATCAACTGGAAAGAAAGCACGGCAGGTATTGAAGGTGTGGAAATAGTTGAAACAACCGATTTGGATAAATATGTGAAAAAGGTTCCGGCTGCTTCTCTTACCTGTAGTGTGAACGAGGAAGCTAGGCTTGTTTTTATTGAGTTTCTGAAAACTGATGAAGCAAAAACGATTTGGCAGAATAACGGTTATGAAATCATAGAGGAATAAAATGGTGGTTTGTTCATGAAAAGTCCCCAAAAGCACGTTTATTTATTTGATATTTTAGCAAATTTAACAGCAGTTTTGGTAATGTTGTTTATTTTGGTTGCGCTGAGTTCAATAGTTGTAAAAGGCTTTCCTTATATTGGGGAAGCCTTTTTATCGGAAGAAGTTAGGTTTGCGGTAAAATTAAGCCTATATACCTCCAGCGTTTCAACACTGGTTTGTTTACTGTTGGCAATACCTACGGCTTATGCTGTTACCAAAACCTCGCTGCCCTTCAAGCGTTTTTTTGAAATAATCATAGAACTGCCTTTATCATTACCGCATATAGTTTTAGGGCTTTGTCTTTTATTGATCTTTTCTTCGGATTTCGGAACTTTTTTGAAAGCACATGATTTTAAGGTTATTTTTGAAGTAAACGGCATAATTTCTGCTCATATTTTTATTAATCTGCCTTTTGTGATAAGAATAATCAAAACTGCTTTTATGGGTGTGGACAGTAGGCTTGAATTTGCGGCCAGAACTTTGGGCGCTTCAAAATTTAAAATGTTTTGGCGGGTAACTTTGCCGCTTTCCAAAAATGCTGTTATCGGAGCCATGATTTTAGCCTGGTCCAGAGCCTTGGGTGAATTTGGCGGCGCTCTTATGGTAGCGGGGATTACGCGTATGAAAACCGAAACCCTTACTGCCAACGTATATTTAAATATGGCAACGGGAGATGTAGGCCAGGCTTTGGCTTCCGCTACTATTTTGCTTATAATATCGCTTATTTCGTTGCTTTTGTTTAACGCCTTTAATAAACAAACAGGGGAAAGCCGGGTTAAAAATCCTATGTTGTATTAACACATAAAATAAGAGTGGTGAATAATATGATAGCTTTAGAAAATTTTTCAGTAAATTTGGGGCAATTCTATTTGAAAAATATCAATATAAGAGTTGCCAAAGGGGAAATTTTTGCCATATTGGGTGCTACAGGGGCCGGTAAAACGGTTATATTGGAGGCCTTGGCCGGTTTATATACAGCGGAAAATGGAGCTATTTACATAGATCAACAAAATGTAAGCAATACCCTTCCCGAAGAACGCAATTTAGGTTATGTGCATCAGGATTATTCACTTTTTCCGCACTTATCGGTTTATCAGAATATAGAATTTGGCCTTAAAATCAAAAAAATACCTAAAACAGAGCGACTAAATAAAGTTAAGGATATTTCACATGTGCTTGGTATCGAACATCTTTTAAGCAGGTATCCCAGAACCTTAAGCGGTGGTGAACAGCAAAGAACGGCTTTGGCAAGAGCATTGGTAATGAACCCTAAAATATTGCTGATGGATGAGCCATTTTCAGCGTTGGATTGTAATACAAAAGAAAGAATGTATGATATGATAAATATGATACATGAAAGGTACGGTTGTACCATTATTTTTGTTACGCACGATTTACATGAAGCCAAAAGGCTTGCCGATAGAGTTGCTGTTATTCAAAATGGCGAGCTGAAAATGATTTGCAGTTCGTGCGAGATCCAAAACAAAGATTTGCTCTAAAGCTTTAAATTAAAAATTTAAGATTAAATGATAAATCAAGTTATTTGAAACAGGGTGGTGAAAATGCTATACTTATTTAAAGTATAGAATAATATGGAATAAATTTGGGGGTGTCAAAATGCAGAGCACCTTGTTAACGGCTCAGGAAGTTGCAGATATGCTCAAAATCACCAAAAATACAGTTTATGAACTGGTAAAACGCGGTGAAATTGGTTCTTGCAAAGTAGGCAAGAAAATTCGTATTGATTTAGCGGATGTACAGGCGTTTACAGGACAAACCAGAACCGTTGGTCAAAAAACTCACAGCAATCCTGTTGATTTTGGGCAAATAGAAAGCAAAAACCTGGCAGATGATTCTTGCATAAGCGGTATGATCGTATCGGGCCAGGATATTGCTCTTGATATGATAGTAGATCGTTTAAATCAACGTTTTGAGGGCTTGAATGCCTGCCGTTCAGCTATGGGAAGCTATAATAGTATTTACGCTCTTTATCAGGGCAAGGTTAATATAGCAACTTCCCATTTATGGGATAGCGAATTGGACGAGTATAATATTTCATATGTAACAAAAATGATGCCGGGCATACCGGTTTTGATAATAAGGATGGTGCGCCGCAACCAGGGTTTTTATATCAAAGAGGGAAATCCCCAAAATATTACAGGCTGGCAGGATTTACTAAGGGAAGATATTATATTGGCAAATCGTGAAAAAGGCAGCGGTACCAGGGTACTTTTGGATGAAAAACTACGGCAAATGGGGGTTTACGGAAGTTCTATTAAAGGCTATAATAAGGAATTTTATTCTCATTTGGCTGTGGCCAGTGCGGTTGTAAAGAATGAAGCGAATGTTGGTTTGGGTAGTGAAAAAGGTGTTCAGCAAGTTAGTGGTTTGGAATTCATTAAACTGCAAACAGAATCTTATGATTTGATCATGCGCATGGAGGATGCCCAAAAGCCTCAATATAAAGCGGTTTTGGAAATCATGGCTTCAGGGGGATATAAGCGGGATTTGCAAAGCATAGGCTGCTATGATACTTCTGAAACAGGGAAATTGATATATAAATCTAAATTCAATATTTTTTAGGAAGTTGTTTATATGTTTTACTAAAACAGATCCTGCCAAAGTATTGTGTTTATAAAAAAGAAAAGAAAAACATAAAGACCATTAAGGCCTTTATGTTTTTCTTTTTGTTTTTAGCGGTGAAACTCAAATTTTTGTACTATTAAACTTTTTTTTATAGCATTTGGTTTTTGAGGGTAATAAAAGGGATTTTGAAATGTTTTTGACATATTTTCGCAGATAAAAGGTGTCATATTTTATTGACTAAATTAAATAAGTATTATACATTAATATAAAGGAGTCTATTAAAATGGATTTGCTGAAAATAATTGAATTAAATATCTTTGCCTTTTTGATTTTACTGCTTATTTACATAAGGGAAAATAAATTTAAAGGCCAAGCTACTGTCAATAAAATTTTTATGTACATAGTATATGCAACGCTCATTCTTTTGGTTGTAGACTCCTTGACATGGGTATTCAATAAAGGTCCGAATGATTTTAGCAGGGTAATGAATTGGTTTTTTAATTTTTTGTTATATGCGCTGGCGCCATTGCCTGCCTTATTGTGGCTTTGCTACACGGATTATCAAATGTTTTCCGATTATTATAGAATCAAAAAACTTAAATATTTTCTTTGGCCGTTATTTTTGCTTAATTTACTTATTTCATTTATGAGCCTTAATTTAGGTTGGTTTTTTTATGTGGATGCTGCAAATGTTTATCATAGGGGGCCATACTTTTTTATTCATCCGGCCTTATCTTACAGTGTACTTATTTATACCACATTTTTGATCTTAAGTAAACGTAAGCAAATCAGAAAGAAATATTATATATCATTATTACTTTTCCCTTTGCCTATAATAATAGGCAGTATTTTACAAATGTTTTTTTACGGTTTAGCTCTAAATTGGGCAAGTGCAGCTTTAGCTATTTTAATAATCTATTTCAATATTCAGGATTTTAGTTTGAATACAGATTATCTTACAGGCGCTTCAAACCGCAGGTTGTTAGATATATATCTAAAGGAAAAAATTGGAAGAAGCAGGGGAAATAAATCTTTTTCTGCTATTTTTATAGATCTGGATAAGTTAAAGCAAATTAATGATAGCCTGGGGCATCACGTTGGCGATGAAGCCCTTCAAGATATGGTTAAAATTTTGCATTTCTGTTTAAGGAGCGATGATCTGGTAGCGCGTTTGGGTGGGGATGAATTTTGTATTATTATGGATATTGATGATAAGGATAAATTGCTTGAAGTGGTTGAAAGGATCAAGCAATCCGCGTCAGATTTTAATAGTAGAAATAAAAAGCCTTATGAAGTGAACTTCAGTATGGGTTATGATATTTATGATTACAGCTCGGGCATGAATGCGGAGGATTTTATGAAACATTTAGATAAGCTCATGTATTATCAAAAAAACCAAAGATGTGCATAATGATGCGGCAGATATATAGCCTAAATAAGTATTACACTTCAAAAATGTTTATTTATGCCATATGCGAAACGGCAAGAAAAGGGAAGCAAGTTAGGCAGCAATAGTGCGTATAAACAATTTTTTACATTATTTGAAGCGGGTTAAAGCAAAAAGCTTTAACCCACTTTTTGTGATTATCTAAAAAAAATCTTTATAATTATAATGTTTTATAAAGCAAAATCAACACAAATACAAAAGGCTTGTTTTCATTTGTATTTTGTTATTTTAAAACAAATTTCGCTAAAAGTAGATGATATATAATAAAAAACGATTTTTTTTCTTGTGCTGATTATCTTTATGTGATAAAATAAAGTAACCAATATTACAAATAAGGGGTGAGAGTATGGCTGGTATAAAATGGCTTGTTATAAACTATAATTTACCTACCAAGCCTTCTAAATACAGGGTAGCAATTTGGCGGAGTTTGAAAAAGCTTGGTGCAGTAAATATTCAGCAGTCTATGTGGGTTTTGCCGAAAAATGAGTTTAATTATAAAGCGCTGCAAAAAATTTTAACTACTATTGAAAACAACAATGGCCAGGTGCTTTTAACGGAAAGTTCCTTTTTTCATGATAAACATGAAGAAAGAGTAGTTTCGTTGTTTAATAAAATAAGGGATGAAGAGTACAAAGAATATATAAACGAATCTAAAAAATATCTTAAGGAAATATTGCCCAAATTATCTGCAGAGAGCCTCGATTCCATAAGGTTTGCGCGTAAAGCGGAGCTGGAAAAATTTATTTCTCGTCATACAAAGCTTGTGGAAAAAGATATTTTTCATTCCTCCCTTGCAGGTAAAGCACAGGAAATGCTTAAACAAATCAAGGCAGTTTTAAGGGAAATGGGTGAACCGGTTTATGATAACAGTAATCAAATCTAAACCTGTTTAATATTTTTAATAATATTATAAATAATTTTAAGCAAGACATTGGAAATGGAGGTTTCTATTATGAATAACGGCAAAAGCATAAAAGAAAATCTGCAATCTTATGGTCTTAGAAAAGTTATCACCTATTTTGATTCTGATCCGGATAAAAATATACCAAAGGTCATGGATTGGGTGGAGATGTTCGATAAAGAAGGAATGGTTGAAAAACAGCGTAAAGTCATCAAGGAAGCAATTGCAAATAAAGAAGGCAATTGGTACAAGTTTACCAAAAGTTTCTGGCAGGATATTGATAGTGATCAAAGAAAAACCTTTTTTGAGAATTTTATTATCAATGCAACTGTAATAGGTGGTTTTCGTCAGTCTAAAGCCAGAGCAGAGAATAACTGCAGTATTCCCTGGGCTATTCTTATGGACCCTACTTCCGCTTGTAATCTTCATTGTATGGGTTGTTGGGCGGCGGATTACGGCAATACGCTTTCTATGGATCGCGAAACTCTGGATAGTATCATCAGGCAGGGCAAAGAGCTGGGTTCTTATATGTACATTTATTCGGGCGGCGAGCCTTTGATGCGCAAGCAGGATATTATATACCTTTGCGAAAAGCATAGTGATTGTATGTTCTTGGCTTTTACAAACGGCACTTTAATAGATGAAGCCTTTGCCGATGAAATGCTTAGGGTAAAAAATTTTGTGCCTGCCATAAGTGTAGAAGGTTTTGAAGAAGCAACCGATTCCAGGCGCGGAGCCGGTACATATAAAGCTGTGATCAGGGCCATGGATATTTTAAAAGAACGCAAATTGATTTTTGGTTTTTCAGCTTGCTATACCAGTAAAAATACCGAGGTTATAGGCAGTGAGGAATTTTTTGATGAAATGATCAATAAAGGGGCCAAATTTGGTTGGTTCTTTACCTATATGCCTGTGGGTAAAAATGCTGTACCCGAGCTTATGGTAACACCTGAACAGAGGGAATTTATGTACCATCAGGTGCGTAAGTTCAGGAGTACTAAGCCTTTGTTCACATTGGATTTTTGGAATGACGGTGAATACATAAACGGTTGTATAGCAGGCGGGCGTTGTTATTTGCATATCAGTGCCAATGGGGATATAGAACCTTGCGCTTTTATTCATTATTCCGATTCTAACATCAAGGAAAAAACTTTGCTGGAAGCTTATAAATCATCCCTGTTTATGCAGTATCATAATAATCAGCCCTTTAACTGCAATCACTTGCGCCCTTGCCCGTTGTTGGATAATCCTGAAAAGCTTGCGCAAATGGTAGATGCTTCAGGTGCTGTGTCTACGGAAGTGAAGATTCCTGAGGATGTGCATGATTTAACGGCAAAATGTGTAAATGCAGCTGCAAATTGGGCAGTAACTGCGGATAAGTTATGGTCGCAATCTCATGGTTCCTAATACTATAAAACACAAAATAATTAAGGAGTGGCCAATTCTATGACAAGTGAGCATATAAAAGATTATGTTATTTTTACGGATTCTACCTCAGATTTGCCTGTAAATATTATTCAAGAAAATAATATTCAAGTAATACCTATGTGTTTTGAAATAGGTGAAAAAAAATATATGCACTATCCTGATGAAAGGGAAATGAATAGCCACGAATTTTATGATAAACTACGGGTGGGTTCCAAATCAGTTACTACCTTAATAAGTATTGCAACCTATATGGCAGAGTTTGAACCATTTATTAAGGCAGGCAAGGACATAATCTATATAGCTTTTTCATCCGCATTGAGCGGAACCTATAATTCTTCTTTGATTGCGGCAGAAGAGCTTATGCATAAGTACCCGGAAAACAGGATAATTTGTGTGGATTCGCGCTGTGCTTCTGTGGGAGAGGGGCTTTTGGTATAT
>DGYV01000035.1:19625-20119 GCA_002398485.1 Peptococcaceae bacterium UBA4997 | reverse complement strand
GAGAGGGGCTTTTGGTATATACTGCGGCCCTGAAAAAAGCCGAAGGCTTGAAGATTGATGAACTGTATGAATGGCTTTTAGAGCAGCGTTTCCATTTATGCCACTGGTTCACGGTTGATGATTTAGAGCATCTGCGCCGAGGGGGCAGGATGACACTGATGACGGCAGCTATAGGTACAGCCCTTAATATAAAGCCCGTTTTGCACGTTGACGATGAAGGGCGTTTGATCCCTGTTTCCAAGGTAAGGGGGCGTTTAAAGTCATTACATGCTTTGGTAGCTCATATGGAGGAAACCTGCATAAAGCCCGAAGAACAAATAATATTTATAGGTCATGGTGATAGCCTTAAGGATGCCGAAATTTTGGCTGATATGGTGCGGGAAAAATTTGCGGTTAAGGATGTAATAATAAACAGTATCAGCCCCATTATCGGTACTCATTCAGGCCCCGGTACCATTGCTTTATTTTTCTTCGGTACCAAGAAATAAAAATAA
>DGYV01000035.1:15059-19414 GCA_002398485.1 Peptococcaceae bacterium UBA4997 | reverse complement strand
AATAAAAATAAATGTTGAGTATGTTTTATGCTATTAATAATAGATATATTTAAGAAATATAGAATACCCTCTATTTTAGTTGAGATGACTAAAATCGGGGGTAATTTTATATAAACAATAACCATATTGACAAACGTCTATATGGGGGCTAAAATAGAATCATATCTAATAGTATCAATGTTATCTAAACTTATCAATATGAAGGAGTAGGAAAATGCAAAACGCTCATGCTGATTATGTTGTATTTGTTAAAGCCCTGGCAGATGAAACCAGGTTAAAAATAGTTGATATGCTTTCCTGTGGTGAAATGTGTGCTTGCCACATTTTGGAAAATCTCAGTATCTCACAATCTACATTGAGTTATCACATGAAAATACTTTCGGAAAGTGGTTTAGTCAAGGCTGTACGGGATGGTGCATGGATGCGCTACAGTCTAAATCAGGAAAATCTAGAGTCTCTTTTGGCATTTTTAAAGCACATAACTCAAAGCAAAGAGAATTGTGCTTGCCACAAATCCTTTAAGGATTGCTGTAAGTAGTTTTTAAAGTAAAATAATTATAAATTTGAAAGTAAGAGGTTTTATTTATGAAAAATAACAATTTGAAAACCAAATGTTGTAATGCTGCTACTCAATGCCGCGGTAAGGTGAAAGCATTAAAAATATTGGATATAGAATTTTTATATTTGGATCTCAGTGTTTGTACAAGGTGTCAAGCTTCGGAAAATAATCTTGAGGAAGCCTTAGCAGAAGTTGCTGCTGTGTTAAAGGCAGCAGGTTATAAGGTACGCTTGCGTAAAGTAAATGTCAATTCCCGTGAACTTGCCGAAAAATATAAATTTATCAGTTCCCCAACTATAAGGATAAATGGCAGGGATGTTGCTTTAACCTTAAAAGAAACAGCTTGCAAGGAATGTGGCGACCTTTGTGGTGATGATGTAAATTGCCGAGTTTGGTTTTATGAAGGTAAAGAATATACCGAGCCACCCAAGGCCATGCTTGTAAATGCCATACTTACGGAAGTGTATGCTCCTTCCTTATCTGCTTCTGTATATGAACAAAAATATATAGTACCAAAAAATTTGGAAGATTTTTTTAGTGGTATGCAAAATGAAAAATAGAAAAAAGTGAATTTTAAAAAAGATTAAGCCCAATATCGTTTTTATATGTGTTGATAAAGATCCTGAAAACTTATGTTTTCAGGATCTTTACGGTATAATAGCTAATAAGGTTAAATAATATAAAAAGTGGGTTTATTGCTATTAATTTTTATATGATTTTGTAGTTTCTTGTAATATTAATAACTTATAAAGTGCAAAAACTAAAGGAGGTAGTATTAAAATGGAAAACTTTGTTCCCAAAATGTTATGGCCATTATTTATATTACTGTTGTTTGTATTTTGTGGTTGTGCAAATGATAATGATGATAATAACGGTAGTCAAACCACAACTGCAAAAATAGGCGATTACTTTCCAATCACGGAAAATACCAAATATGTTTATGAAGGCATGGGTAATGAGTATGCCTCATATACAGTGTATAACGATTATACTGAAGCAGATAAGCTGCAGCAAAGGTTGAATAATGGTGGTACAGAAACAGTAAATATTATACAAATTTTTGAAGGTAAGCTTATCAAGGTTTTTGCGGAATCGGAAATATATTATAGGGAAAACTTTTTGGTAAAGCAGGATAATGATACTGAAATTCTTTTAATGGAACCTTTGCAAAAAGGTAACAGTTGGACACTTACAGATGGGCGGGTAAGAAGCATAACTGATACCGAAGCTTCTGTAAGTACCCCTTTAGGTGATTATAAGGCTGTAGAGGTTACTACAGAGAGTGGAAACGGCAAAAATATCGATTATTATGCAAAGGATGTTGGTTTGGTTAAATCCATTTTCAAGGAAGGGGAAACGGAAATAAGCTCTTCACTTGCTCAAATTGAAAAAGATGTGCCATTAATACAAAATATCAATTTTTATTATCCAAATATAAACGATGAAAAAATTTATTATAAAAATGTTGCAGTAAACTTTTATACCAATGACGTAACACGTGAAAAGCTTGCCCAGGCTTATAAAGGAGAGCCTGTAGCAAATACAGGTAAAGTATTTTCAGAAAATACTCAAATAAACAGCCTTTATTTGAACGATGATGGTATGGTTTATTTGGACTTGAATAAAGCTTTTTTGCAGGAAATGAATGCAGGAGCAGGTTATGAAGCTATGATACTGCAAAGTATTGCCAATACCTTTGGCCAGTATTATAATGCTGAAAAAGTGATTTTGACCATAGAAGGCAAACCATATGAATCAGGCCATATAGCTTTGCAGGAAGGTGAATATTTACAAGTGAATTATGATAATGTAATTGAAGGCAAGTAAATATGTAAGAAAATTTAAAGATAAAAAAAATGTCATATAAGCATAATTAAATCCTCTTTTTATAAACAAAAGAGGATTTTTTTAATTTATTTTTAAATAAAATTAACCTGGTTGGTTACAATATCTTTTACTATAGTTGTATAAAAAGGAATTTAGGTTTATAATTAAATTGAAAGAATTATTTGAAAATATCAAAATATAAGGGGGTTGGCTAATATGATAAAACATGGCATTCAAGAAGGTCTTTCCACTATTTACAAAAAAGAAACAACTGTGGCAGATGCTCATACTTCATCAAATTCAGGTATGCTTGATTTTCTTTTATCCACACCCGCAGTAATTAAAATGGTAATCGATGCTTCCAGTAATATGCTTGATAAACTGCTTCCCCAGGATTATATAACTGTTGGCAGGCATTTACAGCTTACCCATGAAAAGCCCACAATTATAGGTGAAAATATTACAATTAAAATAACTGTAACCAAATTAGAACATAATACGGTTTTTTTAGCCATACAGGGTGAGGATGCACATGGTGTTTTCTGTACAGGAGAGTATGAAAGAACAATTGTTGATCGTAACCGTTTATTAAATAATGCTTATAAAAGATCGCAGGAAAAAGCTTGATTATTAATTTGAACATATTAATCTAAAATAAAAAATAACCACCTTTATTGTGGTTATTTTTTATAACAGCTTGGTTGCAAGAAATAAAGAAAAATAATTAAAAACTGTTTTATTAAAGTATGTGTTGCATTGAGCTTTGCAATTGTTCTATTAGATGTTTTTTGTCTTTTTCTTGTTTTTTCATGTTTTCGGCTATTTTTTCCATATAATTGTAAAAGCTTGTACAAATATTTATTTGATTAACAGCAAAAAAGCTGCAGGGAGCATTAGTTTTGCCGAAAATCATACCTATATTTTCTTTGGCTATTACTTGTATATTTGGGATGGCATTATACTTTAATATAGTAATAGAATAATTGCGGTATTTTTTTAGCAAATCCACTATATTTTTTAAATGCTCTTTGTATTCAGCATTATTATAATATAATTCACCAAGGTTCATAAAAGGGTATGTATTGATACGGTAATTGCCATACAAAAACAGTTCGGTTGCCAAAGGCGGTACGATTTCGGTATAGGCATAATGTTTAAGATTATCTAAAAAGGCCTGTTTTTGTTTTTGAAACTGCTTCAGGATAAGATTTTTGCTTGAAACATCAATATCTGCGCGGTTTAAAATCTGTTCGAACAAGGCTTCCGACATACTGAAAACAGAAAAGGAAGGTAAAAGTAAAAAAGCATTACTTTTCTGTTCTTCAAGCTCAAGCCCAACAGGAGGCAGTTTTTGAATATTTTTGCCTGTGTAAATTTTCAAAAGCGGATGACATTGTTCCAAATAGGCATTATAAAATTGGGTAAGGTTGTTGATTCGGGATTTATCTAGCGTAAAAAGATATTCCGCCTTTTGCTCCTGCCCAGCTACAATGTGTGATTGAACCGCGCATAGATCGGGAGCAATAAAAACAGTGTGCTTAAAAAGGCTTTCATGGTATTTGGGGCAATAGTATGGTTCAATGTGGCCTGTCATATAAACGGGCAGCCATTTTTCTATTGCTTCAAACATTTCCGATAAATCACGTGATGGGTTATGAATTATTCTAATGCTGTTGCCCTTGCTAAGGCAGGTTATCATTAAATTGGCCCACTTGGCCGCAAAAGCTTTATCTTTTGTAAGCCAGTTTATATTTTGGTCGCTGAACAATAAAAGGGTGCGTGGTGTATCTTGCATAGCTGTCATGGTAAGCAATTTTAGAACAGCTTTTTGTATACCTTCAATACCGTAGAAAGCTTCAATGTTTTGAGGTATGCCTGTTGGAAGTTCTGTGTCAAGTTCAGGTAGTTTAGAAATGGAATTTTTACCGAACATTTGCATTTTGCCTAAAAAATTGTTAATCCCTACAGC
>DGYV01000035.1:8172-14887 GCA_002398485.1 Peptococcaceae bacterium UBA4997 | reverse complement strand
TAATCCCTACAGCATTTTCAGCGGTGTCTTGCTCATTTAACCAATTTTTTAGCAATTTCGCAAATAAATCAGCAGATTCATTTTTTAAATCATAAGATGCATTCATGATTTCAAGCAAAGCAATTTTTTGGTAATCCATATTGGCGGAATGAGCAAAGTAATTGCTTATGTTGGTGAAATGATTACTGTTTTGCGGGGGTATGCGTATGCCGCTTCGCCATCTGCTTACCAAGGAAGCATCAACCTTTATTTCTTTAGATAAACGGCTGGCAGAAATGCCTTGTATATCCATAAGAAGCCGTAATTTTTCTGCAAAATTCATTAGTATCACCTCTTGAATACAGTATAATGTAGCTTAGGTATCTTTTCAATATTTTTGTCATAAATATATGACTTTATTTGTCATTAATAAATGACTATATCATATTGTAGTAATTATTTTTTGAAAACAGATTATGTTTTTTAAATTTATTTAAACGATGTTATTTTGTTTTTTGATGAAAAATAGTACTGGTACAGCCTTTTTTATGCTATAATAATTCTAATTAGTTTAAATAGGGGGATGTACCATGAGCTTTGCCGATAAGCTTTTTATTCAAAACTGCAAGGATATTTTAAGTGAAGGCTTTTGGGATAAGGATTTGCCTGTGCGCCCAAGGTGGGAAGACGGTACGCCCGCTCATACCATTAAAAAATTCTGCATAGTGAACCGCTATAACTTGGTAGAGGAATTTCCTGTAATAACCATTCGTAAAACCAATTTTAAAGCAGTGGTTGATGAATTATTGTGGATATGGCAAAAAAAGTCCCACAATGTTAATGATTTGAACAGCCATATTTGGGATGCTTGGGCGGATGAATCGGGTAGTATAGGCAAAGCCTACGGCTACCAGCTTGCTGTTAAACATACATACAAAGAGGGTGAATTCGACCAGGTGGATAGGATGCTTTATGATCTTAAACATACTCCGCAAAGCCGTCGTATTATTACCAATATGTATAACCATGCTGATCTGCATGCTATGAACCTATACCCATGTGCCTATAGTATGACCTTCAATGTTACGGGCAACAAGCTGAACGCTATTTTGAACCAACGTTCTCAGGATATGCTGGTTGCCAACAACTGGAATGTTTGTCAGTATGCTGTTTTACTGCATATGCTGGCCCAAGTAAGCAATTTGGAAGCAGGTGAGTTGGTACATATTATTGCCGATGCCCACATTTACGATAGGCATATCCCCATCGTGGAGGAAATAATAGCAAGAGAGCCCTTTGCGGCACCGCAAATATATATAGATAAAACCATAAAAGATTTTTATGCTTTCACTTGTGATAGCGTTTCCTTAAAGGATTATCAGTTTCATCCCTTCAAAATAAAAATACCTGTTGCCGTATAGGGGGTAAAAATATGAATTTGATAGTAGCAGTGGATAATAATTGGGGCATAGGCTGCCAGGGGGATTTATTGTTCCATATCCCCGCTGATATGAAGTTTTTTAAAAGCACGACTACAGGTAAAATAGTGGTAATGGGCGATTTAACTTTGAAATCGCTGCCCCATTCCAAACCTTTGCCTAACCGAACCAATATAGTGCTTTCGTCGGAGCCTGATTTTCAGGTGGAAGGTGCTATAATCTGCCATTCCTTGGCGGAATTTTTTGAGCTTTTATCTAAATATAAAATTGAAGATGTTTTTATTATAGGCGGCGCCGCCGTATACAACCAGCTTTTGCCTTATTGCGAGTATGCTTATATAACTAAAGTTAACAGTACCGCCAAAGCGGATAAATATTTGGATAATGTGGATGATATGCCAAACTGGCAGTTGCTGGAAACCTCTTCTGTACAGTATCATAATGAATTGGAATTTACTTTTAATAAATATGTCAATAACAATGTAAAACAATTTCAAGAATAAAACAAAGAACGTTCAACATTAATGTTGAACGTTCTTTGTTTTAATAGGTTTTTGAAAGTGTTTTTCCAATATACTTATTTTGCTATATTATTAACTTATGGTAAAGAGGGCAAAGCCAAAACGTGGCAATTTATAGCTTTGGCAGTTTCTCTTCTTTATGCGACAAAATATGTGCAAGTATAGGTCCTGAAATATTATGCCATACATTAAAAATAGCGCTTGGCAGAACATTTTCAAGGGTAAAGTTGGTAATGGCAAGGGAAGTTGAAAGGCTGGAATTTTGCATACCTACTTCTATAGCTAAAGCCTTTTGTTTGGCTAAGTTGAAACCTAACTTTTTGGCTGCAAAATAACCGATAGCATAACCCAAAAGGTTGTGCAAAATCACCACAGCACCCACCAATATACCTGCCGTCATCAATTTGCCTACATTAGCAGCAACTGCTCCGCCCGCTATAAATATTAAAGCCAGTACGGAAACTATAGGTAAAATCAGGTCATCTATTTTAGTAGCGTATCTGCCGAGAGCGTGCTGGAAATATAAGCCCATAAGAATAGGTATTATAACTACCTGTACTATGGAAAAAAGCATTTGACCAAAAGATATCTCAAACCAGCTATTGGCTAAAATCCAAGTTAAAAATGGTGTAACAATAGGTGCAAGAAGGGTAGAAACCAAGGTTATACCTACGGATAAGGCAACATCACCTTTTGCTACATAGGTCATAACGTTGGATGAGGTTCCGCCCGGGCAGGCACCAACCAAAATAACGCCAAGTGCCAGTTCGGGAGGAAGCTGAAAAAGTTTAACCAAAACAAATGCCAAAATAGGCATAATAGTAAACTGCAAAAGTGTACCTATAAGAACATCCTTGGGGCGGCTGAAGACGATTTTGAAATCGTTGAATCTTATGGTCATGCCCATACCGAACATAACTATGCCCACAAAAAGTGGCAGCCTGTTAGAGGCCCATAAGAAACTTTGGGGAACAAAAAACGCTATTACCGCAACTATCAATATAATAAAGGGCATGAACCTAATTATAAGTTTACTCAGCTTTGCCAAAAAATTCATCGCTCCACCTTCTTTCTGTGCTTGTGAAAAGCTTTTAAAAGTATATTTTATGGGTACTTATTTGCTTATTCCTATTATAGCAAACATATTTATTAAATACAAAAATAATTTGGTTTTTTCAGGTAATTTCAAGTATAAAACCAAGTTTGTAAAAAAGGATTGGCAAATAAGGTTTACCTATTTGTTTTGCGGGTTTATAATTAAATTATCTAAAAAAATTTGTAGGGGGTAAATCATGCTTACGGAAAATAAAACAAGCATTAGCAGCAATGCTGATAAGCCTGTTTATGCGGAAAAAGTCAATAAGGTAGCTTGGCTTTATCTTAACCGTCCACAAGTTCTGAATGGTATAAATTTGGAGCTTGCCGAAAACTTTAGCGAAGTCTTGGCTGAACTGGAAGCAGATCCTGAAACGAGAGTCATAGTTTTAAGCGGTATGGGCAAGGCTTTTTGCGCGGGAGGCGACCTTAAAGCTATTAATGCTTTAGCAGATGAGGATTCAAGCAGGGTATTTGTGGAGCAGGCAGGCACCATAACGGCAGCCATAGCTGAATGTAAAAAGCCTGTAATAGCAATGGTGAATGGGGCGGCCGCAGGAGCGGGATTCAATATAGCCCTGGCTTGTGATTTGATTTTTGCGGCCGATAATGCCAAATTTATTCAAAGCTTTGCCGTAGTTGGCCTTGTGCCTGATTGCGGAGGCCATAAACTGCTTGTGGATGCTGTAGGCACTTATAAAGCTAAAGAGCTTATTTTTACAGGCAGGCCTGTAACAGCTAAAGAGGCTATGCAGCTTGGTTTCGTAAATGCAGTTTACAGTTTGGAAAACTTAAAAAATGAAGTTGAAGCATTTGTGGAAGCTTTGGCAAATAAGGCCAGCCTGGCAATTTATGAAAGCAAAGCCTTGCTAAACAGGGCAAAAGGCTTGAGTTTGTCCGAGGTACTTCGGGAAGAAGCGATCATTCAGGCAAAGCTGATAATGAGCGCTGATTCCAGGGAAGGTTTTACGGCTTTCTTTGAAAAAAGACTCCCTAACTTTCAAGGTAAATAATAAGAAAAAATACAAACTTTACCCGCTTTGAGCAGGCTTTCCCTTTCAAAATAGGCCAATTTCAAGTGTAAATTTTATCTTAGAAGGGTATTATTTATGCTTATTCGGATAAATAGGTGTGAAGTAGGTTTAAATTAAAAAATTTTATGTTATACTATTTTTGATTATAGGTAAATGTAAAAGAGGTGTGGTTTTATGAGGCTTTTCATTGCCATTAATTTTTCGGATGGTATAAAAAGCTGTTTGGAGCAGGCAAATTTACATCTTGCGACTTATGCACTAAAAGGCAATTTCACTAAAAGGGAAAATTTTCATCAAACCCTTGTGTTTATAGGTGAAGTAGGGCAAGCGGATGTGGATAACATTAAAGAAGTTATGGATGGTTTAGATGCGCCTGTTTTTCACCTTACCATTAACGGTGTGGGTAAATTTACGCGTAACAGTGGGGATATTTACTGGCTTGGTATAGATGAAAGTAAGCAAATGATGGCTATTTATGATTATTTGTCAGGTGGCCTTATCCGCGCAGGTTTTCCTATAGATAAAAGGCCGTTTAAGCCTCACCTTACTTTAGCCAGGGAAGCTGTAATGGCGGATAGATTTAATGAAGAAGCCAAAGCGGAAATAATGCCAAAAATGACCATACGTATAAAAACCATTAGTCTTATGGAATCCAAAAGGATAGGCGGTAAGCTGGTTTATGATGAAATTTATTCGGTAAAACTAAAAAACGATGTCAAACTGGACGATGCTTTCAAACCGGGGCGTTACCGTCATTTTAAGGGCAAGGAGTACCGTTTGCTTTATTTGGCAAACCATTCTGAAACTGAAGAGCCAATGGTGGTTTATCAAGCATTATATGGTGATTACGGTATTTGGGTGCGTCCTGCCAAAATGTGGAACAACCTTATGGAGCATAATGGCAAGCAGGTGCCTCGTTTTAAATATATAGGTAAATTTTAATAAAATAATAAAAGCGGCTGAGGATTTAGCATTTTGAAGAAAATGTCATCCTAAGCGTAGAGAAGAATTTTAAAGATTCTTTATTGCGTTCAGAATGACATATAATTTTCTTAAAATTAATCCCAGCCGTTTTATTATTTGCCGTAAATAGCAATGGCCTTGCTCATAAAGCTTGCCAAGCCTTTAGCGTATTTATCTATAGTTTTGATGAAACATTCATTTGCAATATACATAATAAACTATAACGTTACGTTATAGTCAATAGATTTTTATAAAAAAGCAGGTTTTTTAGTGTTTGGTTTTGAAATTGGGTATTTACAAAGAAATGTTGTATAATAATATTAGTTATATAATAATATTAATAGAAGATATGTTTTAAAAAGTGGCTTGCCAATTGCTGTTTAAAAAGAAAGAAGGCTGTAAAAGCGTGGAGGCGAAAGGCAGTAAGCTGGAAAAGTTTATGAAGATAGCTCCTGTTATAATTACAGGCTGTTTGATTGTGTTTTATTTTATATATCTCAGCGATATAACCGTTGAAGATATAATAAACTATGTTCCGCCCAACTATTTTTTGGCTTTCGTTTTACTTATGTTTTTATACGCTGCCAAATCCTTATCGATAGTTTTTCCAAGAATAATTCTGTATATTAGTGCAGGCATTATTTTCAGCCCGCCACTAGCTATTATGGTTAATGTGTTGGGGGCTGCGGTTTGCTTAAGTGTGCCTTATTTTGTAGGACGTTATAGTGGTAAAAAAGCTGTATTAAAACTTACGGCTAAATATCCCAAAATGGAAAAGGTTGCGGAGATGGGTAATGATAACGGCTTGTTTACGGCTTATATTTTAAGAGCTGTGGGTTGTTTGCCCGGTGATTTGGTAAGTATGTTTTTAGGTGCATCCAGCATGAATTATTGGGTTTTTTTAATAGGTTCTCTTTTGGGTTGGCTGCCAGGGCTGGTTTTTCAAACTCTTTTGGGTGCCTGCATAAACCAAAAACCAACAGGAGCTATGATAGCGCTATTTATAATAATGGCACTAATTGCTTTGCTTATAAGTGTTTACTGTAATAAAAAAGCAAGGTCTAACGAAGCAAAGACAGCATTGATCCAAAAATAAATTTGCCCCTGTTTTTTACTTATGTTTTATTATATATTTGTTGATTTAATTATTAATTTTAAAAACCTGTAAGTTTTATATTTTTAGATTATGAATAAGTTAAATTGTTTTTGAAAAAGAATAATTTTTCAAAAAACTTGAAAAAACTTATTAAAAGTGGTACAATGTAATTACATCGTTATTCTTGAATAAGCATAACGATAATGCCGAATGTTAATGGCTGTTTAACTGTAAAATACAGTTTGTGAAAACGGTCGTTGTTGTGATAGTATATTCGGTATTATATTATGGGGGATATGCTTAATCAGGTATGATGATTTGTTTTATAAAAATGTTTTTACGGTTTATTGAAAATGCTAAGCTTTAAAATTTTTTATTATATCAGTAAAAATGTTTTTGTATAAGGGCTTTAGCTTTAGTGTTTAGTTGTAAGCACCTCTTAATTAGAAAACTTCAACCAATCTAATCCAATTTCACAAAAAGAGCCTGCATTAATGCAGGCTCTTTTTGTCTAGTTTTATTTTAAACTCAAAATAAAAATTTAAATATTTTTATCTTTTTAATTATTTTTCATCATTACGCTTTCAA
>DGYV01000035.1:7585-8004 GCA_002398485.1 Peptococcaceae bacterium UBA4997 | reverse complement strand
TTTTTCATCATTACGCTTTCAATGGTATCTGCCGCATGTTCGCAGGCATCGCAGGCAAGTTCCATATGGTGAAAAACATCTGTCCAACTCAATATTTCTATTGGGTTGTTGGAGGATTTATAGAGATTGCGTACTGCCTTGGAGTACATTCTGTCTCCTTCTTCTTCCAAACGGTTTATTTCCACAATATGCTGGTGTATAGTTTTGGATTTACGGAAGTGCGGGAATTCTTTAAGGGCTTGTTCCAAAGCGTAGCAGCATCTGGTTATGATAGCCGCAAACTCCAAGGCGTCAGGGCGTATGCTTTGAATGTTGAACATATGGATCCTTAAAATAATATCTTCTACAGAGTCAGTAACATCATCGATTTCCTCAGTAAGTTTAATAATGTCTTCACGCTCAATAGGGGTTATGAACTC
>DGYV01000035.1:0-7317 GCA_002398485.1 Peptococcaceae bacterium UBA4997 | reverse complement strand
TCAAAATTATTTAAAATATTTTCCAGATCCTTAGCAGTTTCACAGCAATAATGGGATAGATCGATGAGCATTTCAAAGTAGTTATTATCTTTTTTAGTGAACATAGCATCCTGCCTTTCTTTTAAATAAAATTTATAATAAGCATTAGAATAATTGCATAAATAATTTTGCCATAAAATAGCCTATAATACCGCAACCGGGGAAAGTAAGTATCCAAGCAAGTACCATGTCTCTTACTACTCCCCAGTTTACGCAAGAAATGCGTTTGGCTGCGCCTACGCCCATTATTGCAGTAGTTTTAGTATGGGTGGTACTTACAGGTAAGCCTGAAAGAGAAGCTATAAGAAGGCAAATGACCGCCGACAAATCAGCAGAAAAGCCCTGATATTTTTCTAACTTTACCATATCCATGCCTACAGCCTTAATAATTCTATAGCCGCCAATGGAAGTACCTAAAGCCATTAGAGCAGAACAACCTATCATCAACCAAATGGGAATAGTAAAGGTTGTAACATTACCTTGCCCTTGCGCCAAAAAAATCCCAAGCATAAATACGCCCATGAATTTTTGGCCATCCTGTGCGCCGTGCATAAATGCCATGGCCGCACCGCTGCCTATTTGTGCAGAACGGAAAAAACCTTGAGTGTTACGGCGGTCAAAACCGCGGCAGATACGTTCGGTTATTTTTACTATCAGCCAGCCCATAAAAAAGCCCAGGCAGGTGGAAAGCACAATACCATATATTACTTTCATCCATTCAGCGCCGTTTATGCCTGCCATGCCACCCTGCAAGGCAATTGCAGCACCGGATATACCTGCTATCAAAGCATGGCTTTCACTGGTAGGTATACCAAAACGCCAAGCCGTGGTTGCCCAGGTAACTATAGCAAAAAGGGCGGCGCACAAAGCTACTAAGGCATCATGGGAATCACCGCCAAAATCAACCATATTGTAAATAGTCATAGCAACGGTGGCATTTATTATGGTCATTATAAAAACGCCAAAAAAATTAAAAACAGCAGCCATTAAAATAGCGGCTTTGGGGTTCATAGCACGGGTAGAAACGCAAGTGGCAATGGCATTTGGAGCATCTGTCCAGCCATTTACCAGTATAACTCCCGCAGTAAGTATAACAGTTATTGCCAGTGTGGGGTTAGAAAAAAACTGGCTTATGAAATCGGCTAGTGATATTGTCATTAGGTAACTCCTTTTTAATAGCTCGTATTTCCCAACTAATAATAACATTTTCATAGAGTTTCTGCAATACAATTGAACCTTTGTAAAAGTTTTGTCAAAATCCTTTATAATATTTGTTGCTTATTGTAAAAACCCTTTGCCAAAATCAGATAATTATTGTAGAATAGTTGTATTATAAGTAATTTTTTGTAGACTGGGGATGTGTGCTGTGAAGGCATTAAAGGAACGCATTATAAAGGATGGTTGCGCTACCGGTAATAATATTTTAAGAGTGGATAGCTTTTTAAATCATCAGATAGATATTGTTTTTTATAATGAAATAGGCAAGGAATTCTATAGGTTGTTCCAAACAGCAGGAGTGAACAAGATTCTCACTATAGAAGCGTCCGGTATAGGTATAGCTTGTATTACAGCACAATATTTCAATGTTCCGGTGGTTTTTGCCAAGAAAGCAAAGTCTGAAAACATTGCCGATGAGTTCTATACCAGCAGGGTGGAATCTTTTACATATAAAAGGCCTTATGATATTATTGTTTCAAAAAAATACCTGCATAAAGAAGATAAAATTTTGATCCTGGACGATTTTTTAGCAAATGGACAAGCTATGCTCGGTCTTTTGGATGTAATAAGGCAAGCCGGTGCTCAATTGGCGGGTGCGGGTGTGGTTATAGAAAAAGGTTTTCAAAATGGTGGTAAAACCTTAAGGGGAATGGGGGTCAATCTCCATTCCTTGGCTATTGTAAAATCTATGAGTGAAAAGGGTATCGTGTTTGAGGATTAGGATGGCTAGTTTATATAAATTTATCTTTTAAAGATAAATATTATATAAAAAATATGGAATTGGGCTGCTTATTATATTCCTCAGGTACAAGCTGTTATCGATGGCACTTGGACTTCCTCCAATTACTGGGGCCATATGTCTGAAGGTATCGTAGATTTGGCTCCTTTGAGCGATCTTTGCGCCGAAGGCACTCAGGAAGCTGTTGATGAAGCCAAAGCAACTATTTTAAGTGGCGAAAACAAAATTTTTGTTGGTCCTATTAAAGACAATACTGGTAAAGAAAGAGTAGCCGATGGTGTTGTAATGACCGATGAAGAAATGTTGTCTTTCGATTGGTTCGTTGAAGGTGTTATCGGCAGTATTTAATGTTACATAAACGCGGTATGGTAGTGCCTTAAGGCACTACCATATTGCTGTTTTTTACAACTTTAATTAAAGGGAGGAATCCCGGTGGCTTATATTGAGCTTAAAAATATTTGCAAACGTTTTGGTGATGTACAGGCTAATGATTCTATGAATCTTTTTATCAATAAAGGGGAAATCCATGCTCTTCTGGGTGAAAACGGCAGTGGGAAATCTACTTTGGTTAATATGCTTTCGGGTATTTACAGCCCCGACAGCGGTCAAATTTTTGTAAACGGTGAAGAAGTGGTTTTTGCTTCGCCGGAGGAAGCTATCAAGCGCGGTATAGGTATGGTACACCAGCATTTTAAGTTGGCGGAAGTGCTTACAGCCAAAGAAAATATCATAACGGGTGTTAAAGGCAGCCCGTTTATCAACCATAAAAAATTGACTGAGCAAATTTATAATATCGGTAAAAAGTATGGGTTGATTATCAACCCCGATAAAAAAGTCTATAATATGTCTGTAAGTGAAAAGCAGACAGTTGAAATATTAAAAGTGCTTTACCGTGGAGCGGATGTACTTATTCTGGACGAGCCCACGGCAGTTTTAACACCCCAGGAAATAAAGAACTTTTTTGAAATATTGCGCAATATGAAAAACGAGGGCTGCGCGATTATCATAATAACCCATAAACTGAATGAGGTTATGGAAATAAGCGATAAAGTAACAGTACTCAGAAAAGGTAAAACCATAAATACTGTGATTACCAAGGAATCAAATTTTCAGGAATTAACGGAAATGATGGTAGGCCGACCTATAAGTTTGGCTATTGAGCGTACTCAAATTCCTGAAACAGATAAAAAGCCACTTTTGGAAATAAAAAACCTTACCGTGGCAGGTACGGATAAGCTCAATGCTTTGGATAAAGTTTCCTTTGCCCTTACTACCGGGGAAATCCTTGGTGTGGCAGGGATAGCTGGCAGCGGCCAAAAAGAGCTTTGTGAATCTATAGCAGGCCTTTGCCATGCAATTTCGGGCAATATTTTGTTCAAGGGTGAGGACATAGTGGGCTTGAACCCCAGAACTATTATCAGAAAAGGCATCAGCATGAGCTTTATCCCCGAAGACCGTTTGGGCATGGGCTTGGTGGGGGCCATGGATATAGTGGATAATATGCTCTTGAAATCTTACCAAAACAAAAAGGGTATTTTTATAGACCGAAAAGAAGGTAAGGATATTGCTGAAAGCATCATTGAAAAGTTCGATATCAATACGCCCAGCGTTTATCATCAAGTGAAGAAACTTTCGGGCGGCAATATCCAAAAAGTTCTTTTGGGCAGGGAAATCAATTTACAGCCCCAGCTTTTGATTACCGCTTATCCTGTACGTGGTTTGGATATAGGTGCTTCATATAATATTTACGATGCCCTGAACGAAGAAAAACAAAAGGGCGTTGGAATTTTATTTATAGGCGAGGATCTTGATGTGCTGTTGGAGCTTAGCGACCGTATCATGGTTTTGAGCCATGGCAAGGTAATGGGCATTATGAATGCTGCCGATACCAATAAAGAGGAAATAGGCATGCTTATGCTTGGCCAGGATATTGCAAAGGGGGTGGCGGTTTGCTGAGAGTTACCAAGAAACCCGAAACCTCATCAGGGCGCAGGTTCTTAATAAGTATATTGGCAGTTGTTGCAGCATTGCTTGCTACTTCTGTAATAATTTTTATTTTAGGTTACAACCCCTTGGATATTTATTGGAAAATGCTAGAAGGCGCAACCGCAACCCCGTATCGTCTTAAAGAAACTATCAATAAAGCCATACCACTGGTCATACTTTCTTTGGGTGTAGGTATTGCTTTTCGCATGAAGTTTTGGAATATAGGCGCAGAAGGCCAGTATTATATGGGTGCTTTTGCGGCATCTTTTTTAGCCTTGAATTATTTCAACTGGCCTGCTTATATCTTACTGCCCGCTATGTTCATTGCGGCATTGGTAGCAGGTGGCATTTGGTGCTGTATACCTGCTGTGCTGAAAGCTCGCTTTGGTACCAATGAAACCCTTGTTACTTTGATGATGAACTATATAGCTATAAGCTGGATAACTTATTTGCAGCATGGCCCTTGGAAGGATCCCGGCCAGTTTGGTTTTCCTAAAATAGCAAATTTTGAAAAAAACGCTATTTTACCCAACCTTTTTGGGGTACATATAGGCTGGGTGATTGCTTTGGTTTTGGTTGTATTGGTGTATATACTGCTTAGGTACACAAAACTTGGTTATGAAATATCCGTATTGGGTGAAAGTGTTACTACAGCCCGTTACGCAGGTATAAATGTAACTAAGGTAATGTTGCTTGCTGTATTCCTAAGCGGTGGCTTATGCGGTGCAACCGGTATGATCCAGGCTTCGGCTATCGAAAGCTCTTTAAGCTATCAAATGTCGGGTGGTTTGGGTTTTACGGCCATTATTACAGCTTGGCTTGCTCGTCTTAATCCCTTTACTATCATTATAGTATCATTTTTATTTTCCATTTTATTGCAGGGCGGTACTTATTTGCAGGGCGCCTTACAAATACCTGCTTCTATAGCAGGCATTTTGCAGGGCAGTATCCTGTTTTGTATCTTGGGTAGTGAATTTTTTACTCAATACAAAGTTTCCTGGTACAAGGCAAAGCCTAAAAATAAAACTGAAAACAAAGCTGAAAGTCAAGGAGGGGAAGCATAATGGAAAACACAACTGTGCAAATGGTTGCCCTATTTTTGCAAACCTCCGTACAAATGGGCACACCTATTCTTTTTGCTACCCTAGGCGCTATTTTGGGTGAAAAAGTAGGCCACCTTAATTTGGGTGTTGAAGGCATGATGCTTATGGGAGCTGTTATAGGCTTTCAGGTTGGTTTTTCCTCGGGCGATCCTGCTTTGACCTTGCTTGCGGCAGGATCGGCAGGCGCTTTAGGTGCTCTTATATATGCTTTTGTTACTGTTACCTTGCGGGCTAATCAAATAGTAACAGGTTTGGCGCTTACCATATTTGGTACAGGTTTTTCCAGTTTTGTTGGTCAAAAACTTGCTGCTGAAACTCTTTCGGATAGTTTAGTAAAATCCTTTGCACCTATGGAAATACCCATATTGAAAGATATACCTATTTTAGGCAAAATGTTTTTTTCGCAAAGTTTGTACGTTTGGCTAGCCTTTATTTTGGCTTTTGTGGTGTACTTCTTTATCAAATGTACCCGTTACGGCCTGAATTTGCGTGTGGTGGGTGAAAACCCGGCTGCGGCCGATGCCTCGGGTGTACATGTGGATTTATACAAGTATATAAGCATTTTGCTTGGCGGAGCCATGTGCGGTATAGGAGGGGCTTATACCTCCGTTGTATTTATTGGCCGCTGGCAAGAAGAGATCACAGCAGGGGTTGGCTGGATTGCCGTAGCATTGGTTATTTTTGCTACCTGGCATCCTTTAAAAGCCATTTTCGGCGCTTATTTCTTCGGTATGCTAAGGACCATTGGTTTTAAAATCCAAAATCTGAGCATACCGTTTTTCGGTAACAGCTTTATCATACCAACTCAACTTTTGGATATGATACCCTATTTGATGACTATAATCGTGCTTGTCATCATTACCTTAAGAAAGAAAAGGGAAAATCAACCGCCCGGCTGGCTGGGCAATCCCTACTTTAGGGAAGATAGATAAAAAGTTTTAAATTGCTATAGCTAATAAAAACAATAAAAACAGCCTGAGCTATGTGAGATAACTCAAGCTGTTTTTTTATGGCAATATCTTAAAATAACAATAGTCGGCAATATTTCCCACTCAATGGAACCAAGTTTCCGATTTTGCTAACATATCACAGAGGAAATCATTGTATACAATATAAGATTAATGAAAAGTCAATTTTTTATCACAATATGATAAAAATAAATAAAAATAAATTAAAAAATGGTAGCATTTTTTACCATTTATTGACATATGGATAGGGTGGTGCTAAAATGGAAATATGAACAATGCTCCGTTTAGGCTAAAGTTTTTGCTAGCTTAGCTTGGGCTGTAAGGTTTCCTGGCATTATTTGTACTTAATATTCCCAAAAATCTAAATTTTCTGTTTGGAAGGAGTGTCGACAATGCAAAATGTGGCAAGGGAAAGTTATAACCTTTTTATTAATGGTAAGTGGGTGGATGCTAAGGATGGCGGAACCTTCAAGTGTTATTGCCCTGCTAATGGTGAGCTGCTTTCTACCTGCGCAGAGGCTACAAAGGAAGATGTGGATGATGCTGTAAAAGCAGCCTGGGCCGCCTGGGAAACCTGGAAAGATGTTAGTCCGATAGAACGAGCGGATATTTTAATGAAAATTGCGGATATCATCGATGCCAATAAGGAAAAGCTGGCTATGCTGGAAAGCTTGGATAACGGCAAGCCGATAAGGGAAACCATGGCTATTGATGTGCCTTTTTCCTCCGATCATTTCCGTTATTTTGCAAGTGCTGTTCGTACAGAAGAAGGCAGTGCCAATATGGTAGATAATAATACTCTTTCTGTGATCCTGCGTGAGCCAATAGGTGTGGTAGGCCAGATTGTACCGTGGAATTTTCCTTTACTAATGGCTGCATGGAAGCTTGCCCCCGTACTTGCAGCAGGCTGTTGTACGGTATTCAAGCCTTCAAGTTGTACCTCTTTAAGCGTATTGGAATTTGCTAAATTGATTCAAGATGTGCTGCCTCCCGGTGTATTTAACGTAATTACCGGCAAAGGCTCAAAAGCAGGCCAATATATGCTGGATCACCCCGGTTTCAGAAAACTGGCCTTTACTGGTTCTACGGAAGTTGGTGGTTCGGTTGCCGCCGCCGCGGCAGATAAGCTTATTCCTTCTACTTTAGAGTTGGGCGGCAAATCAGCCAATATTTATTTTCCTGATTGTAAATGGGATATGGCACTGGATGGTCTGCAGCTTGGTATTTTGTTTAATCAAGGCCAGGTATGCTGTGCAGGTTCACG
>DGYV01000037.1:59919-60681 GCA_002398485.1 Peptococcaceae bacterium UBA4997 | reverse complement strand
GGTAAAAAAATTGTCTGGCGGTGCATCAACCGTCTGGAGAACGGCAAAAAGTTCTGCAAGGACGCACCTACGCTGGAGGAAAGCCGGATTCACACAGCGGTGGTCAGCGCCATGAACGAAATGTTCAGCCTAAAGAGCATGAAAGCGATTCTACAGGACAGCATCCGCACCACACTCACACCAAAGGGCGGTGAAACCAGCCTCGCAGCCATTGACAGCAGACTCTCCCAACTGCGGGAACAGCAGTACAGGCTCCTTCAGCTTGCCGCCGCTGTGGGAGCGGATTCCACCCAATACGATGAGGAACTGAAAAAGGTCAGCATGGAATTTTCCGCACTGGTGGCAAAACGGAGTGAGCTGGAGAAAAATAAGCAGGATACCGAACAGGCGGACGAGCGCGTGGAACAGCTTGCCGCCGAGCTGGAATCGATGGACACCGGCATCGCCACCTTTGACGAGGTCACGGTGCGGCAGCTGATCAGCGCCATTACGGTACTCAGCGAAGAAAAACTGCTCATCCGTTTCAAGGACGGAACGGAGATTGAGCAGATTATATAAGGGCAACGGCAATCAGGTGCGGGGAAATATCCTGCGCCTGATTTTCTATATCCCATAAGTAGCTGAATGCAAATTTTAATCAGGAGGAATGAAAATGTTATTCGATTACCAAAAAGCACAGCGGATGAAAGAGCGGTATCCCAGCGGAACCCGTATCCGCCTCGACAGTATGGACGATCCCTACGCCCCCATTGCGCCGGGTAC
>DGYV01000037.1:51560-59723 GCA_002398485.1 Peptococcaceae bacterium UBA4997 | reverse complement strand
TACGCCCCCATTGCGCCGGGTACGGAAGGGACGGTAAATTTTGTGGATGACATCGGCACGCTTCACTGCACCTTTGACAATGGACGCACCCTCGGTGTCGTTCCCGGAGAGGACAGCTTCTCGGTGCTCTCGCGTCCAGCACCGTCTGAGCCGGAGGAAAGTCCCACTCCGCAGTTCGGCATGAGGATGGAATGAAAGGAGGATGCACCGTGAAACGGATTACGACAGATGAGCTTCGCACCATGACAGACCGTGAGGGACTGATCATTCAAGGCTGCGGCGGAGAGCTTTCAGAATGGGTAAACGGCATCAACGAACTGCTGACGCAGGAAGGCATCCTGCAAAACGGCGATACCTTCAAGGATGTTTTCGCTTTTGAGCATGACGGCTGCACCAATCTGCTGTTTTCTATGGAAAATGTGGATTTGCATATGGGAAAGCTCGCCATATGGCGTTTGCAGTCACACAGTGCCTTCGGCGGCACTTGGCTGAGTGATTATCTTCCCAACCGGCTGGGCGTTCATATGGATGAAGCAACTGCACAACAAGACGGCGGCCTTGAAATGAAACAAAGCTACTAACAATTCCAAGCATTTCACCGGTGGAGCTTGCTCTGCCGGGTACATAAAAAAACAGGCTCCCACGGAGCCGGAAAGGAGAAGTCTATGAAAGCGTTGAAAAAGAACAGTGCCCTGTATCTGGAACAGATTGCCTCTGCGGTAGCTGAATGCTATGAAAAAGATGAGAAGCCCTGCAATCGGGCATTGCTGGAGCTTTATACACGGATCGGTCAATGTATCTGCCGTCAGGGAGAAAAAGCGTTTATCCCGCACTTGGCTGAAATGCTCGCCGACCGGTTTCCATCGCTGAAGGGCTTCTCTCTTCGCAATCTCCGCAGGATGCGTGACTTTTACCGTATCTATGAGAACAGCCCGACTCTCATGGAAAAAGCACAGTCTCTTAGCTGGACGCAGAACGCTGTCATACTGGAATACTGCGAAACCGATGAGCAGCGTTCTTTTTATATTGACCTTGCGGCAAAGCAGAATCTCTCCAAGCTGGCACTTATGAAGGCCATTGCAGAAAATGCCTTTTCCGCCGCTTCGGATGTAGAAACCTCTGATGAGAATGTGGAACCCAGTTCCGCCCCTGTAAGTGATATTTCCGTTAATGCAGCGGTAGACACCGCCGCCTCTGTTGACACGGCGTGTGAGCCATCTGTGCCATCGTGGGAGCTGCTCCGCCAAGGGGATACCACGCTCCACAGAATAGTCAGTGGATACACCACTGCCATCGCAGAGATTCCCGATGGCAGGCAGATAAAACGTGCAGCCGATGACGATTCTTCTCCATCCGGTCGTATCCATATACTGCAGGAATATCTGATTCCGCTTGGAATACAGGCTCAGAAACAAACCCCATCGCAGAAACCCCCACCCGTCATACTGCGACACCGAAAGACAAATACTTTCTTATGTAGCAGGGCGCAAAATGAAATTCAGCAATGGGGATTATGCCCGATGCAGGCAGTAGCATAGATAATTTGAAGATGCCTGTAAAAGGCCGGAGGTTTTATGGTATCATTGGATTTAGCGATTTTTGCGGAGAAACTGCTTTATTTTGAAAACTTGGTGATCCCTTTGGAGAAAGATAAGAAATCTTTTTTGCATGGTGTACACAAGACAAAAATCATGTGTAGGGATATGAACCTGCACATGATTTTTTTGTTTTATTATGGCATACTTAAATAAAGATTATTTATATGAGAGGAGTACTACAATGGATGATAATAAACATGATTGCCCTTGTAAAAGAATAAAATGCGAAAGACACGAAAATTGTGTTGCCTGTAAGGAATATCATCATGCATCAGGCAGAAAACTTTTAACTGCTTGTGAACGAATAAAAGCAAAAGAAGAAAGAAAAACAGACGAAAAAAATGAGCATTTTACACGGTCGCGGCCTGCATCTAGATCAGGCAAATGACGCAATAAAAAGCCTGTTAAACACTAGTATTATAGTGAATAGCAGGCTGTTTTTTATTTGAATTTTACACCTGACTTTAAGAAATTTAACACAAAAGCTGCCACTTTGGTTGGCTCTTTTTTATGCATTAAGCATAGTTTTCATGTTAAAGCTTTGGAAGAATAAATGCAAAGCGGCAGCTTTATTTAAATTTTTATAGATAAATGAAATTTTGCAATGCATAAACAAAGTTTATAGTATATGCTGTTAGGTCAAGGATAATTTATTGGTAGTTATGCAAGTTTTATTATATAATTTCTTAGGTAAAGCTATGCTAAAAGTATTGTTAGGACAAATTTTATGTAAAATGCTTCTTGCTCAAATATGTATATCCTATAATTTTAAATAAATTGTAAATAAAAAATTTGTTTGATGCTTATATAGGCAAACTTGTAAGATCATTGCTTTTTATTCAAAAATTAAAAGCATGGTTTAATTAACTCTTTGCCATCTTTTGCGGTAAAGAGTTTTTTAGATAGCTTTTTTAGTTTAATATGGTAAAAATATACTTAAAATACCTTAATAATTAATTATGTATAGCTTGATAACTGTTTAGAATAAAGGAGAAAAAGTATGAGCAAAGAAAGAGAAACAGTTTTGGCCGGCTTGGCAAATGCTGTTGTTGATATGGATATTGAAGCAGTAGAAATGTATGCCAATAAAGCCTTGGCTCTTGGTATTAAGGCGGAAGATGCAATTATGGATGGCCTTGCCAAAGGCATGGAAAAAGTAAGCGAACTTTTTCGTGAGGATATTTATTATGTGCCTGAGGTAGTGGTATGCGGCGATACCATGTATGCAGGGCTTGAAATATTAAAAGCCGCTATTGAGAAAAACAAAAAACCCGCAGGTAAAATAGTTATAGGTGTTGTTGCCGGGGATACGCATAATATTGGGAAAAATATTGTTTCCATCATGTTGGAAGGAGCGGGCTTTGAAATTTATGATTTGGGCAGTGATGTGCCTTTGCATGCCTTTGTAGATAAAGCACTGGAGGTGGATGCGGATATAATTGCCCTGTCTGCCTTGATAAGTACCACCAGGGATGGCATGCGGGTAGTGATAGATGACCTGAAAAAGAGGGGCATGCAAAGAAAAAGATTTGTTATTGTGGGCGGGGCGGTAATATCACCTGCTTTTGCTAAACGTATTGGTGCGGATGGCTATTCCGCCGATGCCTGTGAAGCTGTGGTCCTGGTTAAAAATTTAATGGAGTATTTCCAGCGTGGAGGTAATAATTAAATGCGTTTATTGGATTATATGAATGATTTTGACAGACGTTTAGTTTTTCCTTGGATGAATACCATTGGCTTAAGGCTTACAGGTTATGAACTTTATGATGTTTATAACTCAACTGAAAAGCAAATGGTAGTTGCCAAAGCTATGGATGAAAATTTTCAATCTGACTTTATATATCCTTTGGATGACGGTGCTGTTTTAAAGGATACCTTGCAATCTATATCCGGTTATGAATTTCCGATAAAACTTAAAGGCGCAACAAAATTTGCGGAAATCCTGTCCAAATTAACAGTTCCCGATCCATATAAAGATGGCAGGATGCCAATAAACCTGGCTACATTTAAGTTGCTTGCGGAAAGCTTTAATAAACCATTGGCTATTTCAGTGCAGGGGCCTTTTACTTTAGCCTGCGAAATTATTGAGGTTACAGATTTTATTAGGGCTGTTATACGTAAGCCTGATTTTGTTAAACAGTTGCTGGATTTTACTACGGAAGTGGTTTCTGAATATTGTCAAGCTGTAACAAAAGCAGGGGTTAGGTTATTATGTATTTCCGAGCCTACAGCTATTCTTTTATCACCACCTAAATTTGAAGAGCTGGTTTCCGTTAGATTAAAAAGAATATTCGATGCTCTTGAACCAGACGCTTGGCGGGTATTGCATGTTTGCGGTGATACCACAAAACATATGAATCAACTTTTAGCTTCGGGAGCTGAAGGGTTAAGCTTGGATCAAATAGTACAGCTTAAAGAGATAGCTCCCAAAATACCAAAGGATGTTGTGATAATAGGTAATTTAGATCCCGTAGATGTTTTGGCTGATTCAACACCTGCCCAAATAAGGGAAAAAACGCTTGAACTTTTAAGGTATATGAAGGATTACCCTAATTTTTTGGTATCTTTTGGCTGCGATTGTTTACCGGATACGCCAATTGAAAACCTTAAGGCTGCTATGGAGACAGGACGTACAAAATTTACTGATTTCTAATGATACTGTTGATGCAGGAGCTTGAAAATAAAGTGTGCTTAGTTTTATTGATTTATCGGTCATGCATTATTATGACTGATAAATATAAATAAAAAATGAAAAGGAGAAAAAAGGAATGAAAAGAAAAGGCTTGTTTTTATTGTTGCTTGCGCTTGTTTTAATGGCAAGCATGGTAGTGATGGTTGGTTGCGGCCAAAGTGCTGACACGGATGAGGAAATCGTTACGGTTACCTTCTCTTACCCTCCTTACGGATATGATTCTGAAAAAGAAGATGCTTTTTGGACAACTTACATAGCACAGTTTGAAGAAGAAAATCCGAACATTAAAATTGATATGACCATAGAAAGCTGGGATAATGTTTATACTAAATGGGAGGAATATTGGTCTACAGGTGATACCCCCGATATTGGTTATTGTGATGGTGCTGATGCTGTTGAACTGGGTTTAGCTGATAAGGCATTACCTGTTACTGATGTTGTAGAAGCCTTGGGTGGCTCCGATAAATTTTCGGAAGACTGCTCTGCTTTCCAGCAAGAAGGTGTATATTACAGTGTTCCAAATTGTATTGCTTGCCCTGTTTTGGCATACCGCACAGATTTATTGGCAGCGGCAGGTTATACTGAACCACCTAAAAATTGGGATGAACTTATGACCATGTCTAAGGCACTTACCAAAGATGGTGTTTATGGCCTTGCTATGTTCACGGGCGACAATATTATGACACAGCAGCATTTGGTTGGTTTTATGAGAGCGGCAGGCGGTAAGATTTTTGATAAAGAAGGCAACCTGGTTATTAATAGCCCTGAAAACCTGGAAGCTTTAACTTATATGACTGATTTAGTAAAAGCCGGCGTTGTTCCGCCCAGTGCCAATACTTGGAATTATGGTGATGATGTGAATATTCTTGGTACCGGCCAGGTTGCTATGTCTTTTATGTGGGGCGGTTATGGTACTTTGCTTGAATCCATGTTCCCTGAAGACTATAAAAATATTGCTTTTACAACTATTCCTGTTGGTCCTTCCGGGGAATCCGGCACTAAAACAGGTTCGGGCGGTTTCTTCCTGTTCAGCGGTTCCAAACATCCCGAAGAAGCTAAGAAATTTATTGAATTCATGAGCCGTGAAGAAATCAGCAAAGAATGGAGCAAAATATCCGGTAATGTTTCTCCGTTCAAGAGTGTTGCCAAAGACCCCGAACTTACCTCTATGGGATGGTACAAAGCTGTTGCGGAACAATGTAAAACAGCAGTAAGTTATGGCTATGACTACGGTTATGTGCCCGGTATGGATTCAATAACCAATAGTTATCGTCTTTCCAGGGCTGTGGTTGATGTTCTTGAAAACGGCATGACTCCTGCTGAATCTTTAAAAGCATTGGATAAAGATACAGCTGCTGCCATTGAAAATGCCAAAAATCATTAAAACCAAAGATGGCTCTTTTAGATATTTTTTAGACGAAAAATTAATTTGATATCAAACAGGAATTGATGAACCGGTTTTTTGTGGATTTTCAATTCCTGTTTGATTGTTTAGAAATAAGGAGAAGGTTGCAGTATGAAATCAGCACGATCGCAACAAAGCAAAACAGGCTTATTGTTTATTGCACCGTTGGTATTATGTATTATAGGTGTATTGATTTACCCTTTATGCAATAGCATTGTGTTGAGCTTTACCAATAAAATGTTCACTTATGTTAAGTATGATTTTATTGGTTGGGATAATTATATAAAATTATTTCAGGATGATCTTTTTTGGCTTGCTTTGTTCCATTCTTTTAAATTTACGGTGTTCGGAGTGCTTGGAGCTTTGGCTCTTGGGCTTTTATTGGCCTTATTATTAAATAAAAATACAAAATATATAGCTTTTTTTCGTGGTTTGTTGTTTTTGCCCTGGACATTGCCGTCTATAGTGGTGGTTTTGACTTTTCGTTGGCTATATAACGATTTTTATGGTTATATCAATTATATTTTGCTGAAATCTCATATTATCGATGTACCTTTCAATATTTTATCTTCAAGCAAGACGGCTTGGATAGGGGTTTTGATTCCCCTGATTTGGTGTTATTATCCTTTTGTGATGGTGTTTTTGCTGGCGGCTTTGCAGTCGATCGATAAAAGTTTATATCAAGTTGCTGAGTTGGACGGTGCCACAAAATGGGACATGTTTTGGCATATCACTTTGTCGTCTTTGAAACCATCTATAATAGTTGTTGCGATTTTGGAAGCTATCTGGATGTTTTGTTCATTTGACCTGGTGTTTTTGTTGACGAATGGTGGCCCGGCTAATGAAACCCTTACATTGAGCCTTTATATATATAAAATGGCGTTCCCTGCCAAAAACATGGCATATGGGACGGCTCTTTCGGTAATAATGTTTATATTTTTGATTATTTTTACGATTTTTTATTTTAGATTAGTGGGGAGGAAGCAGAACAGTGAAACATAAAAAGCCATTTTGGAAAACCGTATTGCACTTTTTAGTATTATGTGCAGTTACCTTTATTGTGATTTTCCCTTTGGTCATAACTTTGTTTACCTCTTTAAAACCTCCCAATGAAGTTATTACCGCTACGCCCACCTTGCTGCCGCATGATTTTACCTTGGAAAATTATATAAAGCTGTTCAAGGTTCGTAACTTTCCACAATATATGTTGAATAGTTTGGTGGTGGCATCGTTTACGGCGGTTTTGTCATTACTGATTTCCTCTTTAGGGGCTTGTGCGATCGTGTGGATGAAATTTCCCGGCAAAAGAGTGGTTATCAACACAGTTTTGGCGGCTTATATGTTTCCGCAAATTTTGCTTATCATCCCCTTGTTCATCATGTGTTATTGCTTGAATTTGATAGATACAAAGTTCAGCTTGGTTTTGGCATATCTTTCTTTTTCGCTGCCTTTTAGTGTATGGATGTTGAAAACCTTTTTTGAATCGATACCAAAAGAGCTGATGGAAGCCGCTTTGATGGATGGTTGCTCATATTGGCAAGCCTTGACCAAAATCATTTTGCCGATTTCTTTATCCAGCATTACTACTGTGCTCATTTTTTCTTTTGTGCTTGGTTGGAGCGAATATTTGTTTGCGGTAAATTTGATAACTACAGATGCCAACCGAACGATTGCAGTAGGTTTGCAAACTTTATTGGGTTATTACAGAACGGACTTTGCCTTGCTTACTGCTGCAAGTATAACTATGTCTTTGCCTGTTTTTTGTCTTTTTGTTATGGTACAAAAGTATTTTATTAAAGGCTTGACTGTAGGTGCGGTAAAAGGGTAATAGTGTTCTTGAAAGATTCAATAAATATGTAAGGGACGTGAGATCACAGCATGGCAAAATTAGTTTTGGAAAATTTGAACAAAATATATGATCACAAAGTTGTTGTGGTAAAAAATGTGAATTTGGTTATAGAAGATAGGGAATTTTTGGTTTTGGTAGGGCCTTCGGGGTGCGGTAAATCCACGATCTTACGCATGATTGCAGGTATTGAGGAAATCACGGAGGGCAATATTTTTATTGGTGAAACAAAGGTTAATGATGTACAGCCCAAGGATAGGGATATTGCTATGGTTTTTCAAAACTATGCCCTGTATCCGCATATGACTGTTTATGAAAATATGGCCTTTGCCTTAAAAATGAAAAAAACTCCTAAAGAAGAAATCCAAAAAAGGGTTTTGGCATCTGCCAATATCTTGGGCATAGAAGATTTGCTGAAAAGAAAGCCTAAACAGCTTTCAGGCGGGCAACGGCAAAGGGTGGCTTTAGGCAGAGCTATTGTACGAAAGCCGCAGGTTTTCCTGATGGATGAACCGCTTTCCAATCTGGATGCCATGCTCAGGGTCCAGATGCGGGTTGAGTTAATCGAGCTTCATAATAATCTGAAGACGACATTTGTCTATGTAACCCATGATCAGGTGGA
>DGYV01000037.1:50834-51497 GCA_002398485.1 Peptococcaceae bacterium UBA4997 | reverse complement strand
CCGCTTTCCAATCTGGATGCCAAGTTGCGTGTGCAAATGCGTACCGAAATTTGCCGACTTTACAGGAAATTGAATACTACAGTGGTTTATGTTACCCATGATCAAACAGAAGCCATGACCATGGGTTCTCAAATAGTGGTTTTGAAAGACGGTGAGATACAGCAAGCCGATACACCGCAAAATATTTATAAATACCCTGCCAATACCTTTGTGGCAAGCTTTATCGGTATTCCACCCATGAACTTGATAGAGGCTCTGATAAGCGAAAAAGGCAATAAAATCTTGCTCAGTTTTGCCCAAGGCAGTTTTATCGTACCATCTGCAAAAGCCGAGCAATTAAAAGCCCAAGGCTATATAGGCAAAAAAGTTGTTTTCGGTATTCGTGCCGAAGACATCGTTTTGTTCGAAAGCCCTATAGAGATGGAGCCGGTAATCGGTGAGGTGGAAGTTATCGAAAATTTAGGGGCGGAACTGAATATACATTTCACTACGGCAAGCGGGGAAATGATAACCAAAGTACATCCGGGCGTTAAAATAGAGCCGGAGCAAAAAATCAAGCTGTTTTTTGATTTGAACAATATTCATCTGTTTGACAAACAAACGGGGAAAAGGATAGTGTGATAAAAGCTAAAGCGAGGGGAAAGATTTGGAGAAAGTAATATT
>DGYV01000037.1:50437-50631 GCA_002398485.1 Peptococcaceae bacterium UBA4997 | reverse complement strand
AAAGATTTGGAGAAAGTAATATTCGATTTGGATTACCAAAGAAAGATAGAAGAAAGAGTGTTCCAGGAAGGCATGGAGCTGAAGGAGGCAGGTACCCCTTTTATTGGTATCTATTGTGCGTTTACGCCCAGGGAGATTATTTTGGCTGCAGGCTGTGTGTCTGTATCGCTTTGTGCGGGTTCGCAAAAACCTAT
>DGYV01000037.1:49465-50266 GCA_002398485.1 Peptococcaceae bacterium UBA4997 | reverse complement strand
CCTATTGAAACAGCGGAGAAACACCTGCCTTCCAACCTGTGTCCTTTAATCAAGGCAAGTTATGGCCATGCCTTGGAAGATAGCTGCCCGTATTTCCATTTTTCGGATTTTCTGTTTGCCGATGCTACCTGTGACGGCAAAAAAAAGATGTTCGAGCTGCTGGGCAAAATCAAGCCCCTTCATGTTTTGCAGTTGCCCCAAACCTATGAAACTGATGAAAGTATTGCCCAATGGCTGCATGAATTGCAAAAGCTGAAAAGCATTTTGGTAAGGCAAACGGGCCGCCAAATCAGCGAGCAGGCTTTAAGTGAGCAAATAAAACTGCTGAACAAGCAAAGAGAAACAGTAAATACAGTGTTTGGTTTAAATAAAGGGCAGGTGCCCCTGCTTTACGGCAATGAAATAAATATTATTTGCGACGGCGGCGGTTTTGATTGCAATATTGAAAAACGGATAGCTGAAATGGAAAAAGCTATAGCTCAAGTAAAAGAAAGGGCCAATGATCAGGCTTTTATTAATGAAGTTAAAAATAAGCCGCGCATCTTGTTGACAGGCTGCCCTACAACCAATAAAAAAGTTTTGGATGTGATAGAGGAAAGCGGTGGTATAGTGGTGGCCATGGAAAACTGCGGAGGCTTGAAAACTGCGGGAGATAGGGTAGATGAAGAAATGGAACCCATGATGGCTTTAGCGGAGCACTATATTAAAATAGCTTGCCCTTGCATGACGCCTAACCAAAAAAGGCTGGATTTGATAGCTGGCATTGTTCGCGATTATAGGATAGACGGTGTGGTAGAATTG
>DGYV01000037.1:48258-49302 GCA_002398485.1 Peptococcaceae bacterium UBA4997 | reverse complement strand
GATAGACGGTGTGGTAGAATTGACATGGCATGGCTGCCATACCTATAATGTTGAAGCCTTTTTGATTAAAAAATGTGTAAATGAACAGTGCCAAAAACCTTATATTCAAATAGAAACAGACTATATGGAAAATGACATTGAACAAATCAGGGTAAGGATACAAGCTTTTTTAGAATTATTAAGCTGAAAATTTATGATTAGAGTTAGTAAAATATGTTATAAGTATTTATAAAAATGTTTGTTATAACAGTAATATTTTGCTATATATTTAAGGCCGCCCGAAGGGTGGCCTTTTTAGTTGATAGTTTGTTTTATTTTTAATTATTTTATTCATAATATAAGTAAAATATTTAAACTATAGTAAAAATATGGTATAATTAGTAATAATAGCTTTTTTTAATAGCCTTTAAGCTATAAAGTAAAACTGAATAAATAATTTGAACCTAAAAACAAAATATAAACAGAATTCTACCTGATAATTAGAATATTAAATATTTGATATTGGATATAATAAGTTAAATAAAGGTGCTTTTAGCAGTAAAAGGTCTTAAAATTTATAGTTTAGGCTATTCACCTTTTAATATTATAATTTATGCCCAGCGGATTATAAAAACTTTATTTTCTTGATAAAAATATATACAAGCATAAAAAGAGGCAAACACTATAAAAGATATTTCAAAACAGATTTGTTATTACTTTAACGGATTTGTTTGATATAAATAATCTTTATTGGCAGAGGAGGGGATTTTGTGCATTTTGTAGTTTGTTTAAAGCAAGTTCCTGACACATCCGAGGTAAGGATAGATCCCGTAACCAATACCCTTATGCGTCAGGGCGTGCCGTCTATCATCAATCCGTATGATACTCATGGCCTGGAAGAAGCTATGCGGATGAAAGAAAAAATAGGCGGTAAAGTAACCATTATAAGTATGGGTCCAATGCAAGCCAAGGAGGCACTAAAAAAAGCCATGTCTTTTGGTGCGGATCGTGCTATTCTTTTAAGTGATCGGGCTTTTAGCGGCTCGGATACCCTAGCTACTGCCT
>DGYV01000037.1:43642-48067 GCA_002398485.1 Peptococcaceae bacterium UBA4997 | reverse complement strand
CCTAGCTACTGCCTATATCCTTTCTGTTGCAATACAAAAAATAAACGAAACCGAGCCTGTGGATTTAGTTTTTGCCGGTAAAGAGGCAATAGATGGCGATACTGCTCAAACAGGCCCCGGTATTGCTCAACGCCTTAAGTTTGCTCAATTGACATATGTAATAAATGTAAAAGAGCTTACTGATTCCAGCATAACCGTGGAACGCAAAACTGAAAGCGGCAGGCAAATAGTACAAGCCAAGCTGCCTGCCTTGCTTACAGTAGAAAAGGAATTGAATGATTTGCGTTATGCAAGTTTGCCTAATGTTATGAAAGCATCTGCTTATGAGACTGAAATTTGGGATTCCAAAATGCTTGATTTTGATATGACGCAGCTGGGTTTGAAAGGTTCCCCCACCAGTGTTGCCAAAATTTTTGCTCCGTTGGGACGCAGCGGCGGTGAAATAATAGATGCTACCAAAGATCCCTCGGGAACTGCCGCGGTTTTGGTACAAAAAGTTTTTCAACAAAATATTATTATGGTTCATCCCTTAGCGAAGGGGGGTAAACGTTAATGACTGTTTTAGTTGATAAAGCAAAATGCATAGGCTGCGGAGCTTGTGTTGCGGAATGTCCATTGGAAGCTTTGAGCCTGGTTGATGATTTGGCAGTAGTGGACCCCAATAAATGTGATAATTTGGGTAAATGTGTTATCATTTGCCCTACCAATGCGCTTTCTTTGCCTGATTTACCTGTTGGTTCGAAAACGGAACAGAAGCCTGAGGCAGGGGCGGCTTTTAAGGTACAAGAGCCTTTACCTGAAAACATCAAGGATTATGCAGCTGATAAAGAAAAAAATGCCGCCGCAGCAAAAGCCGCACCCCAAACAGCAGAAGATACTTGGAGCGGTGTATGGATCATAATAGAATATAACAATGGTAAAATAGCACCTGTATCCTGGGAATTGTTGGGTGAGGGCCGTAAGCTGGCAGATACTCTGGGTTGTGGGCTTTGTGGTGTGATAACAGGGTGTGATGTAAATAATGTTATTGACGAAGCCTTTTGCTATGGTGCCGAAAAAGTATATGTTATAGATGATCCTGTGCTTAAGGATTTTAGAACAGAGCCTTATACGGAAGCGATTTGCAGCTTGGTAACGAAGTACCGCCCCGAAATCATTTTGATGGGTGCTACATCCATGGGCAGGGATGTTTTTCCTGCTGTTGCCAGCAAATTAAAAACAGGTTTGACTGCTGATTGCACGGTGCTTGGTATTGACCCCGAAAAGAAAATTTTACAGCAAACCAGGCCTGCCTTTGGCGGTAATATCATGGCAACCATACTTTGTAAAAACAAACGACCTCAAATGGCTACCGTACGCCCTAGGGTGATGGCAATGCCTGAAAGGGTTGAAGGGCGTACAGGTGAAATCATCCGTGAAGGTTTTGGGTTTACGGAGGAGGATTTTTTTACCAAGGTTATCGACTTCATTCCATCCGATGCCAAAAGTGCCTTTTTGGATAAAGCGGAGATTATTGTTTCTGTAGGTTTAGGGCTTGCTGCTAAAAGGAATTTGGAAATGGTACAGGAATTAGCGGATGTTTTAGGCGCTACCATGGCAGGCACCAGGGGAGCGGTGGAAGCAGGCTGGCTTTCCCATGATCAACAAGTTGGACAATCGGGAGTAACGGTGCGCCCCAAAGTTTATATTGCCATTGGTATTTCAGGCGCTATTCAGCATTTAGTTGGCATGGAAACATCGGACTTTATTATTGCTATAAATAATGATCCGGAGGCGGCTATTCTTAAGGTTGCCAATTTTGGTATTGTGGGAGACCTTTTCCAAATAGTACCCGCACTTACAGAAGAATTCAAAAAACGCCTTCAACATGGCGTAGAAGATTAGGGAGGTGCAATATGCAAGACTTTGATGTTATCGTCATTGGTGGGGGCCCCGCAGGATTATCTGCTGCTATCAGCGCCGCTAATGCAGGCATGAAAACCATAGTTATAGAACGCGGTGATTATCCCGGTACCAAAAATGTTATGGGCGGCATCCTTTATACAACACCTACAGCTATGGTAGTGCCCGAGTTTTGGCAGGAAGCACCCTTGGAAAGGCCTATAATCGAACAACGTATCGCCATGTTGAGCGGTGAGCAATCCATAATGGCAGGCTACAGGGAGCCTGAGTGGGCGCAGGAGCCTTATAATGCTCATTCGGTTTTCCGTGTTCCTTTTGACCGTTGGCTGGCCAAACAGGCTGAAAAAGCTGGTGTGATGATAGTTACGGAAACCTTGGTAGAGGACTTGCTTTATGATGGTGAGGATATAATAGGTGTTCGTACAGGCCGTGATGAGGGTGATTTGGGTGCTAAAGTGGTGATTTTGGCTGAGGGGGTAAATAACTTTTTAGCTGTTAAGGCCGGGCTTGCCAAACCCTTAAGGGCGGAAACGGTTGCAGTTACGGTTAAAGAAGTGATTTCCCTGCCCAAAGAAAAAATTGAAGACCGCTTTTGCCTGGAAGAAGGCCAAGGCGCTACTATAGAATTATACGGTGATTCCACCGCGGGCATGATGGGTGTAGGCTTTATTTATACCAATAAAGAATCCATTTCCCTGGGCGTAGGTGCGCTTTTACGGCCCTTGATCCATGAAGAGTGGACACCCAATGATCTTATTGAAAATTTAAAAGCAAAACCCTATGTGAAACGCCTTTTGCAAGGTGGGGAAACCAAGGAATATTTGGCTCATCTTATCCCCGAAGGCGGCTATGCCAATGTGCCTAAGCTTTATAGGCAAGGTTTGCTGGTGGTGGGCGATACGGCTATGCTGATGAACTCGTTCAACCGAGAAGGTTCCAACTTTGCCATGATCTCAGGCAAAATAGCCGGTGAAGTGGCAGCAGAGAACATCCAAAACGGTGATATAAGCCATAATGCCATGGCAGTTTATGAAAACCGTTTAAAAGATTCTTTCATAATGCAGGATATGCACCATTACCGCCATATGGCTAAATTCTTTGAGGATAATCCGCATCTTTTAAAAATGTACCCTGAAGTAGTTTCTAAAGCTATGAAAATGTATTTGACGGTAGACGGTGTACCTAAGAAAAAACACCAAAAGGATATCATGAAAATGGTTTTTGAGAACCGTTCCAAACGTGGGCTTATCAAAGATGCTTATGGGGCATGGAGGGCATTATTATGAAATTAGACGATAAATTGTTTTTAATAAGATTTAATACAGATAAACTGAGCCACATCAAAATAGCTGACCCACAGGTGTGCTTAATGCAGTGTAAAGATAAACCATGTACCCGTTTTTGCCCTTCCCATGTTTATGATTGGGATGAGGAAGAAAAGCGCATTTCCGTAGGTTATGAAGGTTGTTTGGAATGCGGTACCTGCCGTATAGGCTGTCCTTACGGTAATATTGATTGGCATTATCCCAGAGGCGGCTTTGGTGTTTCCTGGAAGAATGGTTGATGTTTTAATAAAATCCAAGCCCTTATATCAATTATGATATAAGGGCTTGGATTTTTAATTGGGGTTTGGGTTTTTTATGTGGATCCGGCAAAAATAAGTTTAGGCTATACTTAAATTTGCCAAATCCATTTAAGTAAAGAACTTAAAAATAGGGTAACGAAATAGTTGAAAAAAACTTTTTTAGGTGCTTATTGGTAAAGAGACAAAGGCTGTTTTTTTGTTTTAAAGTAACAAAACATTAATAAAGCTTAGATTCGTTAAAAAATTGATATTATAAATATCATGCTTTAGCTTTACGGGCTTTGCCCATGGCATCGGCGGATACGATGGCTGCAAATACATCTTCCGCTGTTATATATTTGCCTTCATGTGGCAAATAGGGGTCTTCTACCGTCATTTTAGCCGCGGCAAATACAGTGTCGCGGTTAAAATTTGCAATGCCGAGCTGGGCAAGGGTAGTGGGTAAGCCCACACGCTCACAAAAATCGTAAACCAAGTCCATTTCCTGCGGTTCGGCATCTGATAAAAACAGTTCGCACAAAACACCGAAAGCCACAATTTCGCCATGGATATAATTGTGGACTTCAGGTATGAGGGTAAGGCCGTTGTGTATGGCGTGGGCAGCCGCTAAGCCTGTGCCCTCAAAAGCTATGCCTGCCGTCATTAGGTTGACTTCGATTATTCTTTCCAGGGCAGGAGTAACTACTTTGGTTTCACAGGCGGCTTTGGCCTGTTCGCCATATTTTATAAGCATATCGAAGCAATATTGGCTGAGAGCCACAGCAAAGAAGGGTTGTTTGGCTCCTAAGGAATTGCGGGCTTCATTTTTCAAACAGGCACGGCCTTCAAACAATACCGCCAAAGAATCGCCCATACCCGCTACCAAATAGCGGGGCTTGGCATTGATGATTACTTGGTTATCCACCAAAAGCACATCAGGACTATGTTTTTCATAGTAT
>DGYV01000037.1:41389-43481 GCA_002398485.1 Peptococcaceae bacterium UBA4997 | reverse complement strand
GGACTATGTTTTTCATAGTATACCGATTCATAAATGTTTTCAGGTGTGTACATTACGGAACAGGAACTGTAAGGAGCACTGCTGGAAGCAACGCTGGGGGCCATTATCACCCTTAGATTCAGCTTATCGGCTATTACTTTGGCGGTATCAACCACTTTGCCGCCGCCTATACCTACAATTACCGTATAATCATCTTTTTTAACAAGTTCTATCAAGCGGTCTACTTCCTGCCAGCAGCAAGGGCCGCGGAAAATCTCTACAGTTTGGCCTTCGGCCAGGCCTCTTTGCATGACGGTATCTTTCATGGAGGGGGTAAGGAGGATGAAAGCTTTACCCCCGTAAAGATCTATCAAATCAGGCAGATCATTGATTGCGCCATTGCCTTGAATATATTTACCGGGGAAATATGATTTCCGTAAATCCATTCTTTCTTTCATATTCATTCTCCTCCAATCGTTTTGTTAAAGCTTAAATAAGGGAAGCGTCGGCAATGCCTTCTTCACCGTAATAGGGGTTGTTTTTGGCTATGCGCCAAGGGTTGGGAGCCATTGCCATTCTTAAGGCTTCACCTATGGCATGGAAAGCTGATTCCCAAACATGATGGGAGTCTTTACCCTGAAGAAATTCTACATGGCAGGTAGCGGGGAAGCCTTGGAAAAAACCTTCGATGCATGATACCAAATCCCCGGATTTTAAGTCTTCTACCAATTCCAGTTTTGCTCCCGTGCATTCGGGTGAAATATGCATAAAGGTGTTCCTTCTGCCTTCTACGCCTACTGTTGCCCGTACCAGGGTTTCGTCAAGGCAGCCCGTACCTGAACCAAGGATATTTACGCCTTCATCCTGCAAGCGTTGATAATACAGTTTTTTCAAACCTGCGCCCATAGTTATGCCTACATCTTCGGCAATAGTGTGGGTGGAACGCCATTTGCCTGTTTCCACTTTTACGCCTATGGAAATGCAACTGCCCCAGGATAAAGTTTCCACTGCGTGGTCCAAAAAGTCGCTAGTGGTTTCAGGACGCAATTCGGGCCTGAAAACTGTGGAAAGCTCTACCATGATATCCAGTTCCTGGGTTTTTTTCTGGATTTTGATATAATCCTTTGAGCTTTCATGAATAGTGAATAAATGTGCCATTTTGATTCCTCCTGTGATGTTATATTTTAAAGAGCAGAAATTTAATTATATTATAATACAAAAATACTGAATATAGTAATAAATTTGGTTTTACATATCCAATGTTTTGATTTTTTTGAAGCCTTTGGTAACAATGGCTAGGATAATAAAGCCAATAGCAAGCCAAATTACGCCTGCTATTTTAGCGGTGACGGAAAGGCTTATAAATAAGGTTAAGCAAGTAAGAAAACCAATAATTGGTGAAATGAGATATTTGAAGATAGCTGCGCCCGTACGTTGTTTACCGCGAATGAAATAATGAAAAATAACGGATAAGTTAACACACATAAAGGCGAACAAGGCACCGAAATTGATCATAGTAATGATAATGTTAAGGTCTACAGCCGCACCGATAACAGCTATTACGGCCATAAGCAGGAAGGTATAAAGAGGTATTCTGGTTTTGGGGGTTAGGTAGGCAAAGAATTTTTTAGGTAAAACTTCATCGCGGCCCATACCGTAAAGTACCCTGCCTACACCTGCTTGGGAGTCAATAGCATTTGCTAAACAGCCTGTTATCATGGCCAGGCAAATGATTGTTACCAGTGCTTGGCCGCCTGATCTGGCGCATACATCTATAAATGCTGCATCCGCATTGGTGAAGTTATGAAAATCAGGGAAAACCAATTGAGCAAAGAATGCTTGTAGTATAAATAAGAAACCCATAATGAAACAAACCAAAACGGTTGCTTTGGAAAGCACTTTACTGGGCTCGTGGATCTCTTCCGCCAAAGTAGTCATTGCGTCAAAGCCCATAAAAGAGAAACAAGCTATGGATGTGCCAAGTAAAAGAGCGTCCATTTTGAAGGTTTCGGGATTATAGAAAGGCAAAGTGCTGAAACCGGGGCTGGCGGGGTTTCCTGATAAATAGCTCCAACAGGCATAAACAAAGTAAGCCACTGCCATGAACATTAGT
>DGYV01000037.1:40679-41201 GCA_002398485.1 Peptococcaceae bacterium UBA4997 | reverse complement strand
TGCCATGAACATTAGTAAAACAAGGAAGTTGTTTACACGGGAAAGGTTTTTGATGCCCAGTATATTTACCAATGTTACTATTATGATAGAGACTATTACTATGCCCCAGTATGGTAAGCTGGGGAATAAAATATTTGTATAAATGCCTATTACTATGTAATTTAAAATTGGGAACAGTGCATAATCCAAAAGTATGGCCCAGCCCGCAAAAAAGCCCATATGGGGGTGGATAGATCGTTGAGTATATGCGTAAGCGGAACCTGCTATGGGGTAGGCACCTGCCATTTGGCCATAGCTGTAAGCAGTGAAGGACATGGGTATAACAGCTATCAAATAAGCTAAGGCCATGTGTCCCAAAGAAGCTTGGGTAACAGCACCGTATACTGTAACAGGTGCTACGGGTAACATCATAGCAATACCGTAAAGCACTACTGAACCAAAATTCAAGCTACGCTTTAGTTCTTGCTTGTAGCCCAGTTGTTCCAGAGTTTTTCCTGACATTTTTACAGCTCCTTTCGATTT
>DGYV01000037.1:40176-40471 GCA_002398485.1 Peptococcaceae bacterium UBA4997 | reverse complement strand
TTCCCTTCTTTTGCTGACAATATTTCAATAAATAAGTTAGTTGGCCGATTTATTGTTTTTTGTCATCCTCTTTTTGTTTTACTTGTTTAAGTTTGGTAATCATTTTAGCTCTTTTATTGTTTATACTGATAAAATTACCGAGTGCCCTTGTAAATAAAGCCAAATTTTATTTTCGCCTCCTTTTTATTTTAAGTAACAATACAATACAGCATGTATTGTATTTTATAATACAACTTGTATGGCTTTATAATAACGTATGTTTTGTTGCTTGTCAATATTCTAATCATTTAAAATT
>DGYV01000037.1:36748-40017 GCA_002398485.1 Peptococcaceae bacterium UBA4997 | reverse complement strand
CATTTAAAATTAATTTTAAATGATTAGAATATTGTATATAAAAAACATTTTGTTGAACAACAACCCATTTGTCATCATTTTATTTAAGCTAATGAAAACAAAGGCAGGGTAATGTTTTTTTAGAAGATTTGCTGGAGGTGAAGATTTTGTTGAAGTATATTTTGATGGATATAGTAAATAGAGAAAACCTATGTTATTATAAGATAAGCTGTATTATAATAGTATCAGATAAGTGTTATTTAAATATAAAAGGACAAGGAGGTACTTTTTTGCTGCAAAAAGCGCATAAAACCAAACTTTATGAAGAAGTAGTGCAACAGATACAGCAAATGATCATTGAAGGTAAACTGAAAAAAGGGGATATGCTACCTTCCGAGAATGAATTAGCCAAGCAAACCCAAGTAAGCAGAATAACCATAAGAGAAGCTTTGCGCCTGCTGGCGGAAATGGGCTTGATAGAAACCAGGAAAGGCGTGGGTTCCTTTGTTATAGTGAACTCCGGTGAAGTTGAAGTGGAAGGGCAGGTAAAGTCCTTCTTGGGTGAATTCGAGAACAACTTTGAGGAAGCTATTAAAATAAAGCAGCTTTTGGACCCCGAAATAGCCAAATATATGGCTCAGTTTGCCTCTGAAGAGAATATAAAAAAACTTGAAGATATTTTGGAACTGATGGTAAAAAATAAAAGCAATAACCAAAAATATGCAGAGGCTTGTACTGCCTTTCATATAACTATTATAGAAAGCATTGGCTTGCCCATGCTTACAAATTACTATAAGATTTTGGAGGAAATGGAAAAAACCACTACCCAAATCATAGTTTTGCCCACTAAGGCACAACGTGAAATCAAGGAGATAGATATTGCCCAGCACCGTAAAATATTGCAGGCCATAAAAGAGCGAAACCCCGACCTGGCTTATTTTTACACCAAAGAACACCTGGCATATTTTTACCGATACTATAAGGAAGGACCAAATATTTTTGTGTCCAAATAGAATTCAATACCTGTTATTATGCTCTTATTGTTTTTATAAAAAATAAGCCACCATAAAAGGTGGCTTATTTTTAGGGTAAAGTATGTTTTGTGCTTTATAATTTCAAGCAATTGCTCTAAACAAGGGTATGAAATTAAGCGGTCATCTGTTAAGCTTGGCCTATAAGCAAATTGTTTTTTATTTTAAGATGAAGCGGGAAAGTAGATTATCGAACTTTCTTATATCAACCTCTCTTTTTAAATTAACTTTAATATGGCCTGCTTTTGTCCAAAGTTCTACTTCAGCGTTAAAATCTATGGTGCCGGCGTTTTCGGTTGACCACATATTGATAGAGGTATAAGGCAGGGAATAAATTTCCACTTTTTTGCCTGTAATGCCTTGGGCATCCCTTACGATAAGGCGTTTATTGGTAAAAATAGCACTGTCGCGAATGGTTCTATAAGCAGCAACAGCTTCTTCGCCCGGTACCAATAAATTAGTTACATCTTTGGGAATGGGGCATTCCGCAATAAATGTCCACATTAAAATAATTGATGTATCTGCCATGTTAAAACCCCCTTTTGATAAATTAATAAAGCCTTACTAAAATGATGTTATAAATTAGCTGAATTGTCAAGCTTTAATTATATTTCATGGGCATTATATTATCGACAAAATATGCCAAAGGTTTTAGCATATGAACCATAAAAATATTAATAAATCAAAAATCAAGTGTCTTTTTAAGGCACTTGATTTTTGGGTCAAAGCGTAAAACAAATAAATGTTTTAAGGCTTCGTTTTAGCAAAGATGGTGGCAAAAGCCCCTAAAAATGCAATGGAACATACACAGCATTATTAAAAGCATGGCTACGAACAATGCTACCAATATACCAATTACTATAGCAATATATGTAATTGGTATAAGCGGTAGGGCTAAAACTATGCTTGCAACTATAATAGTGGCCACGGTAGCTATTAAAAGGCACGGGCCGTATATACACAAACATTTTTTCAAAACAGGGTTATTAAGTTTAGCGGCAAGTATAGTAAGCACTAAAACTATCAACAGAACTGCTATTGCAATAGCCAAAGCTACCCAAACCGTAATCACGATACAGGGTGTACAATGGCAGATAAACAGCAACCCCATTACTATACCTACTATTGCCGCTATAAAAACGGCCCATGGGATACAACATCTTGCAGTGTGCATAAAAATCCTCCTTAGTGGTTTTTTGACCTATTACGGTTTTTGGTACCTTAATAGGTCCTTGTACAATATATGTTAAATATCAAATATTTGTGAGGAGGCTTAAAGCGGCTATGTTGTAAAGCCTTGTTCAGGAGTGGCGTTGTTATAACAGATAAATATAATAACATAAGAGAAAATAAATAAATTCAAAAAGCCCGTTCATGCCCGAAGGCACTGTGTTATATTGGTAATGCGGAAGTAAGGAAAAGTTTGCTTGGGGCACACGGCTCATTAAATAAAAAAGAATTCCTGAAACTGCGGATTTTTCCTAAGAGTGCAGCACGGCTCATACTGAAAAGTATGGGCTTTGTTGTTTTAAAAAATCAAATCTAAAGGAGGCTTAAAATGACACTTACAGATTATAAAATAACGGCGGCCGACTATTTTGGCAACGATGTTGCTTCCCTGCCCAATAAGCTTACAGGAACAGTAGGCGAAAACAAAGCCGTATTTGACAGGCTGGTAAAACACGTGGTAGCTGTAAAATTAAACGGGCTTATAGATGCTTTAAGCTCTGCTACAGGTTCTATAAGCGGCCTGGATGCGGATAAATTAGATGGACAGGAAGGCAGCTATTATTTGAACAGAAACGGCCATACAGGTACGCAAAGCGCCGATAGCATTATTGATGGTACAACGAACAAAGCCTATACCGCGGCAGAAAAGGCAAAGCTGACAGGCATTGCTTCAGGTGCAACCGCTAACAGTGCGGATGCAACCTTATTCAACAGGTCAAACCATACAGGTACGCAATCAGCAAGTACTATTACAGGATTAGCAACGGTGGCAACAAGCGGCAGTTATAATGATTTGAGCAATAAGCCCACAATACCAACAAAAACCAGCAATTTAGTTAATGATAGCGGTTTTATTGGTGCTTCATCAAGCGTTTTTGGTACCTTATTAGCTGCAAACTGGGCAGGCACAGCAGCGCCTTATACTCAAGTTATAACGGTAACAGGTATGACTGTAACTAAAAACGGTATTGTAGGTATTGGGCAGGCCGCAACGGCTGTGCAAAGAGAACAGGCCAGAGCGGCAATGCT
>DGYV01000037.1:27780-36604 GCA_002398485.1 Peptococcaceae bacterium UBA4997 | reverse complement strand
GCAATGCTTTCAGTAAGCGCTCAAGGCACAAATACTGTTACGGTAATGGCAGACGGCGCAAAGCCAACGGCTGATGTACCCGTTACCGTTACTTTATTTGATTAGGGGGTGTATTTATGGCTATTATAAGTTGTTTTCCGCAAACCGCGGAGGGGTTCGGGCGTGGTTATATACCGCCTGCGGACTGGCTCACTTTGGATGACTGCGGTGAGGGTAATATCCAGCTTTTGCTCAATGATACGGGGCCCGCTACTTATGCTTTTGTGTGTACCGCAAGCGTGGGAAATTATCAAATAGATTGGGGTGATGGTACAGTTTTAAGTTATGGAAGCGGCGTTACTGCCCAGCATACTTATACTGTTGGCAGCGGTAAAGCTTGTATAAGGGGCTATACAGTTTTTAAGGCAATCATTTCTCCTTTGAGCGGAGGGCTTTTAAGTTTTAAATCTTTGCCCCATTCCCTAACTTTGCAAGCCCAAACCCCCGGTATTTTAGGATGTGTTATCAATAGCCCCACTTTAACTGATTTAAGTGATGCTTTTTATGCTACAACCAGTTATTGCCGCTTTTTGGAATATGCCAAAATACTTAATGGGCCCAAGGTAGTGAATACCACTAATATGTTCAGGATGTGTCAAGCTCTTAAATTTATTGATTTAAAAAACCTGCCGTTTTTGGCGGAAGCAGGCTATATGTTTTATAACTGCAACTCTTTGCAATTCATGGATATAAGCAATTTAAGCGCACTGAGCATTGCCAGCAGGATGTTTTATGGCTGTTCCGCCCTGCAATCCATTAATATAGGTGATTTGCCTTTATTGACCGCTGCGGATCATATGTTCAACCTGTGCAGTGCCTTGCAGTCTGCGGATATAAGCGGCTTAACGGCTGTAACCAATGCCGCAAATATGTTTTATTATAATTTTTCCTTAAAAGAAATCAAGGCGGATAATTTTGCCGAGTCTGTCGAAGTAGTAGATCTTAGCGATGCCTTCAAGGATTGCGAACAGCTTACTTTCTTAAGCATGCCCAAGGCTAAAGTAAACAGGCTTTCTATATACGGTTCTGCAGCAGCTAAGCCAAATAAGCTTGCGGCATTGGTATTCAATTCCGCAAGTTCTTTTGGCAGCAGTACTTCACCGCAATTGGAATTAAAATATAATAATTTAAGCGCCGGTGCCTTAAATGATATATTTACCCTATTACCTGTTGTTTCAGGTAAAACCGTGAACATAACGGGTTGTACGGGCGCGGCCGCTTGCGACCGCAGTATTGCCACTGTCAAAGGCTGGTCGGTAAACGGCTAAACGGGTTTTTAAGAAACAAAGGGGGTATGCGAATGGAAACATCTATAGCATTGGGAGTAATGGTAAGCTTAATCGGTTGTTTTGTGGGGCTTACGGGCTGGCTAGCCAAAAGAGAAAAAAGGATTTGGACCGACGGTAAATGGCAGGGTAATGTTGATGCCAAGCTGGATAATATACTGGGTATCAAACAGGATGTTGACAATTTGCAGAAAACCGTTAATGAACATGGCAACCGCTTAAAAGCGGTGGAAAAGGATGTAAGCAATGTGCATTACAGGATAAATAAATTAAAAGAAAGAAGGATCGAGTAAAAATGAACCTTAAAAACTATTTGAGAAGGTTGAAAAACCCCACTACCGTGGCAAGCCTGGTGAGCTTTCTAATAATAATCCTGGTGAATTTCGGTATTGAGATAAACAGTGAGGCTATAACCAATGTAGTAAATGCCGTTTGCGGTATTTTGCTTTTGCTGGGGGTAATGAACAACCCCGATACCTTGGGTATGGATTTGCCAGGGAAATCCTCTTCTGTAGATGAGGATGAGGCGCTAAAAAAAGTAAAGTATAAAAATAAAAACAGGGCTTGAAACCCTGTTTGGGGGGTATAGAGTATGAAAATCAAAAAACGGTATATAATGCCCGGTGCCTTAAAAAGGCCGCAGATCAGGCAGAGCCCAAAATATCTTACCATCCACAGCACGGGCAATGCTAAAAGCACTGCCCAAAATGAGCATGATTGGCTTATGAACCCCACAAATAATAGGCAGGCCAGTTTCCACATAGTAGTGGATGAGAAAGAGGCCATTGCCTGCATACCCTTCAACGAGGTGGCCTACCACGCGGGTGATGGTCAGGGGAACGGTAACCGTGCCAGCATAGGTATGGAAATATGTGAAAGCGGAGACCGCCAAAAAACCCTTGCCAATGCGGCTAAATTGGCCGCCTTTATTTTGGGCGAATATGGATGGAACGCGAATAAAATGGTACAGCACAACCATTGGAGCGGCAAAGACTGTCCACGTATTTTGCGGAACCAAAGTTATATAAAAAATAAAATGAACTGGGCTTATTTTGTAAGCCTGGTTAAAAAGGAGCTGGCAGAATTGCAAAAGCAGAAATTGACTATAGCCCTGCCCGAAGGCAGGCAGTTCACGGTTATGGCCATCAACGATAACGGTAGTAATTATGTGCAGTTGCGCCCTGTGTTGGAGGCCTTGGGTTATAAGGTGGCCTGGCAAAAAAACAGGATAAGTATTGGCAAATAAGGTTTCTGAAAAATAATTGTAATATTATCAATAGAAGAAATCTAGTTAATAAAACAAATGTAGACAATAGAACAAATATAGGGAAAATGAAAAATAGGGGGAATTCCCCCTATTTTTCATTTGTATTCACCCAATTTCTGGCTTCATCAACATTTTTGTCCGAAGGCTTGCTTACATTGTTTGCGGGATCCACATTTTTGGCATCTGCCAAGGCATGGGTTTGGTATAAGCCCGCATAATCAAGCTTTTTTAAGCTTTGCTGAGTATTAGCAACAATTTTTTCAGGCATGGCATCACTTCCTTACAGCTTTATTTTGGGTATATTAAAAGCGGTTTATGCATAAAAAGGGGAAAGCACCCCTTTTTAGGAGTGCTTTGTGTGTTGTGTGTGTGATGTTTTAGTGGTTATTAAAATTATTTGGGTTTAATCTTTTAGCGTTTAATTTTTGCTTATTTGCTTATAATAGTTTATGCTTTTGGCATTACCCCCCTTCAGGCGATTTTTAATCTTTCAAGGTTGGGTTTATTTTTGATTACGCTTTTATTCTAGAATTAATCTTTGTAAATATTATGGTCTAACTGTGTAAAAATGGTGAAAGATTTAAATTTTTAATTTCTTATTTTTATCACAAAGCTTTTGTATTATAATAATAAAAGCAAGCTAAAACCTGTGTGGGAAAGAGGTGTTGATATGGCAAAAATATTGGTGGTGGATGATGAGGCAGGTATTCGTGATATTATCAAAGAATATTTGCAGTTTGAAGGCTATGAATATAATGAAGCTGCTAACGGCATGGAAGCTTTGGATATTTTGAAAAAAGAAGATTTTGACTTGGTAGTGCTGGATATTATGATGCCCAAGCTGGATGGAGTTACGGTTTTAAAAGAAATGCGCAAAACCAAAGCTACTCCGGTGATTATGCTTACCGCCCGCGGTGAGGAATATGATAAGCTTTTTGGTTTTGAATTGGGAGCCGATGATTATGTGGTAAAGCCTTTCAGCCCCAGGGAGCTGATGGCAAGGATAAAATCCATCCTTAAACGGGTTTCTGCGGAGCAGGCTTCGCCTGTGGTCAATCAGCTTATTTTTGACCAGCTTGTAATAGATGTGGCGGCCAGGGATATTTATATAGATGGTGAAAAGCTGAATGTTACGCCCAAGGAATTCGATTTGCTTTTATACCTGTGCCGCAATAAAAACATAGTGCTTTCCCGTAACCAAATTTTGGCGGAGGTATGGGGTTATGACTTTTTTGGTGATGACCGCACCGTGGATACGCATATAAAAATGCTCAGAAGCAGTATGGGGCAGTATCGTGATGTTATTAAAACGGTATGGGGCATAGGCTATAAGTTTGAATTGTAATTCAAGGGGTATTTTATGAAAAGCATCAGAACAAAAATTTGGTTTTCCACCACGCTTCTTATTGTGTTGTTTATATTTTTTATTTGGCTTATGCAAATAGCATTTTTGCCGCAGTATTATGAAATGGAAAAAACACGTTCCATTTTGGGTTCGGCGGCTAAAATAGAGATGGTTTTGCAAAAAGCCTCTGCGGAGGATGCCCAAAACCAGCTTGAACAAATAGCTTATGAGGGTAACCTTTGTATGGATGTGCGTACCTTAAACGGTATAAGCCTGTTTTATATAGATATGATAGGCGAGGATTGTATTATCCATTCCCGTTTTGGTACCGGAAACGGTACCGCCATGCAGCTTTTGCAGCTTTATAATGCGGAAGGTAAAAAACAAATGATCCGTACTGTGAGCAGCAACCGTTTTGATATAAAGTCGCTGGTTATGATCAAGGAGATCAAGGATAGCGCAAACAATAATTATTTGCTTTTTGTTAATTCGCCCCTGGAACCTGTTAAAGCTACCAGTGATATTTTGGAAAAACAAATCATCTTGCTTTCCGCTGTATTGTTGTTTGTAGGTACTATTATTGCTTTCTTTATGTCAAGCTACATGACCAGATCCATTGGTGCTATTTCTAATGCCGCCAAATCCATAGGCGAAGGCAATTTCGAAGCCAGGGTCTATGTTAGCTCCGATGATGAAATAGGTGAGCTGGCTAAAAACTTTAATTTTATGGCGGAAGAGATTAATAAGGTTGAAAGCACCAGGCGGGATTTGATGGCAAATGTATCGCATGACCTGCGCACACCGCTTACCATGATCAAAGGTTATGCGGAAACTATTAAGGATATTACGGGTGATGATAAGGCAAAACGCTCTCAGCAATTGGATATTATAATTGCGGAAAGCGACCGTTTGAATAATTTGGTGGATGATATGCTTAGCCTTTCCAGGATGCAAAGCCATGATATAGTGATCCAACCCCAACCTTTTGATTTAGCTGTTATGATCCAAGACATCATAGAGAGGTATCAGCTCAATAAAGATGAGGACGATTATGATATTCGTTACGCAGGCCCTGATGAATGTAAGGTAATGGGCGATAGCAGAAGGATAGAACAAGTTATTTATAATTTACTCAATAATGCCATCAACCATATTGGTAAGGATAAGCAGGTTGTGATCACAGCGCAAATGTTCAAGCATAAGTGTAAGGTTATGGTAGAGGATCATGGCGATGGTATTGCCAGCCAGCATTTGCCCCTGATTTGGGACCGCTATTACAGGGTGAATAAATCAGGCAAAAGGCAGAAAAGCGGTACGGGCTTGGGCTTATCCATAGTAAAGGCCATACTTATTGCCCATAAAGCCAATTACGGTGTTAACAGTACCGAAGGAAAGGGTTCCATTTTTTGGTTTGAATTGCCTGTAGTAAAATAAAAACAAAATATTAAAAAAGTAAAGCACCGCCTATAGGCGGTGCTTTACTTTTTATATCTAAGTTTTACTTGTATCAAGTTTTTAGTAAAGTATGATACAACCATGGTTTATGTTTTAAACAGTTTTTGTTATTTCTCTACTGTATAGGAAACATGAGCCAAGGCATCAATTATTTCCTGATTCGTAACTGTGTGCTTAGGTTCAAATTTGCCGTTGTGTAAATCAAATACACCGTTATCCACCAGTATTTGCACTATATTGGTGTTTTTGCATTTGGCAAGGTCGGAAATGGTTTTGTTTTTTTCCTTACCGCTGAAATCACCAAGCACAAAAATTGCTTTGGCTAACATTTCCCTGGTTACTTTGGCATTGGGATCAAACAGTTGTTTGCCGTCAGTTTCCGAACTTGGGATGTAGCCGCCCATAGCAGCGGTTTCTATGTAGTCAAAATCCTCATCCTGCCACTTAACGTCTTCAAACATCCCGTAAATATGGCCTTCGGTATCAGTTTGGTAGTATTTGGATGAGCTGGTTACATAAATAGGGATGTGCAGTTTGCGCACCATAATGTTGGCAAAACTGCGTTTGGTGGCAGGTTCTGTGTTTTGGTAGGCAGAAATATCATCCATCACCTCCGGATATAAATAGCGAGCAAGCTCACGTACACCTTTATAAAAACGGAAGGTGGGTGAGGAGATGATTTTTTCGTTGATGATATAAACACGGCCATCCTTTACCGCTTTTATGGTGTCATAACCGGGGCGGATCAGAATGGAATGGATATTCCCGCCTGCATTCATGGCACCGCGCTGGGATACATAAACGTCTATTTCATCGGCCAGAGCCAGTATGTTTTCGGCTCCGAAAGAAGCTATTGAACTGCCCTTTTCCACAGGCTTTGCTCCCGCCGCAATATTTATGCCGCCCGCAAATTCGATGGCGTGCGCCGCCATGGACTTATCCGTTATGGTACGCAAGTTTACCTCGGTAGCTTCAAAGAAGATTTTCTGCTTATTAGGCAGGTTTGCCGTAAGCGCTGTAATAGCATCTATTTTTTTATGGAACAAAGCCAGCCCTTTTTGTGCTTTGGCTTCAGTACCCGTTAAAAGAGCAAGCTTGTTTATGTAATCCTCGAAATCATCAAATTCTTCGGGGTACAGTGATACCACAGTGATGCCTGCTTTTTCCAAAGCCTGTACAAAGTTGGGTACTTTTCTGCTAATAAAGGGTCGGATCAAAACCAGATCGGGCTCGGCGGCAATAATGCGTTCCGGGTCGTCCATATAGTCATAAATAGGTATTTTTTGAGTTTCGGGCGGGTAGATGGAAGTATCGTGAACGCCGATTATCAAATCGCCCGCGCCCAGGGTGAACAAGTTTTCGGTATGCGCGCTGTAAAGTGAGATGATACGCTGACAAGGCGAATCAAGCGCAATATTGCGGCCGTCATCATCTATAAATTGTATAGCGGCATTGCTTTGCGGTGCATTGTTTTCATTTTTGGTTGCACAGCTCATAAGTCCTACTGTGGCAAGCAAAAGAACCAGCAGTAAAACGAGGCCTTTTTGCAAATATTTTCGCATAGTTTTACCTCTTTTCCAAAAAACATACCGAAGCGGTAAAAGACGCTTCGGTATATTCCATAAGCTTACTTGTTATTCTGCGTCTTCTTCAGCAGGAGGGTTTATAGCATTACCTGTGTGGTTTACATACATATCATGTATGGAAGTATATTCACCTAAGCCTTTGAGTACGCATTCTACCTCAAAGCCCTCAGCCTTGAATTCGGTTCTCCATGAGCCTTCCTCATTACCTGCCATATCATTGTTGGCATGGTCGCCCGCTACTACCATAAGGGGTTGGAGGATAACTTTTTGGTAACCGCTTTCTTTAACATGGGCAATAACTGTATCAAGATCGGGGTAGCTTTCAACCGTACCTACGAAAACATTTTTCATACCCTGATCCTTGAATACATAGTCCAAAGCCGCATAGGTGGCATTGGCAAAGTGGTGGGTGCCATGGCCCATGAGCACCAGAGCCGTATCAGCAGGCAGGTTTGTCGCTATTTCGGTTTTGAAGGCTTCTATAAGTGTCATATAGTCTTCGGGACTGCTCAAGAGCGGAGCACCATATACAAGGGAGGCAAAATTTTCTTTGTAAGGTTCAATGGCAGCTTTCATTTCATCATATTCATAGCCATTCATAACGTGGGTGGGCTGAACTACCAAAGTGCCTACACCATCAGCTACCAATTGTTGCATAGCTTCATCCACATTTTTGATTTCCAGTCCATCACGTTTTTTTAGTTTATCAATAATGATTTGGCTGGTAAAGGCGCGGCGTACCTCATAATCAGGGTAGGCATCCGCTATAGCTTTTTCAATAGCTTCTATGGTAAGGGCACGGGTATCATTATAGCTGGTACCAAAGCTTACTACCAAAATAGCTTTTTTGCCCTCATCCCCAACACTGTTATTATCATCGTCTTGATTGTCCGACGGAGCGGTACAAGCTCCTAGGGTAAGTATGGTTAATGCGGTTAGTACTAATGTAAAAAATTTTTTCATTTTATTCTCTCTCCTTTTTATAATATATTTTGAATGAAGAAACCTTTATTGGCAAAGATTTCAGCCTTCACATGAAAAACTTTACGGAAAAATTCTTCCGTCATTACTTGTTCGGGCGTACCGAAGCCCGCGCAGCACCCTTCTTTAAGGGCATATATCTTATCGCTGAAGCGGTAGGCCAGGTTCAAGTCGTGATGTATAGCCATTACGGCAAGGCCTTTTTCATGGCAAAGTTTTTTTAAAAGCTCAGACATCTGCATACGCACTGCCACATCCAATTCCGACATGGCTTCATCCAAAAGCAGTATTTTAGGTTGCTGTACTAAGGCTCGGCATAAAGCCACTCGCTGGCGTTCACCGCCTGAAAGCTGGGTTATGGGCTGTTCGGATAATTTTATGGTATCAGTAAGCTCCATGAGCTTGCGCACTTTTTGGTATTGGGCGTTGCTTATTGTATCAAAACGCCCTTGATGAGGATGCAGGCCCAAAAGTATGCTTTCCAAACAGGTAAAAGGCATGGCCTGCTCGGCACTTTGCTGAACTATGGCAATAGCTTGGGCGCGCTTACGCGCATTCATTTTTTGTACAGCGCGTTCATTGAACAAAACTTTGCCTTTTTGGGGCTGGAGAAGCCCGCATAAAATGCTGAACAGGGTGGTTTTGCCGCTGCCGTTGGGCCCGATGAGTGAAAGATATTCACCTCCTGAAACCTTAAGGCCTATATTTGTAAGTACTTTGCGTCTGCCGTAGTAAAATTCTATATCCTGCGCACTGAGGCAGGCTGATAAATTAGCTTTATTCATCATAAAATTGCCTCCGAGGTTTTTTTGAAAAAACGAATAAAAAGAAAGGGCCGCCCAAAAGCGTGGTCAAAACGCCTACA
>DGYV01000037.1:27184-27581 GCA_002398485.1 Peptococcaceae bacterium UBA4997 | reverse complement strand
CAGGTATTTCGCCGCCCGAAAGCAAACGGGTGGCATTATCTGCCAGCATTAGCAAAAGCCCGCCTAAAAGAGCGGAAAGAGGTATGAGCACGCGGTTGTCTGCTGTGTAGCGCATCCTTAACAGGTGAGGTACCACCAGCCCCACAAAGCCTATAACACCGCTTACGGATACGCAGGCTGCAGTTAAGCAGGAACCAAGGATAAGGTAAAGCAGGCGGGTGTGCTTAGTATTGACGCCCAAGGCTTGGGCACCGTTATCGCCAAGGGTCATTATGTTCAAATCGTCGGCAAAAGCATAGGCGATAATACAGCCTATGATAACTATGGGCATTACCAGGAAAACATCGCTCCATTGCCGTGAAACCAGGCTGCCCATTATCCAAAACACGATGGTACT
>DGYV01000037.1:26671-26920 GCA_002398485.1 Peptococcaceae bacterium UBA4997 | reverse complement strand
ACATTTTCGCCTGCTGCCATTTTGATAAAGCTGATACCTGCCGATAAAATAGAACCCACGATAATGCCGGATATGATAAGGCTGTGAGTGCTAAGGCCGCCGCCCCGTTTGGTAATGAACAATACCAGCATCAGTGTTAAAAAGGCAAAGCTAAAGGCGAATAGTGTAGTGGATAAAACCAAGGTAAATAAAATATTCAAAAGAATGGCAAGTGAAGCCCCGAAAGCCGCGCCTGTGGAAACCCCTAGT
>DGYV01000037.1:18975-26527 GCA_002398485.1 Peptococcaceae bacterium UBA4997 | reverse complement strand
AACCCCTAGTGTATATGGGTCTGCCAAAGGATTACCGAGCAAGGATTGAAATATGGCTCCTGCAACGGCTAGCCCCATGCCAACAAAAAGGCCGCACAGTACACGGGGCAGGCGGATCTCCCAAACTACGGCAATGGCATTATCCTGTATACCTTCCAAAGCACCGCCGGTAAGCTTTCCATACAAAATGCGGAGCGATTCGCTAAAGCCTATTTGCATGGCGCCCATGCCTACAGCAAAAACCAAAGTAATTATAATAAGGGCAAAAAATATAAAACCCAGTAAAAGATATTTAAGGCGGTCTTTTTTATGTTTTTGTATAGCGTCCATGCAAACCCCCTTTTTGAAAATAAGCAATAAAAAATCTTGCTTTCTTTAAGCAAAAGAAAGCAAGATGATTCGTTTTTATGTAGCCAAAGGGTTACCACGAACACGCTAAAAACCGTAAACGGTGAAAGCGTTATCTTGGCAGTTCTTTTGCACCGAAAGAGCTGACAAAAGCGGTAAGAGCAGGTTTTCTGACTTGCACATCGCGCTTGCTGCCTTCCCAAATAACTTATTCAGTGGCATAAAAGCAAGCGCTGTAAAATGCTTACAGCAGCGGCGACTGTGTGGGTTTTACACCCACTTCCCATTAACTCGCACCGTTTTTATATTAAATTTTTATGGCATTTTTAGATAACTTAGCCAATTGTTATGATAACACACTGTTGGGGAAAAAACAATCCTTTTACTGGTGTGTCTTGACAAAACGCTTATTTTTAGGTAAAGTTTAAACGTGAATTAATTCGCTGCGCTTTGGGAAGTTGGGTTAAAAGCCCACGCGGAGCCGCCGCTGTAAAGGCACGAGCCTGTTTCAATATGCCACTGTGGTTTTCACGGGAAGGAGAAACAAGGCGCTGACGCCTAAGCCAGAATACCTGCGCTGCGAATCAAACACAGGCTGACGGATCTTTAGCCGGTTTGATAAACGCAAAGTTACACTTTGTTTTTTATCCTTTCCGTTTGCCGGAGAGGTTTTTTGTTTTTAAAGTAAGAAATGGGGCTATATAATGGAAAAAGGAAAATTTTATGGTGTTAGCGTAGGCCCGGGTGATCCCGAGCTTTTAACCCTGAAAGCAAAAAAAATATTGGAAAAATGCAGTATAATTGCCGCCCCTGTAACGGGAAGCGGTAATATGCTTGCTTTAACTATAGTTGAAGGAGCGGTAGACCTTAGCCAAAAAAGTATTATATTGCTTAACTTTTTAATGACTGCAGATGAAGCAAAACTTGCTGCAAGCCACCAAAAAGAAGCTAAAAAAGTAATGGATCAGCTTGAAAAGGGCATGGATGTGGCCATGCTGAACCTGGGCGATGTTTCTATTTATTCCACTTTTGCTTATATAAATGAAATCATCAAAAAAGCAGGTTATAAAACAGAAATAATTCCGGGCGTACCCAGTTTTTGCGCAGTGGCGGCAGTGCTTGAAACCAGCCTTACCACTATGAAAAAGCCTATTCATATCATCCCTTCTGATTATGATGGTTTTGAAAATGGCTTGGAACTTAAAGGTACAAAAGTGATTATGAAAACAGGCAAAGGCTTGCCCAAGTTAAAACAGGTTTTGGTGGAAAAGGGCATGAGCGAGCATGCGGCATTGGTTGCAAACTGTGGGTTGGAGAACCAGAAAGTATATAAAAATATTCAAGAAAGTTGTGAAAGCGAAGGTTACTTTGCAACTATAGTTATCAAGGATTAAAGATTCATAAAGGAGCAACCTTATGCTATTTGAGCATTATATACAAAAAGGCAGCAAAAATTTGCGCATGGGCTTCACCACGGGCAGTTGTGCCGCGCTTGCGGCCAAAGCCGCGGCGTTGATGCTGTTTACGGGTGAATATGTGGAAAAAGTTTCTATAATAACGCCGAAAGGGCTTACTGTGGAAGTACCTGTGCTTGAAACAAAATTAGGTATTGGCTATGCCGGTTGTGCTGTACAAAAGGATGCGGGCGATGACCCCGATGTTACAGACGGTGCCTTGGTTTATGCGGAAGTGCGTAAAACGAAAAGAGGATTTATAAGCATAGATGGAGGAAAAGGCATTGGCCGTGTTACCCGTGCGGGCCTGGATCAGCCTGTTGGGGCGGCTGCCATTAACCGTGTGCCCAGGCTGATGATAGAAAAAGCAGTAAGGGAAGTTTGTGAGCATTATGATTATGAAGGCGGTTTGGATATAATCATAAGCATACCCAAAGGGGTAGAGCTGGCTAGACGTACCTTTAACCCTAAGCTTGGTATAGAAGGCGGTATTTCCGTTTTGGGAACGAGCGGTATAGTGGAGCCTCAAAGCACACAGGCGCTTATAGATTGCATAGGTATTGAACTAAGAGCTTTGGCGGCCGAAGGCAAGCGTAATATAGTTATAACTCCCGGAAATTATGGGGAGGGCTTTATTAAAGAAAACCCGTTTTTGGCAAATGCGCCCATTGTAAAATGTTCTAATTATATAGGTGAGGCTTTGGATTTTGCTGTAGCAAGCGGCTTTGAAAAAATTCTTTTGGTAGGGCATATAGGTAAGCTTGTCAAGGTTGCGGGCGGTATCATGAACACCCATTCCGCCGTGGCGGATTGCCGCATGGAGCTTTTGGCTCTTCATGCCGCCCTGGCAGGGGCAGAAAGAGAAATGCTTAATGAATTGCTGGCTGCCGTATCTACAGATGCAGGCTTGGAAATTTTGTTTGACTGTGGTTTACAGGAAGCTGTGATGTTATCCTTAACGCAAAGCATACAAAAGCATTTGGAAAGGCGTGTGGGGAAAGAGGTTTTGGTAGGAGCGGTTTTTTTCAGCAATGTTTATGGAAAGCTTGGGCAAACCACAACAGCGGCGGCTTTGATAGATTCATTCATTTTAGATAGTTAGATTTTAAGGAGGAGTGGTCATGATTCATTTTGTAGGGGCTGGCAGCGGCGCCCCTGACCTTATCACCTTGCGGGGAGCAGAACGCCTTAAGCAGGCGGATGTGATAATTTATGCAGGCAGCTTGGTGAACCCTGCTTTGCTTGAATATGCTAAAACGGGCTGTACTATATATAACAGTGCTGAAATGACTTTGGAGCAAGTATTGGAGGTAATGCAAAAGGCGGAAGCCGATAGTCTTGATACCGTGCGTTTGCATACGGGGGACCCCTGTTTGTACGGAGCCATCCGTGAGCAGATGGACGAGCTGGACAAAAAAGGGATAAGCTATGAAAGTGTGCCCGGGGTATCCAGCTTTTGCGGAGCGGCGGCGGCTTTGGATGTGGAATATACATTGCCTGCTGTGAGCCAAAGTGTTGTTATTACCCGTATGGCAGGGCGTACAGCTGTACCGCCTAGGGAAAGCATTAGAAGCTTTGCTGCTCATGGCTGTACCATGGTTATATTTTTAAGCGTAGGTATGACGGAGCTTTTGCAAAGTGAGCTGCTATTGGGGGGTTTTGCGCCTGAAACTCCTGCTGCTATTGTATATAAAGCCACCTGGCCTGATGAAAAAACTGTTAAATGTACGGTAGATACTTTACATGAAGCTGCCTTAGCAAACGGAATAGGCAATACAGCACTTATTTTGGTAGGCCGCTTTTTAGGTGATGAGTACGAACGCTCCAAGCTTTATGACCCTTCTTTTACTACTGCTTTCCGAGAGGCGGACAAAATATGAAAATAAGCATTATTTCTTTCAGTACCAAGGGCTTTGCTTTAGCTGAAAGGCTTGCCTCAAAATTGAATGAAGGGGTTATGCAGGCGCAAGCTTACCGCTGTACTGATGGGATGCTCTCCGGTTGGACAAAGGAGCATTTTGCAACTGCGGATGCGTTGGTATTTGTAGGGGCAACAGGTATAGCTGTGCGTGCTGTAGCACCATATTTAGAAAATAAAACCAACGACCCTGCTGTTTTGGTAATAGATGAAACCGCCAAATTTGTAATTCCTTTGCTTTCAGGGCATATAGGCGGTGCAAACCGTTTGGCAAATCATGCGGCTGAAGTGTTGGGTGCTGTTCCTGTAATAACTACCGCTACAGATTGCAATAATGTTTTTGCTGTTGATACCTGGGCCAGCGAAAACAATATAAAAATCATCAACCCCAAGCAAATCAAAAAAGTGTCCGCTTCTCTTTTGAAGGGGGGTATTATCCGCTTTAAAAGTTTTTTCCCTATAAAGGGCTGTTTGCCAAGTGGTTTGGTGATGAGTGAGAATGAATGTGATGTCATTCTTAGCATAAATAAAGGGGTAACAGATTCTTTGGCTGATAAGGCTTTATGTTTGGTACCACCTGTTTTGAGTTTGGGCATAGGCTGTAAAAAAGGCATTTCTGCTGAAGTTATAGAAACGGTTTTCACAAACTTATTGGCTAAAGAGGGCTTATGCAGGGAAGCGGTTTATAGTGTTTGCAGTATAGATATAAAAGCAAAGGAACAGGGCATACTGGCTTTTTGTGAAGCACACGGGCTGCTTTTTCAAACATTCTCTGCTGCGGAATTGGCGGCGGTGAGCGGCAATTTTGCCTTATCCAAATTTGTGCTAGAAACAACAGGTGTAGATAATGTTTGTGAACGCAGTGCGGTTTTAGGCAGCGGCGGTAAGCTCATAATTAAAAAATATACCGAAAACGGGGTGGCAATGGCCTTGGCTATAGCACCTTATACGGTTAAATTTGGGGAGGAAGTATGAACAAGTTATTTGTAGTTGGGCTTGGCCCCGGCAGTGCTATAGGCATGACAGGCCAGGCACAGCTTGCCTTAGCGGAAGCGGAAGCTATTTTTGGCTATACAAAATATGTGGAGCTGGTACAGCCGCTTTTTCCTGATAAACAGTATTTTGCTACAGCTATGCACAGTGAAATAGAACGCTGTAAAATGGCTTTGCAGGCGGCGGCTGAAAATACGGTTGCCATGGTATGCAGTGGGGACGCAGGTGTTTACGGCATGGCAGGCTTGCTTTATGAATTGCTTCCTGCTTACCCGAATGTTGAAATAGAGGTGGTGCCGGGGGTAACGGCGGCGCAAAGCGGAGCGGCTGTTTTGGGTGCTCCCCTGATGCAAGATTATGCCGTGATATCCCTTTCCGATCTTTTAGTGCCGTGGCAGCTTATAGAAAAGCGTTTGCAGGGAGCGGCCATGGGTGATTTTGTAATAGTGTTGTATAATCCTGCCAGCCATAAGCGTAAAGAACATTTACGCTTTGCCTGTGATATAGTTTTGGCAAATAGGGACCCCGAAACTGTATGCGGTATTGTGCAAAATATAGGCAGGAAAGGAGAACAAAGCCGCTTGCTTACACTTGCTGAACTGCGTGATACAGAGGTGGATATGTTCACCACTGTATTTATTGGCAACAGTAAAACCCGTTTGCTGAATGGCAAAATGGTAAACCTACGCGGTTATGAACAAAAGAGATGAAAAAATTATTACTATTTGGCGGTACAAGTGAAGAACACAGCTTGCTCAAAGTGCTTGCGGCTTATCCTATAGCGGTTACTTTATGCGTTGCCAGTGAATACGGAAAGATGCTTTTACCTGAAACAGGGGAAAAACTTAAGATACTGGCGGGTTGCTTGGATAAAAAGCAAATGCTGGAACTGATGTGTGAGCAAGCTTTTTTATGTGTGGTGGATGCAACGCACCCCTATGCGGTAGAGGTATCCGATAACATCAAAGCAGCAGCTACAGCGGCAAAACTGCCTTATTTACGCTTGCTTAGGCAAAAGAGCCAAACGGGCGGTAGTATTATTGTGCCCTCGGTTCAAGATGCAGCGGAAGTGTTAGAAAAAAGCTGTGGTAATGTTCTTATAACCACGGGCAGCAAGGAGCTAAGTGCTTTTATAAAGATAAAGGATTTTAAAGAGCGTTTGTATGTAAGGGTTCTGCCTACCGCGGAATCAGTGCAATCCTGCCTGGGGCTGGGTTTTTCTTATGGGCATATTATTGCCATGCAGGGCCCTTTTTCCAAGGAACTTAATATGGCCTTATTGAAGCAATTCAATATAAAAACTATGGTAACCAAGGATGGCGGCAAATGCGGTGGTTTTCCTGATAAGCTGGAAGCGGCGAAGGAGCTTGATGTAGATGTTATAGTTGTTGGGCGCCCCCAAGAAGAGGGTTTTAGCGAAGCCCAAATTTCGCAGGAGATCTTAAGGCTATTGGAGGCTAAAAGATGAGCATAAATATTGTGGGCATGGGTATGGGCAGTATGGTTACGCTTACAATGGAGGCCAAAGCGGCAATAGAGGAAGCTGAGCTTATCATAGGCGCTAAGCGTTTGCTTAATACCTTGCCTGATGATTGCAATGCTTTGAAATTTGCCGCTGTTAAGGCTGACGAAATAAGGCAAATCATTGAAGAGAACCGTAAACTTGCAAAAGTATGTATTTTGATGAGCGGTGATGTAGGCTTTTACAGCGGTGCCAAAAAATTACTTGCACAGCTTAAGGGGAATGAGGTAGAACTGATAGCAGGAATATCCAGCGTACAGTATTTTGCGGCCAAATTATTGATTCCCTGGCAGGACTGGTTCCTGGTGAGCGCCCACGGTAAGGATTGCGATGCTGTGAGCGCAGTTAAAGAGCATAGAGAGACCTTCTTTTTAACGGGTGGGGTTTGGACGGTGCAAAAGCTTTGCGCCAAGCTTGCGGCCTGCGGCTTAGGTGCTTGTACGGTAACGGTGGGCGAAAACCTGGGCTCGGCGCGGGAACTCATTGCCATAGGTTCGGTAAGTGAGCTGGCGAAAATTGAGCATGAGGAGCTTGCAGTAATGTTGGTGGATAATCCTACACCTTGCAAAAATGTATCCTACGGTTTGCCCGATAGAGTTTTTTTGCGGGGGGCTGTACCGATGACCAAAAGCGAGGTGCGCAGTGTTATACTTTCAAAGCTCAGGCTTTGTGAAAGCGACATAGTTTACGATATAGGTGCCGGTACAGGTTCCGTTGCCGTGGAAGCAACACTTTTGGCAAGGCGCGGCAAGGTTTACGCCATAGAGCGTGAGCCCGAAGGCTGTTGCCTTATTCAAAAAAATGCCCAAAAGTTGGGTGCATTAAACCTTAGCTGTATCGAAGGGCAAGCTCCCGAAGCCATTAAAGAGCTGGAAGCTCCTAATGCGGCTTTTATAGGCGGTTCGGGCGGCAAGCTTACGGAAATATTGGAAACATTATTAAAGAAAAATCCTAAGGTACGTTTAGTGGTGAGCGCAATCAGTTTGGAAACGCTTGCGGAAGCCACTGTGGCCTTTTTTCGCCTGCCTATCAAGGATACCGAGATAGTTCAGGTAGCCGTCAGCCGTGCCAAGCACTTGGGTGAGCATGATTTGCTGATGGCGGAAAACCCTATTTTCATTATAAGCGGGGTGGGCGCAAATGTCTGATACAGCAAGAATTTTATTAGCTGCGCCTAATAGCGGTACAGGCAAAACCACTATAACATTGGCTCTGTTAGCAGCATTGGTAAAGCGTGGAGCTTCGCCTGTAGCTTTCAAGTGCGGGCCTGATTATATAGACCCTATGTTCCATAGGGAAGTGCTGGGTATACCCAGC
>DGYV01000037.1:17181-18829 GCA_002398485.1 Peptococcaceae bacterium UBA4997 | reverse complement strand
CAGCTGGGTATACCCAGCTATAATCTTGACCGATTTTTTACCGATAGCGAAACTGTTTGCGGTTTATTATCTGAACACGCCAAAGGGCATGATATTGCAGTTATAGAAGGAGTTATGGGCTATTATGACGGTGTAAATTATGGCTTGCAGGCCAGCAGCTATGAGCTTGCTCAAACTATTGCTTCCCCTGTTGTATTGGTGGTTTCGGCCAAGGCTGCGGCACTTTCCCTTGCGGCCTTGATTAAGGGTTTTTCAGAGTTCAAAAGCCCAAGCCATATTGTAGGTGTTATTTTAAATGATTGTTCGGAAATCCTCTACAACAGGTTGAAAGCAAAGCTATCTGCAGAAACAGGCTTGCCTATGCTGGGTCATTTTCCGCGCCTGCCCGAATGTGCTATTGAAAGTAGGCATTTGGGTTTGGTTACATCGGCGGAAATTACGGATTTACGGCAAAAGCTGATAAAGCTGGGCCAGCAGGCTGAACAAAGCCTTGAGATTGATGCCTTGTTAAAGCTGGCACGAGCCGCGCCGCCCGTATATGGCAAATTGCCCCATATTGAAAAAGTAACAACGGCAAAACCTGTTATAGCGGTAGCTAAAGATAATGCTTTTTGTTTTTATTATGCCGATAATTTGGCGCTTTTGCGGCTTTTGGGGGCCCAAATAGCGGAATTCAGCCCGCTTCATGATAAGGCCTTGCCCGAAGGTACAAGCGGGCTTTATTTGGGCGGGGGTTATCCCGAATTATATGCCAAGACTTTAAGTGAAAATACCGCTATGCTTGAGGATGTCCGCAAGGCTGTGTTAGGCGGTATGCCTACGATTGCGGAATGCGGCGGTTTTCTTTACCTGCATAATACGCTTGAAGATGATTCAGGCATAAGCTACTCCATGGCAGGCGTATTGCCGGGGCAGGGCTATAAAACTGCACGCCTGCAACGTTTTGGCTACATCAATCTTATGGCAATGCGGGAGAATGCTTTCCTGCCTGTAGGAGAAAGCATGCCTGCCCATGAGTTCCATTATTGGAACAGTACTCTTAAAGGGGCTTCCTGCAAGGCAACAAAGCCCGATGGGCGTACCTGGGAATGTGTTTTGGCAAGTTCAAATTTGTTTGCGGGTTTCCCGCACTTATATTTTTACAGTCATCCCGCTTTTGCGGCACGGTTCGTTAAAGCGGCTGCTGGATTTGGAGGATATTAGGATGGATTTTAAAGTATTGAATGAACAAATAGCTGCTTTGGATAAAAATGCTATGGTGGCCTCAAAGGAAAAATGGAACAGCTTGGCCAAGCCAATAGGCAGTTTGGGTTTATTGGAAGATGCAATAATAAAAATGGCGGGCCTTACAGGTAATGTCGAGGTCAATATAAATAAACGAGCCGTATTGGTACTTTGTGCGGATAACGGTGTGGTAGCAGAAGGGGTTACCCAGGCAGGCAGTGATATAACAACGCTGGTTGCAGGCAATATAGCAAAGGGATGTGCTTCCGTATGTTTGATGGCCTCTGTGGCGAGGGCGGATATAGTAGCTGTAGATATGGGGATGATAGAGAAAAGCGATGTTAAAAGTATACTGGATAGGAATATAGCCCCAGGTACAGGCAATATTGCTCATGGAGCCGCAATGACGTGTGAACAAGCCCTG
>DGYV01000037.1:8925-16995 GCA_002398485.1 Peptococcaceae bacterium UBA4997 | reverse complement strand
AATGACGTGTGAACAAGCCCTGCAAGCCATCCATACCGGTATGGAGCTGGTGAAGGATTATAAGGCTAAAGGCTATAAAATATTTGCAACGGGTGAAATGGGTATAGGGAATACCACTACCGCAAGTGCTATTGCCGCGGTTTTACTGGGTAAGCCTGTTCATGAAGTTACGGGTTTTGGTGCCGGGCTTTCCGATGATGGTTTACAGCATAAAATAGATATAATCGAACAGGCTATTAAAGTGAATTCGCCAAAACCGCAGGATGCGCTGGATGTATTGATGAAACTGGGCGGTTTTGATATTGCGGCCATGGCAGGTATTTTCCTGGGTGGGGCTTTATATAGGGTAAACATATTGATAGATGGGTTTATCAGCGCCGTCAGCGCTTTGGTGGCGGCACGTCTTTGTCCTGCCGCTGTTTGTGCTATGCTGGCAAGCCATGTTTCGGCTGAACCTGCCGCACGTATGGTTTTGAATGCCTTGGCTTTGCCCCCACTTATCAATGCTGAAATGCGCTTGGGTGAGGGCACGGGTGCGGTAGCGGCCTTACCGCTTTTGGATATGGCTTTGGCCGTATACCATGATATGTCCAGCTTTTCGGATATAGGTATGCAGGCCTATACACCTTTAGGTGGCTATAAATGCGAACTTTAGTTATTGGCGGCAGTGCCAGCGGCAAAAGTGAATATGCGGAAGCCCTGGCTTTGCAAAGCCCATGCCCAAAGTATTATATAGCAACACTTATGGCACAGGATGATGAAAGCTTGAAGCGTATAGCAAAGCATAGGCAAATGCGGGCGGAAAAAAGTTTTGTAACCATAGAACGCTATAATGATTTAGGTGGTTTGATGTTGCCCAAGCGCGGTACGGTACTTTTGGAATGTTTGGGAAACCTTACTGCCAATGAATTGTTTTGTGAAAACGGTGCCGCCAAAAATACTTTTAATGTTATATTGGATGGCTGTGCAAAGCTGGAGAAGCAGTGTGATGAACTTATTGTGGTTAGCAATGATGTTTTCAGAACTTCTGATGTATATGATGAAGGTATGCTTTATTATATGGAAATGTTAGGCTTGCTCAATAGGGCTTTGGCGGCTAGGTTTGAACGGGTAGTGGAAACAGTATGCGGCATAGCGGTACCGCAAAAAGGGGTGTGTTCATGATCTTTTTACGCTCTGTTGCCATGGCATTTACCATGTTTTCCTGTATTCCCATGCCTAAATTGGCCTGGCAGGAGGAAAATATGCGTTATATGCTTTGCGGCATGCCTTTTATAGGTGCGGTCATAGGTTTATTGCTGTGGGGCTGGGCGTGGTTCTGCGGCTTTATGAGTTTTGGTGTTTTTTTACAGGCGGCAGGCTTTACCATTTTGCCTGTTGCCGTTACAGGCGGTATACACCTGGACGGTTTTTGTGATACGGTGGATGCCTTGGCCAGCCATGCCGAACCCGAACGTAAACGCCAAATTTTGAAAGACCCCCATACAGGCGCTTTTGCCATAATTGGTGTAAGCTGTTATTTTTTGCTTTATTTTGGGTTTTGCACGGAGCTTGTGGTTAATACTGAAAACTTGCTCCTGTTGGGCTTTATACATGTAGTTAGCCGTAGTTTAAGCGGTTTTTCAGGTATATGTTTCCCCAGCAGTTCTCCTAAAGGTTTATTGAAAACCTTCAAGCTTTCGGCAAATAAAAAGAGTGCGGCAGCTATGCTTTTAATTATGTTTTTGCTGTGTTGCGCGGCCATGCTTTGCATAGGCAGCCTGATAGGGGTTATTATGTTGCTAGCGGCCTTGTTATGTGTGCTGTATTTGTTTGTGATGTCAAGGAAGCAGTTCGGCGGTATGAGTGGCGATTTGGCAGGCTATTTCCTGCAGGTTTGTGAACTTTTTATGCTTATTGTATTGGTAGTTATGCAAAAGGCGGTGTTGTGATGATCTTGGTAATAGGCGGGCTTGCCGCAGGCAAGCGGGAATACGTTAAAAAATGTTATGGCTATACAGATGCTGATATATCTGATGCTGAACTTGATGATAAACCCGTCATCTATAATCTGCAAAATTTAGTGGAAGTTTCACCCCACACAAGCATGGAGCTTTTGCCTGCCTTGCTTGAAAAGGAAGTAGTCATTTGCAATGAGGTGGGCTGTGGTATAGTTCCCATTGAAGCTGCCACCCGTGAAGCGCGCGAAGCTACAGGCAGGCTTTGTATAGAGCTTGCGGCTAAAGCGGAAAAGGTGGTAAGGGTATGCTGTGGTATACCTGTTATCATCAAGGGATAACAACTATGATGACCATTTGTGCTTTTATTTTTGATCAAGACATTTAACAGGTAAATAAGAGCAGCAATAATAAAAATAACGATAGGAATAATGTTATGGAAGTTATTTTACTGCGGCACGCTCAAACGGCGGGTAATTTAAAAGGCTGTTATATTGGCAGAACGGATGAGCCACTATCCGAAACGGGTATAGGTGATTTACAAAAAAAAGGTGTTTTTAATAAGGTGGCTCATGTTTTTGTAAGCCCAATGAGGCGTGCTGTTGAAACTGCAAATTTGCTTTTCCCCAAGGCCGAATTTACTGTTTGTGAGGGTCTGCGGGAAATGGATTTTGGTGTTTTTGAAGGTAGGTCGCCCAAGGAAATGAAAAATGATGATAATTACCGTACCTGGGTGGACGGTGGTTGTATTGAATGCTGCCCCAATGGTGAAAGTGTTGACACATTTACGGAACGAACTTGTGCCGCTTTTGATGAGGCGGTGCGCAAAACCATAGAACACAAAGAAAAAAGTTTAATAGTTGTAGCGCACGGCGGTAGTATCATGTCCATTATGAGTTGTTATGCCAAGCCCCATCGCCCCTATTTTGAATGGCATGTACAAAATTGTGGTGGTTACAGGGCTGTTTTAGATGAAAATACTTGGGCAAGCAACCCCATATTAAGGGATTACGCTGAATTGGGGGTGCTTTGCCTGTGATGATACTTTTGGCCTTAGTCATAGGCTTTATTTTGGATATATTGCTGGGAGACCCGCCCAAATTGCCGCATTTGGTTATAGGTATCGGTAAAGCTATTTCTGCCATGGAAAAGGGTTTGCGTGGGTTTTTCCCAAAAACTTCTCAAGGTGAATTTGGGGCAGGGCTTATCATGGCCATTCTTTTGCCTGTTGTTGCCTTTGGTTTGACCTGGCTTTTATTGTACTTATGCGGTTTGATGGGGCTTTGGCTGAGGCTCATCCTGGAAAGCCTGCTTTGCTGGCAATGCCTTGCCATGCGTTCTTTGGGAAGAGCGGGCATGAAGGTATATGAAGCATTGATAACAGGCAACCTGGCGGCTGCTCGTTTGGCTGTGGGGCAAATTGTGGGGCGCGATACAGCTACATTGGATGCATCAGGCATAAGCAGGGCAACAGTTGAAACCGTCTCGGAAAATACAAGTGATGGCGTAATAGCACCCATGCTTTTTATGGCTGTAGGTGGGGCACCGTTTGCGGTTTTTTATAAGGTCATCAACACCATGGACAGTATGGTTGGCTATAAAAACGAGCGTTATTTGTATTTCGGCAAAGCAGCCGCCCGTTTAGATGATATAGCGAACTTTGTGCCAGCTCGGCTTGCAGGTTTACTGATTGTATTAAGTGCTTATTTTGCCAAGCTGGATCTAAGAAAGGCCTGGCACATTTTTCTGCGTGATCGTTATAACCATAAGAGCCCAAATTCCGCACAAACCGAAGCTGCCTGCGCAGGTGCCCTGCATGTCCAGCTTGGAGGTGCTTCCAGCTATTTTGGTAAGCTGGTACATAAACCCACGCTGGGTGATGATGACCGACCGATCAAGCCTAAGGATATACTGCGGGCGAACTCTCTTTTATATTGGTCTTCGGGCTTGTGCTTGTTTTTGTGTATATTTGTTAAGGGGGCGATACTATGGCTTTGATACATGGCGGTGATACGGAAGGCTACAGGCTGGAATACGGCAGGTTGCCGCTGGATTTTTCTGCCAACTGTAACCCCTTGGGGGTGCCTGAAGCGGTACAGGAAGCCATCTGTAACGCTGCGGCCTATGCGGATACCTATTGCGACCCTTTGTGCAGAGAGCTTTGCTGTGCTTTGTCCCAGCATTTGAATATATTGCCTGAACAGATTCTGTGCGGAAACGGAGCTGCCGATTTGATTTATCGCCTTGCGCTTGCGCTGAAGCCTAAAACCGCACTTATTACCATACCTACCTTTGCAGAATATGAGCTGGCTCTTGCTACTGTAGATTGTAGGGTGAAAAAACATAAACTTGAGCAGGCAGCCGGCTTTAGGGTTACGGAAAGAATTTTAGAGGACATAAAACAAGGTGTTGAAATACTGTTTTTATGTAATCCCAATAATCCCACAGGGCTTACGGTAGATATAGGCTTGTTAGAATGTATTTTAAAAGTTTGTAAAAATAAAGGTACTCTGTTGGTGGTAGATGAGTGTTTCAACGGCTTTTTAGCGGAACCGCAAAAACACAGCCTGATAAACAAGCTTGTCGAAAATGATAATCTTATGATAATCGATGCCTTTACCAAGCTTTATGGGATGGCAGGCGTGCGTTTGGGTTATTGCCTCTGTAATAATAAAGTTCTTTTGGAAAAAATGAGTGCTGCGGGGCAACCTTGGGCAGTGTCTGCACTTGCTCAGGCCGCGGGTATTGTGGCCTTGCAGGAAAATGCGTATATAGGGGATTCCCGAAAGCTCATTCAAACCGAAAAGGACTTTTTGTTAGAGGGTTTGCAGGCTTTTGATATAAAAGTGCAGGGTAGTGAGGCTAATTATATTTTCTTTTACAGTAAAATTACAAACTTAGCGGAAAAATTGTGTAATTGGGGCATATTGATACGGGATTGCAGTAATTATGAAGGGCTTTGCAGCGGCTATTACCGTATAGCGGTGCGGCGGCATGATGAGAATATGCGTTTACTTGCTGCGCTTGAAGAATTGGCAGGTGAGCATAATGCCTGAACAGGGAGCGGTATTTTGCATCATCGACGGCATGACGGATGAGGCTTTTAATGTACAGGCTTACCCTAACCTTGCCGCCATGAAAAATGAGGGATTTTTTGGCTATTTTGAAACGGTACCAAAAGGTTTTCCTGTGGAAAGCTACCCCTGTATAGCAAGCCTTTTCGGAATACGGGAAGGCGAGTTGCCGCTCTTTGCGCGTGGTTATTTGGAAGCCCTAGGCAAAGGTATACAGCTTGCCGAGGACGATTTGGTTTTGCGGGCAAGTTGGATGAGGTTAGCTGAAAATGGCTGTATTTTAGGTGTGGCGGAGCCGCCGCAAGCAGTGCCGCGGTTTAGTGGATTAAGCTATCATCATTTGGGGGCTTACCGCGCTTTATTGGTAGTGCCTAATGCTAAAGCCGCACTGAAAAGCCTAAAAACTTACCCGCCCTATGCTTATGTGGGGAAAAATTTAGAGGAAATATTACCGCAAGGTGAAAAAAGGCTTACACAAATGGTACGGCAAAGCCTTGGTACAGAAAAAGTGCTGTTGCCCTGGGGGCAATCTGTATCTTGCCCTTTTCCTGCCTTTAAGCTCAAGGCGGCTGCGGTGGGGGCGGCTCTCATATTTCAAGGCCTGGCCAAGGCTTTGGGCCTGGATGTTTACACAAAACCTGATTTTACGGCCGATACGGATACCGCTCTAACGGCCAAAGTTGAACTTGCCTTACAGCTTGCCCAAGTTTACCCGTTGGTGTTTTTGCATATCAATGGGGCGGATGAAGCCGCACACCGCAGGGATATTTGGGAGAAAAGGTTTTTTCTGGAACAGGTGGATGCAAAAGTGCTGGCGCCTTTGCAAAAGGCCGGAGCGGCCTTATTGGTATGTGGCGATCACGGTACCAGCCCTGTTGACGGTAAACATATAGGTATTCCCCAGCCCTTTGTGTTGTACGGGCAAAAAAGGCAGGGCGATTTGGGGACAGTGCAGGCTAACAAGGCTGTAAAATTGTTATTGGAGGATGAGCTATGGCAAAGGCGATAATGATACAGGGTACTATGTCTAATGCGGGTAAAAGCTTGGTTTGCGCGGGGCTGTGCCGTATCTTCAAGCAGGATGGCTACAAGGTGGCGCCTTTTAAAAGCCAGAATATGGCATTGAACAGCTTTATCACCAACGAAGGTTTGGAAATGGGACGTGCCCAAGTTATGCAGGCAGAGGCGGCCTGTACGGAGCCTTCCGTTTTGATGAACCCCATCCTGCTTAAGCCCACGAACGATGTGGGTAGCCAGGTTATAGTAAATGGTGAAGTAGTGGGTACGATGGATGCCATGGATTACTTTGCCTATAAGAAAACCCTGCGCCCCGTGGTTGTAGAGGCCTACCAAAAACTGGCGGCCCAAAACGATATTATTGTTATAGAAGGGGCGGGCAGTCCTGCAGAAATAAATCTTAAAGGCGAGGATATAGTAAATATGGGCATGGCTGAAATTGCGGGGGCACCCGTGCTTTTGGTAGGTGATATAGACCGTGGTGGTGTGTTCGCCGGTATTTACGGTACGGTAGCCTTGCTGGAAGCCTGTGAGCGCGAACACATAAAGGGCATAATAATCAACAAATTTCGCGGTGATTTGGAAATACTGCGCCCGGGGCTAAGTATGCTGGAGAATTTGGTAAAGCGCCCCGTGGTAGGGGTAGTACCTTACCTGCATTTGGACTTGGATGATGAAGATAGCTTATCAGAGCGTTTCACGCAACAAAGTTTGCCCAAAGCCTTGGATATTGCCGTTATCCGTTTGCCCCGTATTTCCAACTTTACGGATTTTAATGCGCTTTCCCGTATGGAGCCTGTAGGCCTGCGTTATGTGGCTTCTGCTGACGAACTAAAAGAGCCTGACCTGATAATTCTGCCCGGTACCAAAAACACGATGGGGGATTTGATGTGGCTCAGGCAGAATGGTTTGGAAACAGCTATTAAAAAGCGAGCGTCTGTGGGAACGCCTATTATTGGGGTTTGCGGCGGCTATCAAATGCTGGGCCTTGAGCTTAGCGACCCGAACAAAGTGGAGCAGGGTGGTAGTATGCGGGGCTCGGAACTGCTGGCTGTACGAACGGTGTTTGAGCCCGAGAAGGTGCGCACTCGTGTACAAGGTAAGGTTTTGGCTCTAACGGGCAATTTTGCTAAGCTGGCTCAAACAGTTTTCGATGGTTACGAGATTCATATGGGCAGGACTGTTCTGCAAGAAGGGGCAGTTCCGTTTGCTGTTTTAGCAAATGGGGTAAAAGACGGTGCGGTAGCGGGAAATATTTTAGGCAGTTATGTGCATGGTTTATTTGATGGCGTTTTTGGCACGGCCTTGGTGCAAATGTTATTAAAACAAAAAGGCCTGCAAGAAGGCCTTGGGGAAATAATGAGCGCGGAGGCTTATAAAAATAAACAGTATGATGCTTTGGCAGCAGCCTTGCGCCAAAGCCTTGATCTGCCTCAAATCTACAGAATACTGGAGGCAGGCTTGGCATAAAGACGGAAAGGGGATAGAATTTTGATGGAATGGCAAAAAATATCGCCACAGGATATAGAAAAACGCAGTTTTGAAATCATCAGCCGTGAACTGGGCAATGCGCATATTAATGCCGAGCAAGCACCTATAATTAAGCGGGTCATTCATACTACAGCCGATTTTGATTATCTGCAGAACCTGTTTTTTTCGGAAACCGCTGTGCAGGAGGGTTTGGCGGCACTTAAGGGTGGCGCTCATATAGTAACGGATACGCGGATGGCGGAAGCGGGCATAAATAAAACGGTTTTGGCAAATTTGGGCGGTAAAGTGCATTGCTTCATGGCGGATGCCGATGTGGCCGAAACCGCCAAAAAACGTGGTATTACCCGCGCCGCGGTGAGCATGGAAAAGGCCTGTGCTTTGGCGGTGCCCTTGATAATAGCGGTTGGCAATGCGCCTACAGCTCTGTTAAGGCTGAACGAACTTATCGAGGCAGGCAAAATTTTACCTAAACTTATTATTGGTGTGCCTGTGGGTTTTGTAAATGTGGTGGAAAGTAAGGAAATCATCCAAAAAGCGGGTGTGCCCTGTAT
>DGYV01000037.1:1052-8762 GCA_002398485.1 Peptococcaceae bacterium UBA4997 | reverse complement strand
GGGTGTGCCCTGTATTATAGCGAATGGGCGCAAAGGCGGCAGTACGGTGGCAGCCGCCATCTGTAATGCTTTATTGTATAAAATAAGCAAGCGGCCTTAAAAGGCCGCTTTTTTGCTTATGATTAATATAAGGTTTGGAGTTGTTTTGAAGGTAATTCAAGCTTGCAGGCAATAGGCTTTTAATCCCTACAAAAAACCTGGTAATTGCACAATAAATTTGTTATAATAATAAATTAGAAAGAATAAAGTATAAATTAGTTGTTTTTTGGGGTGATAGTGTGATAAATGTTACTATAGATGGACACAAAATACAGGTAAGTGAAGGTACGAGCGTGCTTGAAGCGGCACGCAGACTTGATATAAATATACCTACGTTGTGTCATATACCTGGTATGGATGCGGAAGGCTTTTGCCGTGTTTGTGTTGTTGAATTGGTAGGAGCCAGAAATTTAGTGCCTGCCTGTGCCTCTATTTTGCAGGAGGGCATGAAAATAATCACAGATTCGCCAAGGGTGTTCAATGCGCGCAGGCAGGTTTTGGATTTATTGCTTTCCAAGCATAATGCCAATTGTTTTGCCTGCTACAAGCATGGTGATTGCCTTTTTCACCGTTATTGCTTGGAATATGGGCTGCAAAAAAGCAGTTATGAGCATTTACAGGCCTGGAAGCCTATAGATGATTCCAACCCTTTTTATAACTTTGACCCCAATAAGTGTATATTATGCCGTAAGTGCGAGCGTATTTGTGCTGAAAAGCAATGTGTGGAAGCCTTAGCTTTATGCGAGCGGGGTTTCGATAACCATATAGCACCTGCTTTTGATGCACCTTTGGGAAATTCCGCCTGTGTTTCCTGCGGTAACTGTTTAACGGTTTGTCCTACAGGGGCCCTTTACCCTAAAACGCTGTTGTCGGGCCATTATAACAAGATGACCGAAACAGTTTGCCCATATTGCGGTGTGGGTTGCAAAATGGGCTTGTTGACCCATGAAGGCAGGGTAATGGGTGTTCAGCCCTTAAAGGGGGCCGCTAATGACGGCTTGATGTGTGTTAAAGGGCGTTTTGCTTATAACTTCATCCAGCACCCCGACAGGCTGAAAAAACCGCTTATCCGCAAAAATGGCAAGCTTACCGAGGCCAGCTGGGAAGAAGCTTATGATGTAATAATCAAGGCCTGGAATAAGGCTAAGGCTGTGGGTGGAGGCAGTGCTATAGCAGGTTTAGCCTCCGCACGCTGCACTAACGAGGAAAATTATTTGTTCCAAAAGCTGTTGCGTGGTTTGGGCAATACCAATAATATTGACCACTGCGCACGTTTATGCCATGCCTCCACGGTAGCGGGCCTGCAAATGAGCTTTGGCAGCGGTGCCATGACCAACAGTATAGCTGAAATAACGGATATGGATGTTATTTTTGTGATCGGTTCCAATACTACGGAAACGCACCCTGTTATAGCAACCAAAATGCGGCAGGCTGCCAAAAAAGGCGCGGTTATCATCGTGGCGGAACCAAGGCGTATAGAGCTTTGCAATGATGCGCAGTTTTTCCTGCAAATCAAACCCGGTACCAATGTAGCGCTTTTGAACGGTATGCTGAAAGCCATTTTGGAAGCAGGTTTGGAAAATAAAAATTTTATAAATGAGCGTACGGAGGGCTTTAATGAGCTTAAAGCCTATTTAGATACGGTAACAGTGGAAGAATGTGCTGAAATTTGCCGGGTGGAGGCCGCCTTATTGAGGAAGGCTGCCGAAACCTATGCCAGGGCTAAAAATGCGGGCATTTTTTATGCCATGGGTATTACCCAGCATAGTACGGGTACAGATGGTGTACGCATGGTGGCGAATTTAGCTATGCTGTGCGGGCAAATAGGCAAGGAGGCCTCAGGCGTTAACCCTCTGCGCGGCCAGAACAATGTGCAGGGTTCCTGTGATATGGCTGCTTTGCCGGGCGATTTGCCAGGTTATCAAAAGGTTGCAGACCCGAAAGCAAGGGAAAAATTCTCTAAAGCTTGGGGGCTTCCTGTTCCCGAAACAGCGGGCAAAACTGTAAGCGAGATTTTTAACGCTATAGATGATGGCGAAATAAAATTCTTATATATAATGGGCGAAAACCCCATGGTTTCCGACCCAGATTTGAACCATTTGGAAAAAGTGCTGGCTAAAATACCGTTTTTATTGGTGCAGGATATTTTTCTTAACGAAACAGCAGCCTTTGCGGATGTGGTATTGCCTGCCGCTTCCTTTGCGGAAAAAGACGGTACCTTCACCAATACGGAAAGAAGAGTACAGTGCCTGCACAAGGCGGTGAAACTGCCCGGCGAAGCTAAGGCGGATTGGCAGATCATTACGGAATTGATGAACAAGCTTGGCTATAAGGCAAGCTACAGCCACCCGGCTGAAATCATGGCGGAAATAAATGCGCTTACGCCTTCTTACGGCGGTATTACCTATAATAGGCTTGAAAATGGAGAGGGTTTGCAGTGGCCTTGCCTAAATGAAGAGCATAAGGGAACAAAATTCCTGCATAAGGATAAATTTACCAGGGGCTTGGGTGCATTTGCGGTTTGCCCTTATACACTTTCCCGTGAAGTACCTGATACGGAGTATCCATTCATCCTTACCACAGGCAGGGTGCTTTACCAGTATCATACCCGAACCATGACGGGGAAAAGCGCAGGCGTACAGGAAATTGCAGGTGAGCCTTATGTGGAAATAAACCGTTTGGATGCCCATTCTTTAGGTATTGCAAATGGAGATAAAGTAACTGTAAGCTCTCGCCGAGGTTCTGTTATTACAACAGCCAAGGTAGTTGAAACTATTGGCAGAGGAGTGCTTTTCATGCCCTTCCATTACAGCCAGGCCGCGGCAAACCGTCTTACCAATAAGGCTTTGGATCCTTATGCTAAAATACCCGAATTAAAGGTGTGCGCGGTAAAGATATATAAAGCTTGATTAAAATCATCATATTATTAAAGGAAGTGCTTTTATGAAGCTTACGGATACAGCTATTATTCTGGCGGGCGGTTTGAGCCGCCGCATGGGTGAGGATAAGCGTTATATAAAACTGCATGATCAAAAAACCTTGCTGGACCATGTGATAAGTAATGTGGAGCCTATTTTTCCCCGTATAATTATTGCGGACGACGGTAAATTGGAATATAAAAATAAACCAAATATCATAACCGTGCAGGACGTGGTGCCGCAGTGCGGGCTCTTGAGCGGTATCCATTCGGGGCTTTGTGCTTCAGAAGCCGAATATGCCTATGTTATAGCTTGTGATATGCCCTATCTTAACCCCGAATATATAGAATATATGTCAGAACAGGTACTGGCTAAAAAGCCCAAGGCTTGTGTTACCCGTTTTGGGGTTTGGATAGAGCCAGCCAATGCTTTTTATCATAAGAGCTTAACTTCTTTAATGCATAAATATTTATTAGCGCAAAGATGTTCTGTTTATCCGCTTTTGCAGAAGGTTGACACTTTGTTTATCACTGAAAAAAAGGCCAGAGAGTTCAGCCCTGACTGGCAAATGTTTTTTAATTTAAATACCAAGGCGGATGTGGAGAATTATTTGAATTATGCAGAAACAAATTGCGATTATTAAAAGTGACTTGCATGGTTTACGAAAAGCCCTAACCAATGTAGCAACGGAAAGCCTCTGTGTTTTGACTGTTGATGGTGAAAGCACTTGTATTTTTTGTTCGCCCAACTATTTTGAGGAGCTTGCTGTAGGTTATTTGGCAGGGCGTGGTATTATAACTGCCAAAGAAGATATTGCTATGATAGCAAGTGATAAACATGGTGTAACCATAAATCTAAAGCCCCAAAAGGGACAAGCTGAAGCTTGTGCCATAGGGATTATTGGTAAAGCTCCATTTGATTTGGAACCTGAACAGGTGGGAAAAAAGCTTGCCGCCTTTAATTTGGATATTGCTAAAATAAAAGCCGTTATGAAGGAATTTATTAAACCTTCTCTTACTTATCTTCAAACCAGAGGTGTACACAGTGCGGCAGTGGGTTGTGGTGAAAAACAACTTTTTTGGGCAGAGGATGTTGCAAGATACAATGCTTTTAGCAAGGCTTTGGGTTATTGTGTATTAAATGAATTGAATATGGCAGATAAATACATCATGCTTTCGGGTAGGATCTCCGGCGACATGGTAAGGCAGGCCAAAATAGTTGGTGTAAAGCTTATGGTTGCCAAAGGCACGCCTTTGGGACAAGCTATTGATTTGGCAAGAGGTTTTGGTATTGGTATAATAGGCTTAGTAAAAGGAGAGAATTGTAATATCTATAATTTGTAAATAAAACGGCCTATGCCGTAAGAAAGGGGATAGGGCATTGACAGCTAAGCAAAAAACCATCAGCTTTATAGTTATTGCCGTGGTATTTGTATTATTGTTATCCGCACTGTTTCTTTTTCATAATGTGATGAATCCGCTGAAGCCTGCAGAAGAGGATGAACCTATTTCGGAAGTTCTGCCCGCGGAAGCCCAAATGCTTACATATGCAGATATTTCCCAATTGCCTGTGGATGGTAAAACCTTTATTTATTTAGCTTCTGAAGATGGCATTGACTATTTGGTGGATATAGCACATCCTCAGGTGCAAATATCTGTAACTCATACCGAAAGCAGTCCTGATTTTTCTATGCTTAACCAATATACTGTTATTGGTATAGAAAAAAGTGTGCCTGATGATACAAGCAGTAAATATCAAATAAGCAGCAGTTATTATAATTGGAGCAATTTGGGTGGTTCGGTACAAACGGCGCCTGCTGAGGCCGAGGGCATAGTTTATGCCCAAGAATTTATGAACAGCTTTGTTTATACAAGTAATTACGGCTTAGCCGTAACGGATTTTACAGTTAATAGTGCAAAATTGGAGGCAGTGGGGGAAAGTGGCCATATTTACAGCCTTAGTTTGAATGTGGATGTTAAGCCGCAAAAAAATGAATTTAATAAACAACTGGGTTATTTATGGGGTGAAACCGATGCCGATGGTTATGTGCGGAATGTAAATCTCAGTACCATACTTTATTATTATAACAATAAATGGGGCTCAATGATCTACCCCGACCATGCTTCACCTTTTATTACAGGTATAGATTTTGCTATAACTGTGCCGCAAACGGAATATATATATAAAACCAAGGATGTGCTTTGGGAAAAGGTTTGGAATGAAGGCGCACCGATAGAGCAGGTGTTTTATGAAGATGATAGCTACAGCTATATTTCCCATTCTGTGTTTAAGTGGCAGGAACCTAATATAAGCGGCAATTTTACTACCCTTATTTATAAGCTTGAACGTACTACGGGGGCAAAACAGCTGCTTTTTACAATGCCGCAAAATCAACTTTATCCTGAAATACTACTTAAAGCCGGTAATACAGTGCTTATGAACTGTAAAGAAACAAATTATCCTTCGGGAGCCGATAAGGGGCATATTTTTATTTTGGATTTGGTGAACGGTGCTTATAAAGAGGCATTGCCCTTAAGCCTGCCCATACTGGTTAAAGAGGATACGGTATATGCCGTATGTATGGAAGGTAATGATATCTATAAGCAGGGTATTTATGAAATATTATTCAATAATAAGGAATTTAATGTAAAAAGGTTGGGTGATTTGCCGGGCAGAACATTTTCCGCTCAGTATGAAAGCTGTTATATTACACACTTGAATAAAACTACCAATGAGATGTATTTGATGTGGCCTGATGATATGATGGATATGGCTTTGTATAAATTCAATTTGACTTCGGGCTTAAGCAGTAAAGTTGAATAAGCTAACTAAAATAAAAGACCTGTTGATTTATCAACAGGTCTTTTAAATTTATAGGATAAGCTGTAGAAGTTGGATTTTATTTGAAGTAATCCACACCTGCTTTGAAAATGAGCTGGTCTTTAATGCCCGGCACATTTTTGGTGATACTCGTGCCAACCCTTTCGCTGTGTCCCATTTTGCCTAATATGCGGCCGTCGGGGCTTGTTATGCCTTCGATAGCTTCGATAGAGCCATTGGGGTTATAAGGCATTTCCATAGTTGGGTTACCTGCAAGATCCACATATTGGGTTATTATTTGCCCATTGGCTTTTAAGAGGGCAAGCATTTGTTCATCTGCCACAAAACGTCCTTCCCCATGAGAAATAGCTATGGTATGGATATCTCCTACGTTATTATAGGCCAGCCAAGGCGAATTTACGGAAGCAATACGGGTTTGAACCATCATGGATTGGTGGCGGCCAATATTGTTGTAGGTAAGGGTGGGGCTTTCAGGCTCCATATCCCTTATTTCACCGTAAGGTACAAGCCCTAATTTGATGAGTGCCTGAAAACCGTTGCAAATACCCAGCATCAAGCCGTCGCGTTCTGTTAAGAGCCTGTTCACCGCTTCGCTGATACGGGGATTACGGAAGAAGGTAGCAATAAATTTACCGCTGCCATCCGGTTCGTCGCCGCCCGAAAAGCCACCGGGAAGCATGATGATTTGACTATTATCTATAGCTTTTACCAGATTTTTTACTGAACTTTCCACCATATTTGAAGTAAGGTTGCCTATTATAAAGCTTAAAGTTTCTGCTCCGTATTTTTCAAATTGACGCGCGGTATCATATTCACAGTTGGTACCGGGGAAAATAGGTAAAAGAACTTTGGGTTTTACAGCGGAAGCGGCGGGTTTTAAAGCGGAACGGGTTTCATAGCTGTAAAGCTCGGGTTTTTTCATGGTTTTGGCGGGGGTTGTAATGGGAAATACTTCAGCCAATGGTTTTTGCCAAGCTTCAATAAGCTTATCTAAACCAATAATCTCCGAGCCGATTTGAATAGCGGCATTGTTCGTGGTTTTGCCTACCAAAATGGCATTGGATATTTGCTTTTCCGTTTCTATTAAGATACTGCCGTAATATTGGTGGAAATAATTGAAATCACTCTTTTCATCGTTGAAATCAAAGCCTATTTTATTGCCCAATGCCATTTTGAAAACAGCTTCCGCAATACCGCCTTTACCAATTGCCCAAGCGGATTTTACGGTACCTTCCGCATTTAAAAGCTGTACATGTTCGTAAACTCGTTTTAAGGAGGCGAAATCAGGCAGGTTGTTTTCGTCATACTTAGCTTTGATTAGGTATACAAAGTTACCTGCTTTTTTGAATTCAGGGGTGATTATTTTATCTGCCCCACAGGTTCCTATGGCAAAGCTTACCAAAGTAGGCGGTACATCAATATCTTCAAAAGTGCCCGACATGCTGTCCTTACCGCCTATAGCGGCAAGGCCAAGCTCCATTTGCGCCGTAAATGCGCCTAAAAGCGCAGCAAAGGGTTTGCCCCAACGGGTGGGTTCATTATTAGTGCGTTCAAAATATTCTTGAAGAGTAAGCCACAGGTTTTGATAGTTAAGGCCCGCTGCAACTAATTTGGTTATGCTTTCAACTACAGCCGCTACCGCACCATGGAAGGGGCTTTGTTCCGAAACATAAGGGTTGTAACCATAAGCCATTACGGAGGCAGTATTGGTTTCACCCTGCAAAACAGGTATTTTTGCCGCCATAAAGGGGGTGGGGGTAAGCTGGTATTTACCACCGAAGGGCATGGTTACGGTGCCCGCGCCGATGGTACTGTCGAACCTTTCTATTAAGCCTTTTTGGGAGCAGATATTTAAATTAGTTACCAAATTCAAAAGCTGTTCCGTAAAGGTTTTGCCCTTAGGTTCAATACC
>DGYV01000037.1:0-868 GCA_002398485.1 Peptococcaceae bacterium UBA4997 | reverse complement strand
CTTAGGTTCAATACCTTCATAAATTTTAGTTGTATTTGGTGTATTTACTTTTACATCCGTATTTTTGGGTGCGCCGTTGGAATTCAAAAATTCCCTGCTGATATTTACAATGGTGCGCCCGTTCCAGGTCATTTCCAAGCGTGGTTTTGCCTGAACCTTAGCTACCAGTGTTGCTTCCAGGTTTTCATTTTTGGCAGCCGCCATAAATTTATTTAAGTCTTGCGGATCTATTACTACCGCCATTCTTTCCTGACTTTCGGAAATAGCAAGCTCTGTACCGTCTAAACCTTCATATTTTTTTGTTACAGCATCTAGGTTAATAGTTAAGCCATCCGCCAATTCGCCTATGGCAACCGAAACGCCGCCTGCGCCGAAATCGTTACAGCGTTTGATCATGCGGGTTACTTTGGGGTCACGGAAAAGACGCTGGATCTTTCTTTCTTCGGGAGGGTTACCTTTTTGTACTTCAGCACCGCAGGAGCCTAATGATTCCGTAGTATGGGATTTGGAAGAACCTGTGGCACCGCCGCAGCCATCACGGCCTGTGCGTCCGCCCAAGAGTATAACCAAGTCGCCGTCTTGCGGACGTTCCCTGCGTACATTGCTTTTGGGAGCAGCACCTACTACCGCACCTATTTCCATTCTTTTTGCTACATAATTGGGATGGTAGATTTCCTCCACCAAGCCTGTGGCTAAGCCTATTTGGTTGCCATAGCTACTGTAGCCTGCCGCCGCCGCTGTTACTATTTTTCTTTGCGGCAGTTTACCCGGCAGGGTTTCCTTAATGGGGCGGGTGGGGTCGGCCGCGCCTGTTACGCGCATGGCCTGGTAAACATAAGCACGGCCTGACAAGGGGTCGCGAATAGCG
>DGYV01000024.1 GCA_002398485.1 Peptococcaceae bacterium UBA4997 | reverse complement strand
TGCACCCTGCCCTGAAGATTTTTTATATTGACATGTTGGCTATAATATAGCACTGCTTGGCGATTGTGTCAACAGTCTGCTTGAAAAATCTTAAATAAATTTACCGGTAATTTCTTATAATATGGTTTTTGTTTTTAATTTAGCAAGCTTTATAGCTCACTTTGGTTTTAAACTTCAGCCTTTTCTTTGATATATTCCATGGTCAAAGCAGGTTTCAAAAGCAAGCCGGCTTCGGCAAGTATTTCGGTGGCATTTGGGTTTCTTTGAATAGCGCAAATTACGGTATCTATGATGGCGCCCCTTTCACGTAGTTCTTGAACGCTTAATTTGATTTGGCCGCCTGTGGTTACAACATCTTCGATCACACATACTTTTTTACCTTTGATGTCTGCGCCTTCAGCTAAGCGGCAGGTACCGTATTCTTTGGCTTTTTTTCTTACAAAAGCGGCCTGCATGCCTGTTTCCATGGAAATTGCCGTAACTAAGGGGATGCCGCCCATTTCCAGCCCTGCCAGCACTTCGGTACCTTCGGGTATCAAATCTTTCATGGTTTTGGCAATTTCGGCAAGTAAAAGCGGTTGTGCTTCAAATAAATATTTATCAAAATATTCATTTGAAATTTGCCCGGAACGTAAGGTAAATTCACCTGTAATGTGGGCTACTTCATAAATCTTCTTTGCCAATTCTGCTTTTTGCATTTATCATTCTCCTTTACCTTTATTGGTATAAAAAAGATTGTTTGATGAATAATACTAAAGATATTTCCATTATTATATCACAAAATTTTTTAATATAATATCACATTATTATGTTTTATAAATTTTTTTGCATAAATTTTTACATTATAACAAAATAATAAAATAATAATGGAAATATCATCTTCGTAATTAAGGCATTTAGTATTTTAAAATTGAAGCTGTTGTTAAAAGCAAGCATTTTTTGGATAATATTGGACAATATTTTTTGACAAATTGCCAATTCTTTTGTATAATAATATTAAGAATTGTTTGAAATATCCGGCAATATTTGTTTATTATTTTACCGGTTCATTTAGCCACAAAATAATAAGGGGGTAAAACTAATGGATACTATTGAAAGTAATTTGAAGTATTTCATGGAAAATCACGGGGAAATATATGAAGCCTATGAACATTACGGTAAACTGCTGCATACCAAAGGCGGGCCCTTGACCGAACAAAGCAGGTGGCTTATTAAAGTGGCCCTTTCTACAGCAGGCCAAAATCCTTATGCTTTAAAAACCCATATTAAAAAAGCCTTGAAAAGCGGTTGTACCAGGGAAGAAATAGAACACTCCATTTTACTTTCCGCCTCTACGGTTGGTTTCCCTAAAATGATGGAAGCAGTTTTGACCCTGCGGGAAGTAATGGGTGAAACCGAAAAAACAGTTATGACAGAATAATAAAGGTGTAGTAGTTAATATTATTATAATTTAGCCTTAAAGTTTATTGCCATATAGCAAAAGCTACTTTCTCCTAAAAATCCTCCAAGTTAAAAAACTTGGAGGATTTTACTATTTTGTTATTGTAATTTTTTAGTTTTTAGTTTTGATTTAGATTGTGTTTAAGCTTTTTGCTTGTTATAATAAAAAAACCTAAGTATTTAAGCCTATGTATTTTATTTGTGTTTATATAAAATACAGTTGTTTTTTAATGCTTAGCCTTATTGCTTTAAGCGCTTAACAATTTTTATTTGTGAGGGATCTATATGAAAAAGATTTTGGAGAAAATACCACTGGCATTTGCCTTGATTTTGCTGTCAGCGGGAATGTATGGTTTGCATTATTTGGTTTTTAAGGATATTCAGCATATATTTCTTTATCTATTGGGCGATATAGCTTTTCTGCCGCTGGAAATTTTGTTTGTTACCCTTATTTTTCATAAATTATTGGAGGATAGGGAAAAGAAAAACTCTTTGAAAAAACTGAATATGCTCATAGGTATTTTTTTTAGCGAACTTGGTTATAAGCTTTTGGAAATGACTGCCCAAAGTGATGATAGATTAAAGCAATTGCAAAATGATTTGCTTTTACAGGAAAGCTGGCTTAAAAAAGATTTTCAAAACGCTTTGAATCATATAGAAAAACATAAGTCCGCTATAAATATTACAAATTTTGTTGAAATACAAGGGTTATTATTTGCCAAAAGAGAATTTATGCTGAAAATCATTGAAAACCCGGCTTTACTTGAACATGATCGTTTTTCGGAACTGATGATGTCTATATTGCATCTTGAAGAAGAATTGGGCAGCCGTAATAATTTAAGCCGATTGTTTGAAAATGATAAAAACCATCTCAATAGGGATATTGTAAGGGTATATAAAATGCTGCTTCAAGAATGGCTTTTTTATATGCAGCATTTGCAAAAAGAATATCCTTATCTGTTTTCTTTGGCGGTAAGAACGAATCCTTTTGATCAAAATGCCAGGGCGGAAATAGTTTAACAAATAATAGATTATAAATAAAACCGTGCCCGTTATAGGCACGGTTTTATATGTTAAGCTTTATCTTAAATTTATAAGCTTATGCTTGAATTCAAGCTTTAGGGGTTTAAGTGAGCCATTATTTTAGAAGCCTGCTCATCTGTTAGGTCATAACGGAAAAATTCGGAATAGAAGGTTTTCAGTTCTTCCTGCATATCTAGGTTGGGGAATTCTTCGGGATACATGGTTTGAGCCATCCACATCAAAAGCAGTATTTTCTGAACACCGGCATCCCAAAAGAAAACGCCCGTTGGGCATATATAAACATTATCATTTTTTACTGCGGGGATTTGTGCAAACTCATCGGTTTGCAAAGCAGTATTTATCACTTCTTCAGCCGTTGCATTGCCTGAGGAACCTGCATGATCCACAAAAATAAAATCAGAGTTCCAGCTTAGGAATTGTTCCTTGGAAATTTCAGTTTTGCCGCCGCCTTCAACATCTTTATGTACACAAATACCACCTGCCAGCTGGATCATTTCAGGTATATCGGATTTGTTGCCTGCAGTCCATAAAATTTCTTGGTTGGCAAAGTAAACTTTTGCTTTTTTATTTTCAGATATTTTAGAGGTTACATCTGTGATCATTTTTAGTTTTTCATCAAAATATTTGCTGTAACGTTCAGCAATTTCGGGAGCGTCATCACCCAAAACTTCAGCATATACATTTACAGTATCCCTAATATCTGTAAATTTTCCTGTGGAAGCAAAGGGAACAACACTGATACCTGCTTGTTCCATTGCTGCGGTTGTATCCGGGTTGGGGAAGTTGAATACAACGTCAAGGTCATATTTCATCATTTCTTCAATGTTTAATTCAGTATGTGCATTGGGTATGCCGGGCACATCATTTAAGCGTTGGTAAATAACATTGGACCAAGGCCAGCCGTTAATGTGAAAATCACCATCACAAACTATTTTGTCTTCTGCATTCAGCATATAGATTTTTTCATAGGAAGGGCCAAAAATAGCTCCCACTTTTTCTACTTTTGTGGGTACGGTGATGTCTGTGCCATCAAGATTTTTTACAATCTTGGTTTCAGCGGCGGCCGGATCATCCGTTCCCTGGGCATTGTTGTTGCAGCCCGTTAAAAACAAAGCGCATAATAATGTTGCCATTAAGGCAAATAAAAAAAGCCTTTTTTTCATTGATTTTTCTCCTCTTTTCAATAATAAATTATTTATATAATAGGTGCTGTTTTTAATATTGCTTTTTGATCAAGCAATATCATTATTATTTCGGGCATTCCCCCTTTTGTATATTAAAATGAAAAATTCAAGAAACTATATGATGAGCTTGTACAGAGCTTTGGTAAGCTTTGAACTTAAGCTGGTTTTGTATTTTCGGAGCATTGGTTTCAGCTTTATTAAGCATGGGGATACAGGTTTTTAAGTTTTCACCGTTCAGGTTTTGTACCTGGCTCATTTTAACAGGAATTCCGTAAGCTTCTGCCAAAGATGCTTCTGTGATCACCTCGTTTGCCGAACCAAAACTATAGCTGTGGTCGGGTTTGAATAAAGCTACTTTCCCCGAACATAAAAAGGCATGATCGGGGAAATGAGTAGTCATGATTATGCCCATACCCGATTCGGCTAAATTAACTATTTGCTGCAATACTTTTACCTGGTTGCCAAAATCAAGGTTGGAAGTGGGCTCATCCATCATTAAAAACAGAGGTTTTTGCGCCAAGGCTCTGGCAATAAGCACCAACTGTCTTTCTCCGCCGCTTATTTGGGTATAAATCGAAGAAGCAAGATGGCTGATTTTAAGTTTTGTCAAAATTTCTTCACAAATTTCATAATCTTGAATTCTCGGAGAGCTGAAGTTTCCCAAATGAGCGGTCCTGCCCATTAAAACAACTTCCGATACCGTGTAAGGGAAAGATGCTTCGTGGGTTTGTGGTACATAAGCTAGGTTTTTGGCCAGCTGTTTACGGCTCCATTTACTTATGCTTTTACCGTTCAATAAAATTTGCCCGCTATGAGGAGCCAAAAAACCCTGTATAGTTTTAAAAAGGGTGCTTTTACCAACCCCATTTGGTCCCAATATGCACAATACTTCACCCGTTTCGATTTTCAGGTTTATGTGTTTCAAAACTGTGCGTTTGGCATAACCACAAGCCAAGTCATTTATCAATAAGCTCAAGACCAACCATTCCTTCCTTTATACATAAGATAAATAAAAAACGGTGCTCCGATAAGGGCAGTTAGTATACCCAAGGGGATTTCCATGGCGAGCATACCCCGTGCTAGGTCGTCCACCAAAAGCAAATAGGTTCCGCCCATAATGATGCTTGCCGGTAATAGGG
>DGYV01000029.1:19146-19285 GCA_002398485.1 Peptococcaceae bacterium UBA4997 | reverse complement strand
GCTTTTTTGGGGCTGTCCTTGCCCCAAATAATATCTAAAATATGGTAAGCAGGTTTGCCCGCATTTACAAAGAAATCTCTGCAAACACTGCAATAGGCTACATAGGGCAGCTTACTTTCTTCTGCTCTGGCTTGTACAA
>DGYV01000029.1:18449-18977 GCA_002398485.1 Peptococcaceae bacterium UBA4997 | reverse complement strand
TTCTTCTGCTCTGGCTTGTACAAATTCTTTGGCCATTTTTTTATCACCGTAAAATACCAAACCACCATAACCGCAGCATCTGGTTTTTTCCCTGCTGAATTCCAATTCCTCTACTTTATAACCTGTTTCATCAAGGATTTGGCGTACTGCTTCCTGGATTTCTCCTTCGTGCCGTGCCGTACAGGTATCGTGAACCGCCACGCTCTTCGGCTCTCTTGCCACTTCGGGAAGACCATGCTCGGCAAAAACCTCCCATAAGCTCAAAAGCTTCATTTCAGGCCTGGCTGCCTTAAATTGCTGGTAACAGGTGGTACATCCCACTATCATTGTGGGTTCTCCCATATCCTGCCATTTAGCAATCAACTCCGCCATAGTTTCATTAAACAACTTTTCCTGGCCTGCCCAATCCGCAGGGGCTCCGCAGCAGCCTAAAAATAAGCCAACCTTGCCTAATTTTTCCAATAAATAATCATAACACGGGCTTATATATTCACTCATGGTTGCCGCCATTTGACAGCCGGGAAAAAA
>DGYV01000029.1:18117-18273 GCA_002398485.1 Peptococcaceae bacterium UBA4997 | reverse complement strand
GCCATTTGACAGCCGGGAAAAAACAAATATTCGCTTTTTTTTAGTTGGGGCGCATGCTTGCACAAGCTGAATTCATCACTGTTGGAAAACAACATATCCCGTACGGGAAAATCATAAATGGCGGGTGAAAGCTCATTTTTTTTCACCATTTCCTGC
>DGYV01000029.1:0-17939 GCA_002398485.1 Peptococcaceae bacterium UBA4997 | reverse complement strand
GCCCGATTTTATGACCTCGGGCATTTGAATGCTGTTAGGACAAAGCTCCTTGCATAAACCACACAAAGTGCAAGCTACAATCAGGTTTTTAGCTGAACGGGAACCACCGCCCAAAAGACTTATCGTATTGGCTATTTCCCGTATATAAAGACGGGGGAATCTACCAAAACGTTTTAAAAATTTACATTCTCTTACACATACCAAACAATGGCAGTCAAGACAGCGTTTTGCTTCCTGCTGTAATTCCTCGTCAGTATATTCTCCCCCTGTTTTTGGGGTACGGAGCACTTTTTCTACACCGTTTATATCCGTATAAAGCTCGGTTTCATAAGGTTCTTCATGATAACGGGCCGCAGTTAAGGAAACTTTTTTCAAAAACCTATCCATAGAAATAGCAGCACGCCTGCCTTCATTAATAGATTGTACCACTGAATAAGGCTCGCCTTCTCTTAATATACTGCCACCTATAAAAATTTTAGGATTTGCGTTTTGCAAGGTTTTGGGGTCTGCCTTAAGCTCTATATCAAGAGCAGTAAAATTGGCAGCACCACTTATATAAATGCTGTCAAACTGCTCCAATATTTCTTCATAACTTATATCCTTACCTATTTCTGTATTAAAATGAAATTCTATATCTGCTTGGGTAACGGGAACAAAATCCAAGGCTATGTTTTCTTCACTTATATGAGGAAATTCCAGCAATTTGCCACCCAATTTATTTGTTTTTTCAAATACTGTTATATTGAAACCTTTTTCATACAAAAACCAGGCCACCGCCATACCGCTTACACCACCGCCAACTATAGCTACAGTTTTGTTTATTTTCATATAAGGTATTATTTTTTGCTGGGGTAAAGCTCCCTTTGCCACAATGGCTTTTTCCATGGCATTTATAGCAATACCATCATCCAATTCCGCTCTTTTGCAGGCTCTTTCGCAAGGCGCAGGACACATGGCGGCAATAAGCCGCGGAAACATAGCCTGCTTTTGTAAAAGCAAGGCTGCCTCATCAAAAGACTTTGTCTTAACTAAATTTATCAGACTGCGCATCTGCACATGCAAAGGGCAGCTAGCCTGGCATTTAGGCGCATGTTCCTCTATGCACTGTACTTCCGTTTTCATCATTTGTTTGGAATCCATAAGCTCTCCTTAACAAAATAAAAAATGACAAACCGAACCCCGAACTTAAAGCCCGGGGTATAGTTTGCCCAATTATCTGCTATTTAGTAGGCATTGCCGCCAAAACTCTTTCGGGGTAAGCGGGCAGCTCACGCACGCGCGCGCCGCAGGCATCGTAAATAGCGTTTATTATGGAAACATGCGGCCCGGCAGCCACAACCTCGCCAACCCCGGAGCAACCGTAAGAACTGTTGGGACGAGGAGTTTGGGTATAAAGAAGTTCTAATTCATCAGGAACCGTATCTATAGTGGGAAAACCACTCTTCAACAGGGTAGTATGCTTTTTCAAGTCCTCAAAATCCTCGTAAAGAGCCATACCTATACCCTGGGCCATCCCGCCGTAAACCTGGCCGTCTACCACAGTTTGGTTACCTATATTACCAATATCATAAGCACCTGTCATTTTAACTACCTGAGTTTTACCGGTTTTGATATTTACATCCACTTCGCTCAAATATACACCGTACATATAAGCAGGGTAAGGATTGAACTGGAAGTTTTCGGGGTTAGCAGGTGTGCAAACATTACCTGTGGAATAGGTACCTTCATAATAGGTATCTATATTTTCAGCTTTCATTTCTTCATAGGTACGGAAAGTACCGTCTTCCTTGCGCATAGCTTTTTTCAAAGCGTCGCAGGCTTCGTAAATGGCATTGCCCACCATTACCTGGGAACGGCTGCCCGCCGCATTACCGCTGTTTATGCATTTGGCGGTATCGTTGGAAACCAGAATGATATCATCGGGAGTTATACCAAGTTCCTTTAATGCCTCATGGCTGGTGGCAAGAGCGCCCATATCCGAACCTTGACCGTGGTCCTCCCAGGTATTATAAACTTTTACTTTACCTTCGGAAGTTAACTCCACAGCAGCGGAAGAACTATCCAGGCTGTCATCACCACAGCAGTAAATGCTTAAGGATAAGCCCACACCACGACGCAGATCGCCGCTTACATCAAATTCTTTTTGTTTTTTTCTGGCTAATTCATAAGAAGGACGTAATTTATCGAATAAGCCTTTCAGCACCAATACATCAGGCTTGTTACCATTGGGTGTAGTGGAATTTTCATCGTATAAATTTATATAACGGAATTGGAAAGGATCCATACCCAACTTAGCAGCCAGTTCATCTATAGCACTTTCACCTGCGAAATGCCCCTGAGGAGCACCAAAAGCTCTCATAGCAGCGCCGTAAGCATGGTTGGTGAAGGTTATTGCGCCATGCCCTTTGTAATTGGGAATATCATAACCACTGGCGCAAAACTGAATGGGTTTGGTCAAAAGCAAGTCACCAAATTCGGAATAAGGACCGTGGTCACCCAGCATTTCATGTTTCAAGGCAAGTATTTTACCTTCTTTATTGGCAGCAATTTTAACATTCATAAAGAAAGGAGAACGTTTACCGGTATAAGTAAGCTGCTGGTGCATATCGAATTCCAAATAAACGGGTTTACCTGTTGCTATAACAGCTACGGCTAAAATGGCCTCCAAGGTGGGGCTTAATTTATAACCGAAAGTAGCACCCGCATTGTTTTGGATAATACGAATCTGATCTTCTTCAAGGCCAATACCACCTGCGATCATTGCGCGGTGCATATAAACACCAACACTCTTGGAATGGATAGTTACACGGCCTTCTTCATCATAATAAGCATAGCCTACATCAGGCTCCAATACCAAGTGGGGCTGACGCTGTGTATAATATTCGCCTTCCACAACCACATCCGCTTTTGCAAAAATGGGGTCGGGATCTTCGCCTTTAATAATATTTTGTTCAAAGTAAATATTAGGGGTACCGGGGTGAATCTCAATAGCATCGGGAGCGGTAGCTTCACGCGCGCTCATATAAGCAGGCAATTCTTCTACTTCCACAACCACTTTATCCGCGGCAGCACGAGCATGCTCTTCGGTATCCGCACAAACTATGGCAATGGCATCGCCATACTGGAATATTTTCTCATCGCACAAAATTGGACGGTCAAGACCATCACCTTTATGCCAAGTAGGATAAAAAACAAGGCCGTCGATGCGGTTGGTACCTTTAATATCCTTGTAAGTGAGTACCGCTTCAACACCGGGCATTTTTTCCGCTTCGGAAGTATCTATAGATATGATATTGGCATGGGAAACTTTAGCCTGTACCAAAGCCAATTTTAGGAAGCCTTCAGGCATTTTGATCCCTGTATCGGCACCATAATCGAAAGTACCTGTAACTTTGGCAATAGCAGAAGGACGGGGATAATCAGTACCGAAGATCCTGCCGTCTTTGGGCATTTTGAAACCAAGTTCTTCCACGCTCATTTCACCGCGCATTACTTTAGCAGCTGCCATAACAGCATCTACCAAAGGTTTGTAACCTGTGCAACGGCAAAGGTTACGGTTTTTCTTGAACCAATCACGTACTTCTCCGCGTGTGGGGTTTATGTTTTCATCCAACAAGGCTTTAGCGGATACAATAAAGCCCGGGGTGCAAAAACCACATTGTGCAGCACCGTATTTTACCCAAGCCGCTTGCAAGGGGTGCAAATTATCGGGCGTACCTATGCCTTCAATAGTAGTGATTACAGAGCCTTCCTCAACCTTGTTCATTTTGGTTACGCAACCACGTACAACCTTGCCGTTCAAAATGATGCAGCAAATACCGCATTGATTAAGACGGCAACCAACTTTTGTACCCGTAAGCCCCAATTGCTTGCGGATAACATCCACCAGGGTTTCTTCTCCGGTAACCATTACCCTTCTTACGCTACCGTTTACTAACAGATCCTTTTTGTAAAGCTTCTTTACGACGTCAATCATAACCCAACCTCCTTTTTGATACAGAAAAATAAGTTTAACAAAAGCTCATAACTCCGACAATAAAGAGGGCAGGAAAAAAGAAAACCTGTAAACTTTGGTAAGCTACAGGAGAAAAAGCACAGCAGTGCCACAATGCTGTACTGTTTAGCTCCTTTCCAAATATGGGAGGTCTACCGGTTTCCCTGTAGGCCCTGTTCCAACCACCATAGTTATTGTTTTTCAACATAACCTTAGGTGAAAGGACTCGGAGTTGTATGAAAATTTCGACACTACAATAATAACATTATAATGTATTCATGTCAAATGCTCTACACACACTATATGTAAAAAACAGTGCTTAAGATATATTTTATTTATCCTTTTTATCCAAAACAAGTGGTTTAATTTGTTCGAAAAAGGTGTTGTTTTGGGATTTATCCTTATCCATAAGGGATGTTTATAGCGAAGTTTCTATTTGTTGTTTTGTTTATACAAGTACTAATCCGTATAAGGTTTTCATACTTAAAATAATAACAGAAACGCCATTAAAGTTAAAGAGAAAGGCATACAAAACCCGAAAAAGTATTTTTTTATGTATAAAAAATGTTTCAAAGAAATTAATCTTGATCCTAGTAAAAAATAGTTTTAAAACCGAAAAAATCCCGCAGGTGGTCTTTTAACTTTGCCTGCGGGATTTTTAACTACTTATTCTGTTATAACTGTAAAAATCTTCATCAAATAATATTTATGGTGATAAAATTAACCGCCCTTGTTTAAACAGTTTTACATATTATATGCTACAGCCCTAATACTTAAACTCCGTTTAGTTAAGCCAACCCTCAACAAGATCTCGATTATCCTCTATCCACTTTTTAGCGGCATCTTTAGGTTCCATACCTTCATTAATCAAGGCTTCCAAGCTACCGATCTGAGCATCGGTCATTTTAAATTTTTTCAGCACATCAACAACTCCAGCCTGTTTGCTGCTAAAATCTTTATTGGCAAGAATGTGTAGCTCTTCCGCTTCGCCAAAATCTCCATTAGGATCTTCTAAATACTTAAGGTCATATTTAGCAAACATCCAGTGTGGGCTCCAACCTGTAATAGCGATCCATTCATTTTTACCGTAAGCTTTATCCATAGCTGCCATCATAGCAGCCTCACTGCCTTGAACAATTTCAAAACCAAGCCCGTAACTTTCATTTGCTTTTTCGGAAGCCTTCATAATGCCGGCGCCGGGATCGATCCCAATAATTTTATTATCAAACTTAGCTGCTTCATCTTTAAGCTGGTTTATAGAATCTATTGTAACATAATTTGGTACTACAACCCCAATTTTAGCTTCTCCTTCATACCAAACACCATAATCTTCCAGGTTATCCTTGTATTCATTCCAGTATGTTTCATGTGTAATGGGCAACCATGCATCCATAAAGAAATCAACATCCCCTTTATTTAACCCCACAAAAAGGGGTGCCGCATCCAACTGGATCAACTCTACCTGATAGCCTTTATCTTCCAAAATCACTTGCCAAAGGTTGCTAACCGCTACACACTCAGCCCAGTTTACATAGCCTATTTTGATTTCACCTTTATCGGCATCCGCATTATTATTCGGCTGCTGATTGGTATTTGAGCAACTTGCCATAAAACTTAAAACGATTACTGACATTAATACAAAACCCAGTAATTTACGCCACCCTTTGTTGAGTTTGTTCATGTTTTTATTCCTCCTTATTTATTATTTTCATTACTTCTTAATGAACCGCCAAGTGCTTGAAAAAGCCTATCCAAAATTATAGCCATAATTACAACAGCAACTCCATATTCAAAGCCCATGCCAATTTTTAATTGACTAATCGCTTCCAATACCCCGCCGCCAAGCCCACCTGCTCCGATCATAGCCGCAATAACAACCATGGATAAAGATAACATCATGGTTTGGTTGATACCGGCCATAATTGTAGGCAAGGCAAGCGGCATTTGGATTTTCCATAAAAGCTGCCACGGTGTGGAACCAAAAGCCTCTCCCACTTCCACCAAATCATGCGGAACTTGACGAATACCAAGAGCCGTAAAGCGAATTGCGGGCGGCATAGCAAAAATTACGGTAGCAAATACTGCCGGCACTTTCCCAATACCAAAAAAAAGCAAAGCAGGAATTAAATAAACAAATGAAGGCATTGTTTGCATAAAGTCTAAAATTGGCGACAACACCTTAAAAAACCTATTATTTCTACCGGCAAGGATCCCCAAAGGTAAACCAATAATAATGGAAACAATGGCCGAGATGATTACCAAAACAAGTGTATCCAGAAAAGATGCCCACAAGTTCAAATTATATATAAAAAACAGCCCTAAAACTGTTCCAAAAGCAAGTTTCCAGCCCTTAGCCTTCCAGGCTAAAGCTGCAAATACCAATACAATTACCCACCAAGGTATAATAGTTAAAAAGTAACCTATAGCTTTAATAAAATCATTAAAAGCATCCGAAAAACTATCCAAATTATCACCGAAGTTGATTTGCAGCCATTTTACTGCTTGATCAACAAGATATGCTAAAGGGAATTTATTCATTGCTTTCACCACCTTTTTCGGTAGCAAGTGCGGCAAGAACCGAACCGCGAACTATAATCCCAATAAGTTTATTTTCCTCATTAACTACTGCCATAGGCAGTTTACTCTCGGCAATCACCGCTAAGGTATCCTGAACAGGCACATCTTCTCTAACTACATCTGTTTGTGCCAGCTCGATTTCATTCAAGCTGAGCACCCTGGATTTTTTCGCTTCAACAGCCATATCTACAGTAATAATACCTTGATATCTCTTTTCCTTATCTACCACAAAAACGCTGGATATGCCATGTTCTTTCATAATCCTTAAAGCAACCGCAGGGCCAGCACGCTTAGTGATGAGCGGCTGGGGTTTTTTCATCACATCACCGGCAGTCAAAATTTTACTGCGATCCACACCCCTTACAAATTTGCCAACATAATCATCTGCAGGATCCGTAATGATCTCTTCGGGGGTTCCTACCTGAATCAAGGCTCCGTCACGCAAAAAAGCAATCCTATCCCCCAACTTAAGAGCCTCATTTAAATCATGTGTAATAAAAATAATGGTTTTATTCATCTTTTGCTGAATACTTAAAAGCTCATCTTGCATCTCTTCCCTAATCAAAGGGTCAAGTGCACTAAAAGCCTCATCCATTAAAAGAATATCCGCATCATTGGTTAAGGCTCTGGCTAAACCAACCCGCTGTTTCATGCCGCCGCTTAATTGATCGGGATATTTATCTTCCCAGCCTTTAAGCCCAACCAGCGCCAAAGCTTTTATGGCTTTTTCTTCCCTATCCTTTTTAGAAACTCCCTGAAGCTCCAAACCGAATAGCGTATTTTGCAGAACCGTACGGTGCGGCAATAAGGCAAATTGCTGAAAAACCATAGCTGTTTTTTTCTGACGAATTTTTCGCAGCGCTTTGTCTTTTAAATTGGTAATATCAATGCCATCAATAAAAATAGAACCTGCGCTTGGTTCAATAAGCCTGTTCAAACAACGTAAAATAGTAGACTTTCCGCTTCCCGAAAGCCCCATTATCACAAAAATTTCACCTTGTTTTACAGTAAAACTAACATTATTTATCCCCACTGTTTGGCCTGTTTTTTTTAGTATTTCATCCTTACTTTTGCCATTTACCAGTAAGCTTAATGCCTTTTGGGGATTGCTATCAAATATTTTTACTAAATTTTTTACTGAAATTTTTTCATTCGTATCTGTCATTTTTCCCTCCTCTATAATCTTTTTAAAAATCTTTGGCTTTTCCCTCCTAAAACTACAAACATCTTTATTTATAATTTGATTTGCTTATTACAAATTAAGCCTTAAAAGTACCACAGCTTAATATAATAAGCAATAAAGCAAAATTTTTGATTTTCATATGGGTGCTTCCTATTAAAATAAAAAAGTCCTTTATTTAAAAAATTAAAGGCACTTTATGTTTCACAAAATTTAAAACTCTTTAATATACTTACTTAGCAGTATGTTAATAAGAGAAACAATTGCTTATAAAACAAAATACTGTTTTATTTTTTATTAAAGGTATAAAAACATATTTTGCTTATGCATATACCTTATGTTTTATAAAAAACTTAACGTTTTTATATACAATAAGCAATCTGTTTTTTATTGCTTATTCAATTAGTTCTTATTATTATTTATTTAATTATACCATTTTTCCAACCGTTTGACAAGTTTACCTGCTATTTGCCAAAATTACACCCTATATAACGGCTGTTATTTTCCCGTTAGCATACAAATTTAATGTTTATGATTTAGCTTCAAATAAAGCAAAAACCCCGCAAGAGAGCTTAATTGCTTGCTTTCCTGCGGGGGTTTTGTTAGTTAGTTTTTAGGGATTGTATGATATATTTGCATATTTAATTGGAACCCATTTTTACATCTGTTGTAAAGAAGGTTCTGCCAATTACGTTATTTTCAGCATCTAACCATACAAGTTTCCATTCTACTTTTTCTTCACGAACTTTCCAAGTATAGCTACCTTCGTCTCCAGTTCTATCTGCTATTGCAGCATATAACTTGATTAGATTTTCGCCATCTAAAGTTGCGTTTAGTTTTTTATCGTCTGCATATACTTCAATGCCCTTAGCTTGTTGGCCTTCTTCAGCGTTGAAGGTGATGTCGAATCCTGTGTAGCCAATTTCAGGATTTCCATCTGTGCCTGGGACTTGAGCATTTAATGCTGATAAGGCTTCTCCAGTTATCTTGCCGTCTGCTACTGCACTAACATCTACAGTTATTGTTCCACCTGTATTTCTCTCGAAGCCAGGAACTGCTGTGTCACCAACTTCTACAGTGTGAGTGCCTATAACTGCGTTTGGATCTTCCAAGGTTACTCCACTAAGATCCAGTGTATAAACCATTGGTTCAAAGCCTTCGCCATAGTTTACTGTGATCTCAATATTTTCATTAGCTTCTACACCCCATACAAATACTTCACTGTTTCCAGTTAAGGTGTATGTTGTGCTGCTATCAGAACCATTTGCTTTTCCTTCTACTGTAATTGTTGCTCCAGTTTCAGGTAGGTCTTTGATTGTAAATACCATGAAGTGTTTGTCATAAGCTGCAAAGCCCATGTCTGTTGGATCTGTTTCATGATATTTCAATGCGCCTGTTACTTTAAGGTCATTGCTTAGCTTTAGGTCATGGTTTTCACCATTATATTTAGTGTTTGAATGAGCATCTTCACCATCAAGGGTTATTGTTGCTGTGGAATCTTCCCCTAGTTGTGCATCTGCGGCAACTTTAACTGTGATGACTAACTGGTCTTCTGTTGTTTTCCAATTGCCATCATTGTCAATGGTGATTGTGATATTTTGACGATTAGATGCGTCTCCTACAAATTTGAAGTAGTTATCGCCGTCTAGCCAATTATCACTAGCTGCATAAATGTTGGTTGTGCTTCCTTCTGTTTTGCAGGCTGCTTCTTTCCCTAGGTTATCCAAGGTTACTTTGAATTCATATAAATATGAACCTTCAGCATGGCCTAAGATGCTTTCTGCCTGATAAGGAATCTTACCGCCAATAGTTACTACATTGCCAACTGCATTAACAGTTGTATTGTTAGCATCTTTTACGTGTTCACTATTCTTTTCAATGCTCACAACTTTTAGTGGTGGGGTTTCATTCTCACTTAATGTCAAACCCTTAAGGTTCAAGGTATATTCCTTAGCTGTATAATTTGCACCTTCACCATCCCAATCCACTACGATAGTAATGTTTTCATCTTTTTCTACAGCCCATAATACTTGAAGAACTTTCTTATCTGTTTCAAAATGGTCTTTCGTGTAAGTGAATGAAGATTCTTTTCCAGCTTTTAGACCTGTAATCTTAACAGTAGCACCATCAGCCACATCTGCAGGTGCTGTTATAGCGAATGGCAGGAACCATTTTTCACCACTATCTTTACCAAATGCAGGGACACTCTTTTCCTTTGCATTATACAATGTTCCTGTTACATTTAATCCGTTCCATACGGAATGGTTATAACCATTTGCCCAAGCAAAGATTTCCTCTGTTGCTGGAATTCTAAGGCTGCCAATTGTAGCAACGGACAATGTTTTCTCTTGTTCAGAAACTGTAACTACAAGACTTCCTTTTTCACCAGAGCCATCTTTAGCTGTGGCTGTTACAGTAACTTTTCCATTTGTCTTTGCTGTCAATAAACCAGTGTTGCTGATTGTTGCTATTTCTGGCTCATCTACAGACCATGTTACTGATTTGTTACTTGCAGTACTAGGAGTAACATTAGCTTTAAGCTGTAGTGTACCATCTTTTGCGGATATTGTAGCTTCACCTTCACCGTCAACAACCACACTAATAGCACTTACTGCCACTGTACTGCTACCGCCGCCACCACCCGAACCCGTAGAAGTTGAGGGAGCAGTTGTAGTAGTGGTTACTGTTGTACCGGCATTTACCGTATTACCGTTAGAGGTTGTACCGGTTACACCGGCACTTACGGTTACTTTGGTACCAACTGTATTTACTGCTACGTTATTTGCTTTTACTTCAGCCTTTTCTACAGTGATGTTGCCTGTAATTTCAGCACCTTTGGCAGTGCTTTCGGCAACTACGGATTTAACAACCGCGCCTTTATCACCGCTTACTTCAGCACCTGCTGCACTTAAGGTTAAAGTATTTACTGTGGATTTAGCATCCAAAACAACCTTGGATTTTGTGCCTTCTATTTTGGCGTTGGTAATAGAAGCATCAACTGCCTTAACAACTACATCCGAAGCATTTACCTGAACATCACCGAAGGAACCTGTTAAAACAACATCATCGGAGCCGTCGTCAACTACTACAATTTCTACATCCGCATTGCCTTCGGTAACTACACGCACTTGGTTGCCAACCTTAGTTACCAATACTTTACCTATATCTGAGTTACCTTTAATAACTATTGAATTAACGCCGCCGCCTTTAACTACCAAATTGCCTTTAACGGTTACGTTATCCAAAGTGATTTCACCTTCACCTACGCCGGGAGCCACTACCAAATCACCGCCGATAGTGATACCTTTCAGAATAACATTAGGCGCATTAACCACTAAAGTACCCTCTACATTTGCAGTATAGGTGCCTGCTTTGGTAACAAAGCCTTTAATGATATTATCTACTATTTTCACAACTTCAGCACGGCTGATGTTGTTTTTGGGCAAGAATTTACCATCCGTGCCGCCTATAAAGCCTTTTTGCTCCATAGTAAGTACCATGGCAGAAGCCCAAGAGGCAACATTTGCCTTATCCGTAAAATTTGAGCTTGCATTTGCGGAAGCCGTAAGGCCAAAGGCCCTGCCCAGCATTACTGCCGCTTCCTCACGTGTTATGTAATCCTTGGGCCTTACCTTACCGGCATCACCCAAAATCACTCCCGAAGCATTAGCTTTCAGGATAGCATCTGTAAAATAGGCCTCACTTGCCAAATCCCCAAAGCTGTTTTTGGCTTTTACCTGGTAATCCATGATCCTATCCAGGATAATCGCCATTTCTCCACGGGTAATGGAATCCGAAGGGCGGAATTTACCATCCGAGCCCTGCAAAATACCTTCATCACTCCACTTTTCAATTTGGGCATTTGCCCAGTGGTTTTCCGTATCGCTATAATCCGCAGCCATTACGGAAACGGCAAAGGTAAAAACCATTACCAATGCCAATAGCAATACTAACATGCTTTTCTTCTTCAATATTTAAACCTCCTGACTTTAGTATAATATTTTTAACAAGGCAAGCCTTGTTTAAAACCAAAAAAAACCTCTATAATTGTTTATCGGCAAAATATACCAAAATATTCATAAAATTTTTATTTGTTTTAAAAAAATTTGTATGTATAATAACAATTTTATCTCTTTATATAGCTAGTGTCAACATTTTCCAGGATCTAAAAATCGACAAAAGCCTTAAAAAAACTACTAAGGGTTATTTACCGTACACTAAAAACGAAGAAAATACAGCAACACTAAAAACTTCTGCATAAATATTTGGTTTTTTATTTTTGTTCAATCATCCTTTTTAACATAAACTTTTCATTAAAAAATAAAGTGTTTTTTAATTGGTTTATGTTAAGGTTTAACAGACCAATTAAAAAGAGCAGAAATAATTCTGCTCTTTTTAACTAAGTTTATTTAATTTTTTAAAAATTTATCTGTTCTTTTGATTTTGCAAATAAGACTTTTGCACCTTTATTAAGCCTTACGGCGGATCATATATTTAGCATATACGGGTGCAAGCCCCTTATGAACTAAAGCAGCAATAATGGAGTTCAGACCCGCCTTGATAAGGTTAAAGGGGATCACCACAGGCCCAAGCGAGGCTATTACAACATCCTGCGGCACACCGTAAAAATGTACAGTAAAAACAAGGTTCAAGGGCACCATTAAAGCAGTCATAGCCAATGAGCCTATAACCAAGCCAAGAACAAGGCCTTTAAAAGTGCCGCGTTTGGCATAAATATAGCCTGCTATTATAACCAAAGCACCACTGGAACAAAAGTGCATTATAAAACCTACCAAGCCATCGCCGCCCAGCGCAAATGCTTGTAAAAGGCAAACTATAGACAAAATAGTCATGCCTGCGCCCGTACCGAAAAACAAAGTGCCTATTAGAATGGGTACATCCGCCATATCATAAATAAGCCAAGGAGCCGCAGGGAAAAGCGGTATGCGCACAAGCAAAATCAGCACTATAGAAAGTGCGGAAAGAATTGCAACACGAGTCATTTTCAACGTTTTGGTGTTTTCCATAGTTCTATCTTCTTTCTTTTTGATTTGGCTGTCTACGAAAAAAAGCCCCGTACAAAGTACAGGGCGTAATGACGCATTAAAAACGCGTATCATCTTCTTTCATCCGGACTATACCGTCGGCCTTGGAATCTCACCAAATCTGCTAAAAGCTCGCGGGCTTGTAGGGCTAACCCTCATTACCGCCGGTGGGGAATTGCACCCCGCCCCGAAGACAGCTATTTATTTGTATATCTATTTTACGGCAAAAAACGTTAGATGTCAAATTCTGACGAATAAAAAGAATCTTTTAACAAAACAGAACAAAACAAGGAATTGGGATTATCATCCTGAACTTAAGTTAAGTATTTTTAAGATTCTTAGCTTACGCTCAAAAAGACAAAAGCAAAAGCTCTCCTATATACTTGCTCTCAGAATAACAGAGCTGACACCGAACATAAAAAAACCTGCTCCAGCATTTTTAGATATGCCACAGCAGGCTTTTTAGTTTACATCTTTTTATTTCTATTCTTCTTTAAGTGCTTTTAGTAAGAATAACCCGTCTTTAAATGCAACCATACCATTACGCAAAAGCTACTTACACTATTTTATTAGTCCAGTTTTCCACATTCCAAATATCCGTTACCCAATCAGTATAGAATTCAGGATCGTGGCTCACCAAAAGGATAGTGCCCTTGAATTTGATGAGTGCATCCCTAAGCGCAGCCTTGGCATCTACATCCAAATGGTTGGTAGGCTCATCCAAAAGCAGAAAATTAGCTTCCCTGAGCATCAGCTTGCACAAACGCACCTTGGCATTCTCGCCGCCCGAAAGCACCAGCATTTTACTGGTGATATGGTTGGTAGTGAGGCCGCAGCGCGCCAAAGCACTGCGTACTTCACCGTTAGTCATACCAGGAAATTCTTGCCAAACCTCTTCCAGCGCTGTGTTATGGTTTTCGGGCTCCTCCTGCTCAAAATAACCTGGGTATAAGTAAGGGTCCAACTCTAGCTCGCCCGCTACAGGCGGCAGTATACCCAAAAAAGTTTTCAAAAGTGTGGTTTTGCCTACCCCGTTCACACCTTTTACAGCTACTTTTTGCCCACGCTCCAAAGTAAGGTTCAAAGGAGAAGTAAGCGGCTCGCCATAGCCTATGACCAACTGTTTGGCCTGTAAAACCAGCCTGCCCGAAGTACGGGCTTCCGCAAATTTAAATGTTGGCTTAATTTTTTCCCGCACATTTTCAATAAGCTCCATTTTATTAAGCTGCTTTTGGCGGCTTTTGGCTCTGCTAGTGGTGGAAATGCGTGCCTTATTTTTGGCTATAAAATCCTCCAGCCTGTCTATTTCTTTTTGCTGTTTTTCATAAGCTGCCTGCTGCTGTCTGCGCTTCAAGGCAGATTGCTCCAAAAACTGCTCGTAATTGCCCGTATATTTAGTAAGCTCGGCATTTTCCACATGATAAATGACGTTTACCACTTCGTTCAAAAAGCTGATGTCGTGCGAAACCAAAATAAAGGCGTTTTTATAAGTTTTTAAAAAGCCCTTAAGCCAATTTATATGCTCTTCATCCAAAAAGTTGGTAGGCTCATCCAAAATCAGGATCATGGGGTTTTCCAAAAGCAGCTTGGTAAGCAAAACCTTCGTGCGCTGCCCACCCGAAAGCTCATCCACCTTGCGGTCCAGCCCTATTTCACCTAAACCCAAACCATTAGCTACCTCTTCTATTTTAACATCTATTATATAAAAAGAGCTTTCTTCCAAAATATCCTGAATTTGGGCAGCATTGTTCAAAAGCTTTTCCATTTGGCTTTCATCCGCCTCCGCCACCTTATCATAAGCGGCCAGCATTTCCGCCTCTAAATCGTACATATGCTGAAAAGCCGTACGCAGGGTATTGCGTATGGTCATGCCCGCTACCAGCTTAGTAGTTTGATCCAAATAACCCGTGGTTATATGGTTGCACCATTCCACCTTGCCCTCATCAGGCGTAAGGTTGCCCGTGATGATATTCAAAAAAGTGGATTTGCCTTCACCGTTCGCACCCACCAAACCAACATGCTCACCGTTCAATAAACGAAAGCCGACATTTTCCAAAATTTTGCGAGCGCCGAAACCGTGGCTCACATTTTGCACATTTAATATAGACATTTTATCACCTTTAAAATTGAATAATAAGGTAAAAATTTATTTAAGCCGGCCCTTGCCAAACTTTTGTTTTTAGCGTTTTAATGTTTCTTCTAAAGTTTCTTTTGCAAAACTTATTATATATTTAAGAAAAACTGCCTATAATTTCGTTTTATAGGGTTTAAAAAACATATGAACTCAACAAAGCTTTTCACTTGCCCTACATCTAAACAAATTGCCGAAAACCTAAGCTTTTCGGCAATTTTACCAGCTATAATGAAAGGAATTTGCTCAAAAACTCACCGCCAAAACCTATTTGTAATTTAGTTTTTGTGGGCACGCGCCCTTTTAGTGTGATCCAAAATCCTTTTACGAATGCGTGTGCTTTCGGGAGTTATTTCCAAAAGCTCATCATCAGCTATATATTCCAGGCTTTGCTCCAAGCTTAAAATACGGGGCGGTGTTAAACGCAAGGCCTCGTCCGAAGAGCTGGAACGGGTGTTAGTAACGTGTTTTTTCTTACATACATTCACGGCAATATCCTCCGCCTTAGGGGAAGAACCTACCACCATGCCTGCGTAAACAGGCACACCGGCGCCTATAAACAAATTACCGCGCTCCTGCGCATTATAAAGCCCGTAAGTAACGGCCACTCCTGTATCAAAAGAAATAAGGCTGCCGTAATTACGCTTGGTTATTTCACCCTTCATGGGTCCGTATTCATAGAACACAGCATTCAAAATGCCTTCGCCCCTGGTATCTGTCATGAATTCACCGCGATAACCAAAAAGCCCGCGTGAAGGAATGATGAATTCTAAACGCATCCTGTTGCCCTGCTGGGTCATTTGTTGCAGTTCACCTTTGCGATAACCCATTTTTTCCATAACACTGCCTATGGATTCACTTGGCACATCTATTACCAGCCTTTCATAAGGCTCACAAAGCTGATCGTTAATGGTTTTATAAATCACCTTAGGAGTACTTACCTGAAATTCATAGCCCTCACGGCGCATAGTTTCTATCAAAATAGAAAGGTGCATTTCGCCCCTTCCCAAAACTCTGAAGGCATCGGGGCTTTCCGTTTCCTCCACCCTAATAGAAACATCCTTCAACAGCTCTTTGAACAGGCGTTCACGCAATTGGCGAGAGGTAATGAACTTGCCTTCACGCCCTGCAAAGGGACTATCGTTTACGCAAAAAGTCATCTCCACCGTAGGTTCGGAAATCTTCACGAAGGGAATTGGTTCCGCCTTCTCATTTGCGCAAATGGTATTACCTATATTCACATTTTCAATACCTGAAATGGATACTATATCACCCACATAAGCGGTATCAACGGCTGTTCTTTTCAGGCCGTCAAACTGATACACCGCCGTTACTTTACTTTTAGTGCGCAGATCGCTCCTGTGATAGTCGCAAAGCATTACTTCCTGATTGGTAGTTATGCGGCCGCGCTCGATCCTGCCTATAGCAAAACGCCCAACATATTCATTGTAATCTATAGAGGAAACCAGCATTTGCAGGGGGCCTTCAGCATCACCTTCGGGTGCAGGCATATACTCCAAAATCGTTTCAAAAAGTGGTACCAAATCTTCTCCTGCCTCATTTGGGGAAAGCGAAGCTGTACCTTCCCTGCCCGAGCAATAAACGATGGGGCTATTCAGTTGGTCAGATGAAGCATCCAGCTCCAGCAAAAGTTCCAAAACTTCATCACCCAGCTCATTCAAGCGGGCATCGGGGCGGTCTATTTTATTTACTACTATGATAACACGGTGGTTCAATTCCAGCGCTTTTTGCAATACAAAACGAGTTTGAGGCATGGGGCCTTCAAAGGCATCAACCAAAAGCAGAACACCGTTCACCATTTTCAAAACCCTTTCCACCTCACCGCCGAAATCAGCGTGGCCGGGGGTATCAACAATATTTATTTTGGTACCCTTATATACTACCGAAGTGTTTTTGGCAAGAATAGTAATGCCGCGTTCCCTTTCCAAATCACTGGAATCCATTACTCTTTCCTGCACCACTTGGTTTTTGCGGAAAGTATCGCTCTGTTTCAACATTTGGTCCACCAAGGTGGTTTTACCATGGTCTACGTGAGCGATAATGGCAATATTACGGAGTTCGTTACGAATCATTTGTTAAGCCTCCTGCATAATTACTCATGCTTGTTTTATTTTTAGTTTTACATTATATTATACCACTACTACAGCCTATAATGCAAGAAAAAGGCTTGTACTAAGCAGGATTCGCGCTTTTCAGATATTTTAAATTATGTTCTTTTAGACCAATAATAATGTTTAACTTGATTACATAAAACCAAACCCGCCCTTAAAAAGGGCGGGTTTGTAAAAAGATAAACAAGGCATAAGGCCGTCCGGCTGAGGAGCGCGTAAAGGAGACATACGAACGGCCTTAAACAAGAAGTTTATAAAATCATAAAACTATCCGCAGGGGAAAAGCCTAAAGCATTTTAATCAAATCATCCACGGTTTTGGCAGCATCACCCAACATCATAGTAACTTTATCACTGGTATATAAGGGGTTTTCAACACCCGCATAACCGGGTTTTAGGTCATAGTTGCAGATGATGATGTGTTTAGCTTCGTCCGCACGTAAAATGGGCATACCGTAAATAGGAGTGCCTTCTGCAACTATAGCTGCAGGGTTTACAACGTCGTTCGCGCCTACGATGATAACAACATCGGTTTCTTTGAACTTAGGATTGACTTCATCCATTTCTTTCAAGCTTTCATAGGGTACGTCTGCCTCAGCAAGCAGTACATTCATGTGTCCCGGCATCCTGCCCGCTACGGGGTGGATGGCATATTCAAGGTCTACGCCTTTATCAACAAGTTTATCTGCCAATGTTTTAACTTTATGCTGTGCCTGTGCCAAAGCCATACCATAACCGGGTACGATGATGGCAGTTTTTGCATTAGCTAAAACAGCTTTAACATCCTTACCTTCTGCTTTAGCCTCGGCAACAGGAGCAGCTGCTGCGGCATTACCATTCATCAATACATCGGTGATCTCATCCACGGTTTTGGCAGCATC
>DGYV01000052.1:5645-5893 GCA_002398485.1 Peptococcaceae bacterium UBA4997 | reverse complement strand
GCTAAAGAAGCAACCTTTGGTGGTTTGGCGGGTATAGGAGATTTAGTGGTCACCTGTGGCAGTAAGCACAGCCGCAACCGTCGCGCAGGCATCATGCTTGGTGAAGGTAAAAGCCTGGATTATGTACTTGAGCATATGGGTATGGTGGTTGAGGGTGTTTCCGCTACCCAAAATGGCTATGCCCTGGCGAAAAAATATAAAGTGGATATGCCTATCACAGAAGGTATTTACCATATCCTTTATGATGG
>DGYV01000052.1:5063-5426 GCA_002398485.1 Peptococcaceae bacterium UBA4997 | reverse complement strand
GTGGAGCCGAAAGCAGCTATGCGCGAATTGATGACCAGAACCAAAACAGGTGAGCATATACCACGGTAATGTGCTCATCTGGTTGTGCTGTAATATAAAAGAAATAAAATTTTTAACTAAAAGTTATAGCTCTGATCAAGATTTTGGCATAAAAAGAATATTACAAGCATAAAAAGTATGGAAAACAATCCATGCTTTTTTATTTTGTTTAAAACAAAACCAAATTGAGCATAAGGGAGGGAAATAGGTGGAAAAATTCGACATTATTCAAGATATTGCTGAACGTACGGGAGGCGATGTATACCTTGGCGTGGTTGGCCCAACCCGCACCGGAAAATCGACCTTTATTAAAAGGTTTATGGA
>DGYV01000052.1:0-4854 GCA_002398485.1 Peptococcaceae bacterium UBA4997 | reverse complement strand
AATTGCTGGTCCTTCCCAATATCAGCCAATTCCATGAACGTGAACGGGCGCATGATGAAATGCCCCAAAGCGGTGCCGGCAGGACCATCATGACAACCGAGCCAAAATTTATCCCCGCTGAAGCGGTGGAAATCGAGGTCAACGAGGGCTTGGGTGTACGCGTAAGATTGGTGGATTGTGTTGGTTATGCGGTGGCAGGAGCTTTGGGCTTTGAGGAAGATGCCGGTCCCCGCATGGTGCATACCCCCTGGTTTGAGGATGCCATACCTTTTCAGGAAGCTGCTGAAATAGGCACCAGAAAAGTTATTGCCGACCATTCCACTATCGGAATCATCGTAACCACAGATGGTTCCATTACGGATATTCCTAGAGCCAACTATGTGCCTGCGGAAAAACGGGTAATAGCAGAAGTAAAAGAGCTTAGTAAGCCCTTTTTAGTGCTTTTGAACAGTATTTATCCAAACAGCGAAACTACACAGGCTTTAGCTCATTCAATGTCAGAAGAATACGGGGTTGGGGTTTTACCTATCAATGTTGCCGCTATGAGTTATGATGATGTAATGGGTATTTTGAAAGAGGTACTCTATGAATTCCCCGTAACGGAAGTGAATGTAAGCTTGCCCCGCTGGATTGAAGAATTAGAAACAGGGCATTGGCTGCGCGCCGGTTTTGAAGAAAATATCCGTGATGCCGTACAAGAGGTACACAGGATCCGTGATGTTGAAAAAATGGTGGTTGCTTTAACTAATCCCGAGCTTACGGCAAGTGTGGCTTTAGCTAAAATGGAGCTTGGTACAGGTGCCGCTTCCATAGTTATAAACACTGCGGCGGACTTATTTTATAAAATATTGGCTGAATACGCAGGTTCGGAAATTGAAGGCGACCATAGCATTTTAAGGATAATCCGCGATTACAGCCTGGCTAACCGTGAATGGAGCAAGATTGCCGAGGCTGTTGCGGAAGCTAAGGAAAACGGTTATGGTGTGATGACGCCAAGGCTGGATGAAATGTATTTGGAAGAGCCCGAGTTGATTAAGCAGGGCGGACGTTTCGGTGTACGTTTGAAAGCAAGTGCCCCCAGCTTCCATATTATCCGAACTTCGGTTGGCACGGAAATAACTCCACTCATCGGTACAGAAAAGCAGTGTGAGGAACTGGTAAAATACATCCTTAACGAATTTGAGGATGATCCGCAAAAAATTTGGCAAACCAATATTTTCGGTAAATCTCTTAATGAACTGGTTCAGGAGGGTATTCAGGGTAAGCTTTATAAAATGCCGGAAAATGCCCAAGTCAAATTACAGGATACTTTGCAAAGGATAGTCAATGATGGTGGCGGTGGATTGATTTGCATTATTTTATAAAAATCATATGAGCTTGATTCAAGGAGGGATGGCTGCAGCCAACCCTCCTTTTTGCAGGTATTCAAGCTTTTTTATAGAAATATATGTTCATAAACAAGTAAGGAGGAGTGTTATTATGGAAAAAGATAAAATTTACAGAATAAATGAATTGGCCCAAAAGGCCAGAACAGAAGGCTTGAGTGAAGCCGAAAAAGAGGAACAGCAGAAATTGCGCAAACAATACATAGCAGACTTGCGGAAAAATTTTGAAATAAATATGGAAAATGTATTCTTGGTGGATAAAGACGGTAAGCAAACTCAACTGCAAAAAAAGCAAGGTAACAGCCATGATTGTGATTGCGGTTGTTCACATCATCACCATAAACCTTGATTATAAACATATATTAGTAAAAAACTAGGATTTGAGCAATAAACCTGTTGCGCACAAAACTTTTATTTGATATAATAATTCAATGTATATTGAATCATAATTATAAGGAGGCAGCCAAAGTGAAAAAAGAAATCAATGTGGGTATCATCGGTTTGGGTACGGTAGGCGGCGGTACTGCAAAAGTACTTGTCCAGAATAAGGAGCTGATATGTTCCCGTGCTGCTTCCATAAAATTAGCTAAAGTATATGATCGTTACGGTGATTATGCCCGTGAAAAGGTTGCCGAGCTGGGTTTGCCCGAAAGCATAGTTTGCAGTGATGTAAAAGAAATAACTTATGCTGATGATATAGATGTGGTAGTGGAGCTTATAGGCGGTATTCATCCTGCCAAGGAAATCATTATAGGTGCCCTTAATCACGGTAAAAGTGTGGTAACAGCAAATAAGGATTTAATAGCTTCACACGGTTTAGAGCTTTTTGAAATAGCCGAAAAAAATGGTGCAGATTTGCTTTTTGAAGCGAGTGTTGCGGGTGGTATTCCTATCATCCGTGCCCTAAAGGAAAGCCTTGCTGCCAATAATGTAAATTTGATTATGGGTATAGTAAACGGTACAACTAATTACATACTAACTCAAATGTCCGCAAGCGGTGCGGATTTTGCGCCCAGCCTAAAACAGGCACAGGAGTTGGGTTATGCCGAAGCCGATCCCACCAACGACGTTGACGGTTTTGATGCTGCAAGAAAAATGGCTATTCTTGCTTCAATAGCTTTTAATAGTTCGATCACCGAAAAAATGGTTTATGTGGAGGGTATACGCTCCATTACCAAATTTGATATAGCTTATGCCAAACAGTTTGGTTATACGGTAAAGCTGGTTGGTATTGCTAAAGCTGATGGTGAGGATGTAGAAGTGCGTGTACATCCTTTATTGATTACCGAGGATCACCCGCTTGCTTCGGTAAACGATGTGTTCAACGCTGTATTTTTGGAGGGCGATGCTTTGGGCAAAGCCATGTTTTACGGGCGTGGTGCGGGTGAATTGCCCACAGCTAGCGCAGTTGTGAGCGATATTATAGTTACCGCCCAGCATATTCAAAACGGTACACGAGGTTTAAGCAAATGCAGCTTTTTCAGCAAGCGTAAAATCAAGCCGATGAGTGAGGTCGTAAGTAAATATTATTTACGCCTTATGGTGCTTGATGAGCCTAGGGTGTTGGCTCAGATTGCCAGTGTAATAGGTGAAAATAAAGTAAGTATCGATGCCGTTATTCAAAAAAGGATCATTGACAGCGGCCTTGCCGAAATAGTTTTGGTAACACATGAAGTAAAAGAAGCTTATATGCAGTCTGCCATCGAGGCATTGGATGCTTTAAGCTGCGTAGACAGTGTGGCCAGTATTATAAGGGTGGATAACAGTACAAAACAGGATGGTGGCACAGTAAATGTTTAAAGTTAAAATACCGGCTACCACTGCCAATATGGGAGCGGGTTTTGATGCTTTCGGAATGGCTTTGGGGCTTTATAATTATATAACTGTTCAAGAAGATGGTGATTTTGAAGGTATTAGAATAAATAATTTGGGGCAGCAATCCGCTGCCTTGAATGATCCTAAACGTAATTTAGTTACGGTATCCGCGCAGAAGGTTTTTGACACAGTTGGCTATATCCCTAATGGTGTGGAATTTGCGGTTGAAAACAATATTCCCGTTTCCCGCGGTTTGGGCAGTTCAGCCGCTGCCATAGTAGGTGGTTTATTTGCCGCCAACAGGCTTGCGGGCAGCCCTTTGAGCCATGAAGACCTGTTGGAAATGGCTGTGGATATAGAAGGACACCCGGATAATGTTTGCCCGGCAATTTACGGTGGTTTTGTAGCAAGCTGCCGCAGGCAGGGAGAACGTACTATTATGTTGAAGGCCAAACCCCCTAAAAAGCTTGGAGCGGTTGTGGCAATACCGGATTTCCACCTTTCTACCAAAGTGGCAAGGGAGGCCATGCCCAAATTGGTTTCGGTAAAAGATGCCGTTTTCAATATCCAATGTGCGGCGCTATTGGTTGGTGCAATGCTTCAGGGAGATTTAGAACTTTTCAGTAAGGTTGTTGATGATAAATTACATCAGCCTTATCGTTTTCCATTGATAAAGGGAGCTTGCGATGTTTTGGAAGCAGCCAAAAATGTGGGGGCAATAGCGTCTGCTTTATCAGGAGCGGGTCCAACCCTTATTGCTTTTACTGATGGTAAAGGTGAAAAAATAGCTGCTGCAATGGAAGAAGCGTGGCTAAAACATGGGGTGAATGCACAGGCTTTGCCCTTGCTTCAGGATAATTTGGGTGTACAAGTGATTTAGCTTTATATAAACACTTTAATATAAACAGGAGGCATAATAATGGCGTTGATAGTGCAGAAATTTGGCGGTTCTTCGGTAGCAAACCCGGAAAGAATGAGACGCGTTGCTACCAGAGTAGGCAAAACCGCCGACCGGGGCAATCAGGTTGTGGTAGTTGTTTCCGCAATGGGTGATACTACAGATAACTTAATTACTTTGGCTAAAGAATTGAATCCCAACCCTTCGGAAAGGGAAATGGATATGCTTATGGCAACAGGTGAACAGCAATCCATAGCTTTATTGGCTTTGACCCTACAGAATATGGGGTATAAAGCAATATCCTTAACAGGTGCCCAAGCAGGTGTTAATACAGACTTTTCTTATTCCAAGGCCAAAATATTATCTATTGAACCTGCTAGGATGGAGCAGGAACTGGCTAAAGGAAATATAATCATAGTTGCAGGTTTTCAAGGTGTGGATGAAAAAGGTGAAATTCATACTTTAGGGCGCGGCGGTTCCGATACCTCGGCGGTAGCTTTGGCTATAGGCTTGAATGCCGATTTCTGTGAGATCTATACGGATGTTGACGGTGTTTATACTGCAGACCCTCGTATTGTGCCCAGAGCCAGAAAAATGAAAGATATATCCTTTGATGAAATGCTTGAAATGGCCAGCCTTGGCGCAGGCGTGTTACAGCCGCGCAGTGTGGAAGTTGGTAAAACTTTCGGTATGCCCATATGTGTAAGATCCAGCTTTAACGAAAATGAAGGTACTATGGTACGGGAGGCAAAAAAT
>DGYV01000062.1:7060-16672 GCA_002398485.1 Peptococcaceae bacterium UBA4997 | reverse complement strand
ACAAAATCCCCTATACCCGCCAAACCACCAAAGGTTGCTTCTTTAGCACCCATAGCCTTACCCAAACGAATGATTTCCGCAAGCCCCCTGGTCAAAATGGCGGCCTGGCTGTTATCACCCAAGCCTAAACCTGCACTGATACCACAACCTAAAGCAATGATATTTTTTAAGGCACCCGCAACCTCAACACCCAGCATATCATCATTGGTATAAACCCGAAAATCATCATTGATGAACAAATCCTGTGTCCATTCCGCCATATCAGGATTATATGCCGTTGCCACTACAGTTGTTGGTAAGCCTAAAGCCACTTCCTCGGCATGGCTTGGACCTGAGAGCACCGTTACGGTATTAAACGGCAGCTCCTCCCTAATGACTTCGCTCATACGCATTAAAGTACCGTTTTCAAAGCCCTTGGCAACGTTGATCAAAATCACATTATCATCTACCTTGCCTTTTAAGTTAGCGGCAACACTGCGCACAGCCTGGCTAGGCACAGCCAGAACAATTGCCTTAACACCTTTTACAGCTTCAAACAAATCAGCAGTGCAACCAATTACTTCAGGTATAGTTATACCGGGCAAAAACCGTTTATTCTCATGTTCCTTAACTATAGGAATTATTTGTTCTTCCTCATGGGACCATAATTTCACCTTATGACCGTTTTTATGCAGTAAAACAGCCAAAGCTGTGCCCCAGCTTCCCGCACCCAAAACAGTTACTCGCATATTTCACCTCATCATATAAAATTTTATTTTATATTAATAATATATTTAATTTTTTCTTGTTATAATTTTATTTTATCTTTGCCTATTTTGGATTCAGTACCATTCAAAACCCTTTTTATATTGCCTCGGTGTTTATAAATAATAACAGCAACAATTACCGTGGTAAATATAATATATATATTGGGTTCTCTCAAAAGAATGGCGCTTATAGGTGCCGCCACACAAGCTGCCACCGAACCAACGGAAATATAGCGTGTGGCAATAACTAAAACTATCCATATCATAAGCACTATAATAGCCACTGTGGGCATTAAGGCCAGCAAAGCACCCAAACCAGAGGCTATACCTTTGCCGCCGCGAAAATTGAGCCAAAACGGAAAGGAATGGCCTATTACAACAAAGCCAAAACCCAATACTCCGCCTAAAGGGCCTAACAGCCAAGCCCCAAACAAACATGCCAAATAACCTTTGAGCATATCACCAAGGAAAACCAAAGCAGCCCACTTTTTATCCAAAACGCGTAAAGTATTGCTAAAACCCGCATTACCGCTGCCCAAATCACGAATATCCTTACCCGTACGCCATTTGGTTATTATATATGCAAAAGAGATAGAACCTAAACCATAAGCCACAAGAATTATCAATACAACAGATAAAAAGGTTTTCATTCAGAAAGCCACCTGCCTTTCTTTTATTCGGCTTCATTCCTGCCTCTTACTTTAAGCTTAAGGGGTGTGCCAACAAAACCGAAATTCTCCCGCAGTTGATTTTCCAAATAGCGCAAATAGGAAAAATGCATCAATTCGGGGTCATTCACAAAAAATACTATTACGGGCGGTTTTATGCCAACCTGAGTTGCATAAAAAATCTTCATCCTTCTGCCTTTATCACTGGGTGTAGGGTGCAAAAGAATAGCCTCCTGCACCACTTCATTCAAACGGCTTGAGCTTAAACGCCGACCATACTGACCATAAGCCATATCCACCAAATCCATGATTTTGCCGGTCCTTTGCCCGGTTAAAGCTGAAACATAGCAAATCATAGCATAAGGCATAAAGGCAAGACGTTCCCTTATTTCCTCATCATATTTTACTACGGTACTGTTATTCTTAACCAAAAGATCCCACTTATTTATAGCTACAATAGCCGCTTTACCAAGCTCATGAGCATAGCCTATAATTTTTTGATCCTGGTCTGTAACACCATCTTTAGCATCAATGACCATAACCACAACATCGCTGCGGTCTATAGCCCTTAAAGCCCTGGCAACACTGTACCTCTCAGTAGTTTCGGCAATTTTGCCGCGCCTGCGCATACCGGCCGTATCGATTATGCGGTATTTTTTACCATGACGCAGAAAATCACTGTCTATAGCATCACGGGTAGTACCGGGCATATCTGCCACTATGGTTCTATCTACACCCAATATTTTGTTCACCAAAGAGGATTTGCCAACATTAGGCCTGCCTATAACAGCAATGCTTATAACATCATCATCCTCTTGAAGCTCATGCTTGGGTGGAAAATGCTTAATAACTTCATCCAATAAATCACCCGTATTCATACCGTGGGCTGCGGAAATAGCTATAGGTTCACCTAAACCAAGGCCGTAAAAATCATAAGCCAAGTCCGCTTTTTCAAAGTTATCCATTTTATTTACAGCCAAGACAACAGGTTTATTGCTGCGCCTTAAAAGAGTTGCAGCCTCCTCATCCTCAATAGTAAGCCCTGTTTGGCTATCTACCACAAAAATAATAACATGCGCTTCCTCAATGGCTATTGCCGCCTGCTCACGAACTTTTTTGGCAATATCGTCGTTTTTATCGGTAAAATCTATACCACCCGTATCTATAACCACAAAATCACGGTCTAACCAACTGGCATCACGGTATAAGCGATCGCGCGTAACACCCGAAACATCCTCTACAATGGCATGGCGCGCACCAACTAAGCGGTTGAACAAAGTAGATTTGCCAACATTCGGGCGTCCTACTATAGCTACTACAGGTTTCATATCAACCCATCCTTAAATTTATTTTATTTGTCTTATAATTATACCCTAAGTAAGGCAAATAAACAAATAGATTTCTTAAATACTGCTTCTAAATACATACTGTACAAATTGATTAAATATAATTTTATACATAGAGCTGAAACAAAAAAGCCCGAACAGTAATATTTATTACCGTTCGGGCCTTGGTTAAACAAAAAGTTTTTGATTATTCGGCTTTATTTTTTTCAGCCTCTACTTTTTTAGCAGCTTTTTCAAGCTCTTTTTCAGCGTCTTGTTGATCGTCTTTCAATTCCTTAACGGCTTTTTTAACAGCTTTTACGGTATCATTCACGAATTCCTTGACCTCATCAACGGCATCCTCAACATCTTCTTTTATTTCTTCACTTTTAACATATTCTTTAAGGTCGGCAGCCTTTTCTTTCAATTCTTCTGCCAAAATTTTGGCCTTTCCTTTTACATCTACACTGCCTTCTTTTACATTATCGATAACATCAGCAAAAAGATCGCCCAAAGTTACTTTTAATTCCTCTTCATGCTCTTCTTTTGCTTCTTCAACCTTTTTTGTTTTGGCAGACGCTTCCGAAGCTGCAAAAGCAGGCTCAGCCTTCGGTAATTCAGGCAAGGTTTCTTTGATAGATAAGCTCATGCGTTTATTTTCAGCATCTACGGAAAGAACTTTTACTTCAACTTCATCGCCCGGTTTTACCACATCTTCGGTTTTTTCAACACGTTGGCGAGATAAATGGGAAATATGCACCAAGCCCTCAACACCCGGTTCAACCTGTAAGAAAGCACCAAAAGGAGCAGTTCTCATAACTTTAGCTTTAATAACAATGCCAACGGGATATTTTTCGGAAGCAATTGTCCAAGGATTGGGAACCAATTGCTTAAGGCCAAGGGAAATTTTTTCACTTTCCTTATCCACGTTTAAAACATAAACCTCTAATTCATCGCCTTCTTTTAATAAATCGGAAGGATGGTTTACCCTATACCAAGCCATTTCCGAAACGTGCAGCAAACCGTCGATGCCACCCAAATCCACAAAAGCACCAAAATTGGTAAGCCTACGTACAATACCTTTACGAGTTTGGCCTTCTGCCAGCTCTTCCCACAATTCAGCTTTACGTTTTTTGGCTTCCTCAAGCATAACAGCTTTGGGAGAAAGCACCAATTTATTTTTGCTCCTATCGCATTCCAAAATTTTCATAGGTAACACTTTGCCAACATAAGTGGAAAGGTCTTCCACAAAAACCACATCGATAAGGGATGCGGGCACAAAGCCGCGTACACCTACATCTACCAAGGCACCACCGCGAACAACATCAACTACTTTACCTTCGATAATTTCGCCGGCCTCTTTTTGGGCTTTTATTTTTTCCCAGACCAATTCCTGATCAACCCGTTTTTTGGAAAGTACAGGGTAGCCCTCTTTATTTTCTTTTTTTAGGATGATAACTTCTATTTCATCACCGATATTAAAGGATCCTCTTATATTTTCGGCTTCTTCGGGCATAAGCTCCGCACTGGGAACAACACCTTCGGATTTGCCGCCAATGTCAACCAAAATTTCGTTATCACGAATTTGTACCACAATACCTGATACCCTGGCACCACGGTGCAAGTCCTTCATTTCATGATTGTAGGCTTCAGCAAAGGATTCCTCCTCTTCTTCCACCGCTTCCGAAGCGGCTTCTTCAACTTTAGCTTCTGCCTGAGCGGGTATCTCCTCTGCGGCTTTCTCTTCAGCCTTAACTGCTTCCACAGCTTCTGCCTGCATTTCAACCACTTCCTGATTTTCTTCCTGACCTAACACTTTTTCCATTTCCGTCATTGTTCTTACTACCTCCTCGATAATCCAATCTGGTGTTGATGCACCTGCGCTTATACCTATGGTATCCGCACTATAAAATTTAGCCAAATCCAAGTCGTCCGCAGCTTCAACCAATTGCGTCGGTACACCAAGATTACGGCAAATTTTCGCTAATTTTTGGGTATTGGCACTGTTTGTACCGCCAATTACGATCATACCATCCACGCGTGAGGCCAAATCAAGCACCGCCTTTTGCCTATCGGAAGTGGCATGGCAAATGGTATTAACCGTTTTAACATGGGTAAAACGTTTTTGTAAAAGTTTTACAACTTCGTCCAAAACCCTTTGTTCCTGAGTAGTTTGAGCCACTACACCTATTTTATCCGCCTGCGGCAGCAATGCCACTTCTTCCGGAGAAGTAACCACCCGGGCTGTATTGTTTGTCCAGCTTAAAATAGCTTCCACTTCAGGATGTTTTTTATCCCCTACTATTACTACCTGATACCCTGCCTCGGCCAAAGCCTTGGCTTCCATTTGTACTTTTTTTACAAAAGGACAGGTAGCGTCTATTACCATTAAACCTTTTTCCTTTGCCTTGGTAAAGGTTTCGGGCCCCACACCATGAGTACGAATAATGACTACGCCTTCGTTTACATCATCCAGGCTGTTTATGGGGGTTATTTTGGTTTTCAGCCTTTCGATTTCTTGTGGATTATGTATCAAAGGCCCCAACGAATAAATATGACCATGTTCTTCTGCCGCAAGATCGGCGGTAGCTATAGCCCTTTTTACACCAAAACAAAAACCGGCATATTCAGCCAAAAGCACTCGCATGATATCGCTCCGCCTTTTTATCACTTTTTATTCATGGCCAAAACTTTAAAGCACCGCATAAATTTATATGTTCGTTAATAAAACTTGTTTTCCTGCCTTGATTTTAATAAAATGCAAAAATATTTTGCAAATTTAGACGTTATTCTTACCTTGAAGCAAAAAACCTGCTATATTATCCCTTACCTGCTCCGTATAAACCCCCATTACCTCCTTGGCAGGACGCTTTTCCTCAGCAAAGCTTATCGGTTCGGAAATGAAGAGCTTAGGGCGCTCCCGCCAAAACTTGAAAAAATTGCCCGCATTGATTATAGCTACGGGAACTATCACTGCTTTGGCTTTATAAGCTACCATGGTTGCACCCTGTTTGAATTCCAAAAGCGTTCCCGTGGCATTTCTATTTCTGGTACCCTCAGGGAAGATACCCAAAACTTGCTCCTCTTTAAGAATACCCAGAGCTGTTTTCAAAGAGGCAATATCTGCTTCGCCCCTGTTCACAGGAAAAGCACCCAGCGCGCGGAAAATTTTGCCCAAAAACTTCTTCTCAAAAAATTCAGCTTTACCCATAAACCTTACAGGCCTTTTGATTCCCCACCATGCTGAAGCCAAAAGCAAGGGATCAAAAACATGAACATGGTTAGCCATTGTTACAACAGCACCTGTTTTTGGTAAATTTTCCAAACCTTCCAGCTTACAACCCGAAATTTTGCACCAAAACAGTAAAAAACCTACTATTGCTTTATACATATTTGATGATCAACTCCAATTTAAAACCTATATATACAAAAATCAAACAACTCCTACCAATTCCAAAATCTTTTGAATGACTTCGTCAATATTTAAATAGCTGGTATCCAAAAGGATGGCATCGGAAGCCTGAACCAACGGAGAATGAACTCTGTGGGAATCCCTGTAATCCCTTTCTTCAATTTCCCGTGCCACATCCTCAAGTTCCACATCAATGCCTTTAGCAAATAATTCAAGCCAGCGCCTTTTAGCCCGTACCTGTATAGAGGCGGTTAAAAAGATTTTACAATCCGCGTTCGGTAATACTTTAGTACATATATCCCTGCCATCCATAACAACCTTGCCTTTAGCAGCTAAACGCTGCTGCTGAGCCACCAAATGCTCACGTACGCCAAGCACTGCCGAAACAGGGCTTGCCGCCGCGCCTACTTCAGGTGTACGGATAAGCTCACTAACATCCTGGCCGTCGCAATATACTTTGTAAGTATCACCGCTTACTTTCATATCTATTTTAATACTTGCGGCAAGCTTGGTCAATTTTTCCTCTTCACCAACACCTATACCACGCAGTAAAGCCGCGTAAGCCACTGTACGGTACATGGCACCAGTATCAATATAAAGGTAATTCAGCTTTTTGGCAACTGCTTTTGCTACCGTACTTTTACCTGCTCCCGCAGGCCCGTCAATAGCAATTATTTTTTTTAGGCTCATCTCGATTCCTCCTGTAAATTTTGCCAATATCGTTCAGCTGAAACCATATCATTACTGCCATGGACCTCCAAAATATTTTCAGCTGATAAAATAACCGCATTTTGCAAACCCAAACTATCCTCGGCAATCGTGCATATCTTTTCTATTTTGGCATTATTGCCCATTCCGTAAAAAGTGGTTTTCCCTTCAGCATAAGCAGCAGCCGCAATAAGTAAAGGCATTTCACTAAAAACAGTGTTGGAAATTGTTTCGGGCACAACTACTCCCGTTAAAGCTTTGCCGCCCTGAACTGTTATATTCGCCACAGGTTCATAAGCAAACCAAGACCGATTTGATATTTGTATATCAGCGCCCATGGCTTTTAAAATATAAAGAAAACCTATCCTTTTGGGATTTACCAACATATTTTTAAATTCCAATACACCGTCTTTAGAAAAAATTGTTTTTAAAATGGCAGGTGCCACATTGGAAATACTGTTTGGTATGGTCAAATCATGCGGCAAAATAGGCTGTTCAGGGGGTAAAAGCGTGATTTTGTTTTCGCGCCTGCCCCAAGCTTCCAGTTTTATATCATAATAAGCAAAAAGCCTTTCCGTATGGTCGCAAAATGGCAAAGCTTCAGTGATTATTACCTTTTTAGTTTCAAACAAAGCGGAAAATAAAATTGCTGTTTTTAAATAAAAATAATCTTGGTTAAAACGGGAATCGTAATCCTTTTTTGTAAGATTATAAATAATCTCTTTTTTATGTTTAACTTTGGCAAAAGCCAGCAAATTTTTAATTTCCGCAGACGATCTTGCCATAAGGTCCTTAACCGTTTTTTCATTAAGGTCCTGAAATTTTTTATTATATTTTAATAAACCCAAGCAATTACAAACATCTTCTAAAGCAAACAAGGCATTATTTTCCCCAAAAGATTTCATGCCATTACCCTGAACAAGCAGGCAATTTTCATCTTTTTGAGTTTTAATACCTATATTTGTTAAATAAGCAAGTAAATTATTCAAAACCAAATTATAGGGAAAATTATGCAGGCAGCTTTGCCCAAAAGCCATAGCTGCCAATATTAAGGCACAAGCTGCAATATGCTCATCCCCGCCACTTGAAACCTCATCATAAAATTCCGTTTTTTGCACATATTTATCCATTATCGAAACATCACCTGTAAGCAATCAATTTTGACATATCATTAACAAAAGCATAATCCAGTGCAATACCTGCGGGATTATAATAATCCAAAATATCTTGCCATTCATGCAAATTAAAATTGCCCGTTAAAAGAACAGGTAACTTAATTTTGCTTACGGACAACTTTTTGGCTTCGGAAACTGAAGTAAGCTTTATTACATAACCATTCGCCTTAATACCTTCCCAGTTTTGATAATCTGTTTCCACTATCAACCTGCCGCTGTAATGGCTGAAATCCTTAAGTTTTGCCTTATCTTTCAAATGAATTATATCCAAATGACAAAAAGAAGCCATTTCCTCCACATTATAGTATTCCTCATTTTGGAAAATACCTGCTTTAAGTATATGGAAGGGCAGTTCCTCCAGCCAGGTACGGCAGTTTTCCGCAGCCAAAGCGCTTTCTTTATAACCAAGCTCTACACCTATAGCATTAGCACCTTTTTTGATTGCCGAAAGGGCTTCTTTTTTATTTTTAATGCCCGTTATGTACAAAAACATTTTATCACCTACCTTGAACCTATAGCTCTGTGTGCAAGACCAACGGCAACCTCATTCAAATGCAGCATACCTATACCCATAACCATGGCAACACTTATATGATCTTCATGCCTGGCAATACCTATTTTACCTCCTATATTAAGCCCCATGGCTTTGGACATTATTTGTGAAAGGGCCTCGTGGGCGGCACCAGCTACAGCACCTTCATCACTGTGCACATCACGAATAACACCCTCTCTTTTGGCTGCAACCACTGAACGCTCCAAAATTTTTGTTACCGAAACCAGGGAATCCCCACCGTAATTAACAGCGGCGGCATGGATACCCTGTTTTAGCAAAACTGCCTTAAGCACATTTTCTTCTTCCATGTTTTCAGTTAAGGCCATTTTCATTGCCGCTGCCGCTACCTTTTTGCTTTCGACCATTTTTCTGTGAGCCTCCATTCCGGTTTTTAGGCATTTTAAGAACTAATGCTATTATTATACTTGCTTAAACAAGGAATGACAATAGCTTTTACTTAAAAAGCACTTCACCCACCTTAGCCTTACTTCCGTTTACAGTTAGCTTTTCCCGCAAATATTCAACATTGATATTGCCAGAAGCCTTTACCACAGCAAAGCTTATAAACCGCTCATAAGCGGAAGCATCCACCTCAACCACATCACCTGCATAAACCCTTATAGTTACCTGTTTTTCCTTAAAATTTCCCGCAGGCGACCCGTTTATCAAAACTAGGGCTTCAGGCAGTGTATTATAGCCTGTTATTTCTATAGTCAAATTGCCAAAAAGCTCCGTATCATCATAAACTACGGGTAAAGTAGTATCCAAGGCTGTGCCATTGATACCACCGCTATAATTAAATTGCTCGTTAAAAATATCTGTTGCAAAAATTACTTGTACGGCAATTATAAAAACCATGCCAAGCACTGCTGCAAACCCTAAGATCTTTTCAGCTTTTTGCCATATTTTTTCCTGTTTAGCCCGCTTCATAACAACACCTCTATTGCATATTTTGCGGGATTAAGTTAGTTTTATACAAAAAAACAGGGCATGAACCCTGTTTTTAATAATATATTTTTATTTGA
>DGYV01000062.1:2601-6833 GCA_002398485.1 Peptococcaceae bacterium UBA4997 | reverse complement strand
GAAGAAAAAGCAGCTTGTAAATTATAGCCGCCCGTATAGCCATCTACATCTATCACCTCTCCCACAAAATAAAGCCCTTTTACCAATTTAGATTCCATGGTTTTTGGATTTATTTCTTTGGTATTCACACCGCCTGCGGTAACTATGGCTTCGGCAATAGGCCTTGTCCCCGTTACAGTTAAAGGTAGTTTTTGCAAAAGGACCGTAAGCCTTAGGCGTTCCGCTTTAGTAACCTGGTGTACGGGTTTATGCGGATCGATGCCGGATAATTCCACTATAACGGGTATCAATGACTTAGGCAAAAGCTCGGATAAAGAATTTTGAAATTCCTTACGGATATATTTCTGCCAGTCCTTTTGAATACGGGCATCTAACTGCTCGGCAGTTAAAGCAGGCTTCAAATTAAGGTAAAGTTTAAGCTTGGCCTGGGGCTGTTTCTGCCAAAAAGCACAGGCCGCTTTTGATAAAGAAAGTATAACAGGCCCCGATACGCCAAAATGCGTGAACAGCATTTCGCCAAAATCTTCAGACAGCTTAGTTTCATCTGCCCATAGCTGTACCTTCGTATTTTTAAGAGCAAGCCCCATGGCATCAGACACCCATTTTTCTTCTGTGACTAAGGGTACCAAAGAAGGGTCCAAAGGTATAATGGTATGCCCCACTGCTTTGGCAAATTCATAACCGTCTCCCGTTGAACCTGTAGCAGGGTAACTTATACCACCCGTTGCTATGATCACTTTTTCAAAAGGAGCAAAAAAATCACCACAGTAAGCGCCTTCTATTTGCCCTTCTTTTACGGATAAAGCGGTAGCGGTAGTTTTATAATGTATATCAACTTTAAGCCTTTTCATTTCATTGAGCAAGGCATTTACAATATCTAAGGCCTTATCGGAAACAGGGAAAACCCTTTGTCCTCTTTCAACTTTCAAGGGCACACCCAATTCCCTAAAAAAAGCCATTACATCCTCATTATTGAAACGGTTGATGGCTCCATAAAGGAAGATGCCGTTGCCGGGCAAATTTTGGATGATTTCGGGAACAGGCGAGGCATTGGTTAGATTACAGCGCCCCTTGCCTGTAATAGCAAGCTTTTTACCTATTTTTTCGTTCTTTTCCCACAGAGTAACTTTAGCGCCTGCCCTGGCCGCTGTAATAGCGGCCAAAGTACCTGCTGCTCCGCCCCCTATAACCAATATTTTATTCATCATCTGCCCACTTTCGTTTTTTTATGCTGATTATTTTTCTGCCTTAGGCGGTTTACCGCCGTTAGGATATTTTAAAACTACTTTATTGGTAAGCTCGCCTATGCCTTCTATGCTGATGGTAATCTCATCCCCCGCCTGCATGGGGCCAACCCCTGAAGATGTACCCGTCATAATAACATCCCCAGGTTCAAGCGTCATGATATTGCTTATATAATGCACCAAATACGGCACATCGAAAATCAGATTTTTGGTATTGGAGTTTTGTTTAGTTTCCCCATTCAAAACTGCCTTTATTTGCAGGTCAGTTGGGTTTACATCTGTAGCTATCACAGGCCCCAAAGGCATAAAAGTATCAAAGGATTTTGCTATGGTCCACTGGCCGTTCTTAGGCTGCAGATCCCTGGCTGTAACATCATTGCCACAGGTATAACCAAACACATATTCCATGGACTTTTTAAGCGGTACATCTTTGGCTGTTTTGCCTATCACCACGGCAAGCTCCGCCTCATAATCCAAACGGCGGCTCAAATCGTTAGGGTAAATTATATCTGCTTTAGGCCCCGTTACAGAGGTTTGCGGCTTCATAAACAAAATAGGCCATTTAGGTATATCAAAATGGAATTCCTTCGCATGGTCGCGATAATTCAGCCCCAAACAAATTATCTTGCTTGGTTTGCAGGGAGCTAAAAGCTGTACCTCATCCATGGCATAGCTTTCACCTGTAATGGTTGGCTTATTATAAATATCACCAGCAAAAACATGTATGGTGTTATTTTCTAACTTACCGTAATGTATTTCACCGTCTTTGGCAAACCTAACTGTAAACATAAATAAATCCTCCTAATATTCAATACCTGCACGGCTGTTGATACCCTTATGGAAAGGGTGCTTTATTTCCCGCATTTCCGTAACCAGATCTGCCAGCTCTATCAATGCCTGGGGGGCATTACGTCCTGTTAACACCACTTCTATATGCTCAAGTTTTTTGGCAAGCAAAGCTTTTACCTCATCTAAAGTTACTAACTCAAAATAAAGCGCATTATTTATTTCATCCAAAACAACTATATCGTTTTCGCTTGCCATAAGCGCGGTTTCGGCATGAGCCATGGCTTTGGCGGCTATTTGTTTATCTTCCTCACTTGCCAAACCCTTTTTTACCCATTTGCCACTGCCATAAGAATAAAGCTCCACATTGGGAGCAAGCCTTTTAAAAGCATCTTCCTCACCATAACCGCCGCCTGCTTTCATAAACTGAATGATAACCACCTTCATATTTCTGCCCGCAGCCCGTAAAGCCAGCCCAAAAGCGGCAGTGCTTTTGCCTTTGCCGTTGCCTGTATAAATTTGTACCAAACCTTGAGTCAATCTTTCCCTTTCAGCCATTTTATCACCCCATTATTATAATAACATATTATAATGCCGCATCATAATCCTGCTTTACAGCGCAAATTCTCCACTTCAGCTCCTGTTAAATAACGCCATTCCCCAGGTTTCAATCCTGTAATATCCATACCGGCAAAACCTTTGCGGCTAAGCCACACCACTTCTAAACCAAGAACCTCCATCATCCTTCTTACCTGACGGTTCCTGCCTTCATGGATAGTTATTTTAACTACAGTATTACCTGCCTGTTCTTTTAATATAGCAGCCTTTGCAGGAGCCGTCATACCGTCACTAAGCTTTATACCATGGCAAAGTTTGCTTATTTGTTCTTTGTCTACCTGTCCTTTTACAGCACATTCATAAGCTTTCGGCACCTCGCCCTTGGGGTGCAAAAGCCCATTGGTCATAGCACCGTCGTTAGTAACTATCAATAGGCCCGAAGTGGCATAATCCAGCCTGCCCACAGGATAAAGCCTTTCACCTTCAGGAAGCAAATCCATAATCGTCCTTCTGCCTCTGGGATCAGTAACACTACAAATATAGCCCGCAGGCTTATAAAGCAAAATATAGGTAAAATCATTCATCTGCTTAGGCAGTATTTTACCGTCTACTGCTATTTCATCCAATTCAGGGTCGGCCTTAGCACCAAGGTTACCAATTACTTGCCCATTCACCTGCACCCTGCCTTCAAGGATGATTTTTTCAGCGGCCCTGCGGGAAGCCACGCCCCGCCCCGCCATGATTTTCTGTAATCTTTCCTGCATAATATACCTCTTTTAATTTATTTCGTATATAAGTATAACAGTTGAGGGGCAACACTGCAAGAATCACAAAAAAACCGCGCGGCAAATCAAAAAGGCTGTAACAAAGCTTATGAAATCGGCGCACAAACCAACTAAAAGAGCATGGCGGTATTTTTTAATGCCTACCGCACCAAAGTAAACGGTAAGGATATAAAAAGTAGTATCGGTACTGCCCTGTATAGTGGAGGCAAGCCTGCCAATAAAGCTATCCGCACCATAAGCATTCAATAGATCGGCTGTAATAGCCAAAGCCCCGCTGCCCGAAAGAGGGCGCATCAAAGCCAGTGGCATTACCTCCGCAGGAATACCAAAAAATTCGGTTACAGGTGCCAAAACAGCAGCCAAACCGGCCATAGCTCCACTTGCTCGAAAAACACTTATGGCCACCAGCATGCCCAATAAAAAAGGCAGTATTTTTACAGCCAACTTTAAACCTTCCGCTGCACCCGCTACAAAAGATTCATAAACAGGCACGCCTTTAATGTATGCATAAAGAGGAATAAATATAAGTATAAAAGGAATGGCATATTTAGAAATAGCAAGCATGATTTCGCTCATTTTCCTTAACGCCCCCTCTTTTGTAAAAATTTATGCAGCATAAGGCCGCCTACCGTACCTGCAAGTGTTGCAAAAACCGTAGTTGCCACTATTTCTTCGGGAACTGCAGAACCTGCCTGTATCCTTAAGCTTATTACCAAAGTAGGTATCAAAGTAACAGATGAGGTATTAAGTATCAAAAAAGTAATCATGCTATTGGTAGCCTTTTCCTTTTCTGGATTAACCTGTTGAAGTTCATGCATAGCTTTTAAACCAAAAGGTGTAGCGGCATTGCCCAGGCCCA
>DGYV01000062.1:1203-2420 GCA_002398485.1 Peptococcaceae bacterium UBA4997 | reverse complement strand
GCGGCATTGCCCAGGCCCAGTAAATTTGCGCTTATATTCATTAAAATAAAGCCTAAAGCAGGGCTTTCAGAAGGCAGCTCGGGAAAAAGCTTTTTTACCAAAGGTTTAAGTAATTTACCCAATGCCCGCATCAAGCCTGCTTCCTCCGCTATTTTTAATATACCCATCCATAACATCATTACAGCAGCAATTTCCAAAACAATAGCTATGCTTTGCTCACCTGCCTGAAACAGTGCATCGGTAACAACTTCCACCTTGCCTTTAAAAACAGCCGTAAGTATGCCTGTTAACAGCATGATAAGCCAAATCAAATTAACCATCATTTCACCTCCCAACCCTATTTTTTATGCGAAGGGAGGACATAATATGTAAAAAAGAGGCAGCTTGCCGCCGCCCCAAAACTAAAATATAAATAATAAATTGGTTACTGCTTTATTCCTGTTTTTAGCCGCCCAAAGGCACAAACATTACCTGCCAAATACTGAACCAGGCTCTTTTCAAAACCCCCGCCAAAGTATGAGGCCATATATTTTCGCTAGCTAGCAAATTTGTGGTTTGGCTGAAACCGTCGGCATCCGTATAAGTTACAGTTCCCACTTTATCACCCTTTAACACGGGTGCTACCATGATTTCGGGCATATTTATCTTGCTAACCGCTTTTGGTTCCTTGCCGTTTTTCATTACCGTACTTATACTATCTTCCGTTACTACCTGCATTGTTGTCTTTTTACCGCCGCTTACATTCAAGGTTGCAATAACAGTTCCGGCTTTAACCAATTTTTCGGTATGATAATTATTAAAACCATATTCCATCATAGCAGCGCTTTGATTATACATATCACTGCAATTAAGTACCACACCTACTAAGCGCATATCCTCTTTAGTAGCACTGCTAACAAGGCAATTACCTGCCTGTTTGGTATAGCCGTTTTTAACACCGTCTCCATATTCATATATTTTCAAGAATGTATTTGCATTATAAACCACCCTGTCATATTCGCCCAAAACCCACGGCAGCTGATGCCTTTTGGTTATGATGATCCTGTTGAAATCCTCATTTTTCAGGGCTTCCCTGGTTATCATAGCTAAGTCATAGGCTGAGGTATAATGATCATCATCATGCAAACCGTTGGGATTGACAAAATGGCTGTCTGTCAAGCCCAATTCCTTTACCTTTGCATTCATCATTTCAGCAAATTCTTCAACCGAACCAGCTA
>DGYV01000062.1:417-1003 GCA_002398485.1 Peptococcaceae bacterium UBA4997 | reverse complement strand
CCGAACCAGCTACACCTATAGCCAAAGCAGCGGCGGCATCATTGGCAGATTTAAGCATCATGGACATCAGAAGATCCTCTACGCTGTGTTTTTCCCCTGGCTCCAGCCAAATGCTGGATTCCCCCGGATTAACAAAATCCTTGGGCAGGGTTATTTTATTTGAAAGATCCAGATTTTCCAGCGCTAAAAGGGCGGTAAGCACCTTGGTTGTGCTGGCAGGATATAAGTGGGTATGAGAATTTTGCTGAAACAGCACCTTCCCCGTAGCATTATCAAGCAAAACCCCACCTTTTGCGGGAACTTCCAAAGCATAAGCAGGTGCCGTAAGCAGAAAAAAACACATAAAAAAGCAACCTAACCACAGCCCTAAAATTTTGCTTTTTACTGTTTTACACACTACAAATTTACCCCCTTATTCAGCTTTCTATACTTTCGCCCAGCACAAAAAATAATCCTGCCTGCGCAGGATTATTTCATCAAATTATCACTAATTTATTTGTATTATACTTCTATTTCATCTGCATTGGATTTATTATTTTTCTTGAACATGCCTTGTACCTGGCTAATAAGCCCCGGAGCCATATCT
>DGYV01000062.1:0-240 GCA_002398485.1 Peptococcaceae bacterium UBA4997 | reverse complement strand
CCTGGCTAATAAGCCCGGGAGCCATATCCACCAATTTTTCCATGGCCATTTGGCCCTCCACGGGCATAAAACGGATATGCTCGCCATGCACCACCAAAAAGCCTACCGGGTTTACCGATACACCTGCACCGGAGCCGCCACCGAAAGCCATTTCCGCGGGCGGATTGCCATAAGCCTTACCGTATTCACCACCGCCAGCCAAAAAGCCCAAAGCTACTTTAGAAATAGGGATAATGCTTG
>DGYV01000019.1:10381-11066 GCA_002398485.1 Peptococcaceae bacterium UBA4997 | reverse complement strand
GCCTATTGCCACTACAGTATCGGCTCCCAAAACGTAACGACAAGGCCTTAATAAAGATGCAGCTTTTGCCTTGATAAGAGCATTTTCAACTACCGCTTCTTTAGGTTTACCATGCATTATTTCTGCAGCATCCACTGCTAAAACCTCAAAATTTACACCTTTTTCACTAAGCAATTCCCGCCTGCGCGGCGAACCTGAAGCAAGCACCAGCTTGTTTTGATAATTAAGCCACCACTCCCGTGCTTCCGCCAGCATATATAAAGAACCTGTGGTCAAAATCATATCTTCTTTGCCTAAAGCCAAACGCTCCAAAGCTTTGGCACAAGCACAAGCTACTTCCTCCGCTTCTTCGCAAGGCACAGCGGCATTATGGCAAATCTCGCCTATTTTTTGCCAATCACCTGCTCTTAAATTGGGAACTTTGGTAATAACAGCATAATCTATCAACGGCAATAATAAGGACATGGCTTTTTCCCTTTCCTTATCAGCAAGCATGCCTATTACCGCTATTTTCTTTTGTTTGGGCCAATATTCAGCCAAAGCCTTGGCAAGCGCCGCCATGCCATGCTCATTATGCGCCCCGTCCAAAACCAGCATTGGCTTTTCGCTTATAACTTCCAGGCGCCCCGGCCATTCGGTATTCAATAAACCGGTAGCAATAGCCTTTTTGTTTATGCCTAAAATA
>DGYV01000019.1:9364-10187 GCA_002398485.1 Peptococcaceae bacterium UBA4997 | reverse complement strand
TTTGTTTATGCCTAAAATAACTGCGGCTGCCACAGCTAAGGTGGCATTATCCAGCTGATGTTCACCCAACATCTTTATGGCCAAATCCTTCTGCTTTTCATCAGCCACACAAATATCGAATAACTGCCTGCCCTCAATTAGACGGCGGTTGCACCAGTTTATCTCCCCCCCCAAACGCCAAAGCCGCGCATTTTGTTTGGCAGCATATTCTTTTATAACTTGAAGAGCTTCATTATCTTTAGCACCTGTGATTATAGGCACTCCCTGCTTGATGATACCTACTTTTACTTTGGCTATTTCAGCCACGCTACTGCCCAGATAAGCCATATGATCCATAGCCACATTGGTTATTACAGAAACTTTCGGCACTATAACATTGGTAGAATCAATAGCTCCACCCATACCAACTTCCATAATGGCATAATCCACCTGCTGTTCTGTAAAATACTGCAAAGCCATAGCTGTATTAACTTCAAATTCCGTAGGTGGTTCCACGCCTTCAGCCTCTACCTTATCCAAAACAGGGATCATCCTGTTGATAAGCGAAGTCACGTCTGCTTTGGAAATCTGTTCTCCGTTTATTACCATTCTTTCACAGTAGCTGTGCAGGTGCGGTGAGGTAAAAACCCCTACCTTATAACCCGCCGCCTGCAAAACAGAAGCCAAAAAGGCAGCAGTAGAACCTTTGCCGTTAGTACCGCCTATATGAATATATTTTACATTTTTTTGGTGAGGATTACCCAAATTTGCCAGCAGCTTTTCAATACGCTCAAGCCCCAAATTGATACCAAAACGAGTGCGATTTTCCAAAAAAGCCATAGCT
>DGYV01000019.1:6698-9185 GCA_002398485.1 Peptococcaceae bacterium UBA4997 | reverse complement strand
GATTTTCCAAAAAAGCCATAGCTTCGTTAAAATCCAAAACAGGCATAACTACCTCCATAAGAGAAGGCCGCATTTAAGCGGCCTTTTATACTAACCTTGCAATTCTGCCACCCTGGCAATAAGGGCAGCTTTTTTCTCGCCGTATTCCTTTTCCTTGGCTCTTTCCTTTTCAATTACCTCGGCAGGAGCTTTGGCAAGAAAACCCTGATTAGATAATTTACCGGCAAGACGCGCCAATTCTTTGTCCATATTTTCAATTTCCTTATTCAAACGGGCGATTTCTTTTTCCAAATCAATAAGACCCTTCAAGGGCAAATAAATTTCCACCCCACGAACATGGGCAGCTGCAGATTGTTCGGGAGCCGCAGTACCCTTGAACGCAAGCTCAATGCTCTCTATATGAGCAAGAGCCTTGATATAAGCCTGCCCTGCTTCCAAAAGCGGTAAGGTTTCGGCATCCGCATACATAATCAACTCGGCTTTTTTGCCAAGCGGTACATTCATTTCCGCACGCACATTGCGTATAGCCCGAACCACATCCATAACAACTGCCATAGCTTTGGCTTCTTCAGGATAACTTGCCATACCTTCGCCTGTTGGCCATTTTGCCAGCATAATAGTTTCACCTTCATGCGGCAATGCTTGCCATAATTCCTCGGTAAGATAAGGCATGAAAGGATGCAAAAGCAATAAAATTTCCCGTAAAACATAAACCAAAACAGTTTGAGCTGTATGTTTATCTGCTTTATCCTCACCATAAAGACGTGGCTTGACTATTTCAATATACCAATCACAAAATTCATCCCAACTAAAATCATAAACAGCACGGGCGGCTTCGCCAAGCTCATATTTACCAAGGTTTTCTGTGATTTCGGAAGCGGCTGTTCTTAAACGCTCTAATATCCATTTATCCGCCATGTTATAGCTTAAGGGATACTCGCCTGCTTTATAATCCGCCAAATTCATCATTACAAAACGGCTGGCATTCCAAATTTTATTGGCAAAATTACGGCTTGCCTCCAAACGTTCTTTTTGAAAACGCAAATCATTACCGGGTGTATTGCCTGTGATAAGCATGAAGCGAAGTGCATCCGCACCGTATTCGGCAATTATTTCCAAGGGATCTATACCATTCCCCAAGGATTTAGACATTTTCCTGCCTTGGGCATCCAAAACTAAACCATGGATGAATACTTCGTTGAATGGTTTGGCATCCATGAAATGCAGGCCCATGAAAATCATCCTGGCAACCCAGAAAAAAATGATGTCCCTGCCTGTTACCAAAACATTGGTGGGGTAAAATTTAGCCAAGTCCTCAGTTTTCTCGGGCCAGCCCAAAGTAGAAAAAGGCCATAAAGCAGAAGAAAACCAGGTATCCAAAACGTCCTCATCGCGTTTCAAATCAGCACCACCGCATTTAGGGCAGGTTTTGGGCTCGTCCTTTTGGCAAATTATCTCACCGCAATGCTTACAATACCAAACGGGGATGCGGTGTCCCCACCACAATTGGCGGGAAATACACCAATCTCTGATATTTTCCAGCCAGCCCAAATAAACCTTTTCAAAACGAGCAGGTACAAATTTGATATCACCTGATTTTTCAGCCTCTATAGCAGGCTCAGCCAAAGGCTGCATTTTTACAAACCATTGCGGTGAAACCAAAGGCTCAACTGTAGTGCCGCAGCGGTAGCATTCACCTACAGCATGCTGGATCGACTCTATTTTTTCCAAAAGCCCCAGGTCATCCATTTCCGCTACCAGCTTTTCACGACATTCATAACGGTCCATGCCTTGATATTTGCCCGCTTCCTGGTTCATGCGGGCAGTTTTATCTATTACGGTTATGCTAGGCAAATTGTGCCTTAAACCTATTTCAAAATCGTTGGGGTCATGCGCAGGGGTGATTTTAACCGCACCTGTACCAAACTCTACATCAACATATTCATCTGCAATAATAGGAATTTCACGGTTTGCGATAGGCAGCATGATTTTTTGACCTACTAAATGCCCATAACGCTCATCATTGGGGTTTACTGCTACTGCGGTATCGCCCAACATAGTTTCGGGACGGGTTGTTGCAATCATTAAATAGCCTTCCCCGCTCACCAAAGGATATTTGAAATACCATAAATGCCCTTCAGCATCATTATGTTCTACCTCAATATCAGAAATTGTGGTTTGACACTTGGGGCACCAATTAATGATATAGCTGCCACGGTAAATCAAACCTTCATTATAAAGACGGATAAATACTTCCCGAACCGCTTCGGAACAGCCTTCATCCAAGGTAAAACGCTCTCTTTCCCAATCACATGAAGAACCAAGCTGGCGTAGCTGGTTGGCTATCCTATCATGGTATCGATGTTTCCAATCCCATACCTTATCGACAAAGGCTTCCCTGCCCAAATCGTACTTGCTTACACCTTCTTTTGCTAAAAACTCTTCTACCTTGGCCTGTGTAGCTATACCGGCATGGTCGGTACCCGG
>DGYV01000019.1:5806-6515 GCA_002398485.1 Peptococcaceae bacterium UBA4997 | reverse complement strand
ACCGGCATGGTCGGTACCCGGCAACCAAAGCGTTTGATGACCCTGCATCCTGTGCCAACGGGTCAAAATATCCTGCAAGGTTTCATCTAAAGCATGTCCCATATGTAGCTGCCCCGTAACATTGGGGGGCGGCATAACCACACAAAAAGGCTCTGCTCCATCATTGTGTTTATAACTGAAATAACCGTTTTCTTCCCATATTTTATACCATTTATCCTCAACACTTTTGGGATCATAGGTAGTGGAAATAGTTTGCTCAGGCATAATAGAATCCCCTTCTTTTATAGAATTAAACAAGTTTAACGTGGTTTTGCAAAAGCTGCGCCGCCGCGCTGTAAGGGTCCACTTCTCTTGCCATCACCTTAACCGCAAGCTCCGCACCATCCTCTTTTGAGATTATTTTATCAACATATTTGCAGATTTCCTGCTCCACAATATCACGCAGTTCATTGTTTAGCCTTTCTTTACGCACAATTTCCAATTTACCGCTATTTTCCAAATAGGTACGATGCTCACTTATTTTATCCCACAAATCATTAAAACCCTTTTTTTGCATAGCACTGGTCATAACTACAGACGGGTACCAATCGCTTTCGGGACGCATATGCAACATGGTTTCAACCTCGCCCACAACCTTTTCCGCACCTGGCAAATCACCTTTATTTACCACAAACACATCGGCAATTTCCATAATACCTGCTTTTATAGC
>DGYV01000019.1:4371-5590 GCA_002398485.1 Peptococcaceae bacterium UBA4997 | reverse complement strand
TTTTATAGCCTGAATGGAATCACCACCACCGGGGTTCAAAACCACTAAAGTGGTATCCGCAGTATTCATTATATCCAACTCAGATTGCCCAACTCCAACTGTTTCAACAATGATTATATCCTTACCGAAGGCATCCATAACTTTTATTGCTTCATTAGTGGCATGAGAAAGCCCACCCAAACTGCCGCGGGTACTCATGGAACGGATAAATACCTCAGGATCCAAAGCGTGATCCTGCATTCTTATCCTATCCCCCAAAATAGCGCCGCCACTAAAAGGGCTGTTCGGATCCACCGCTATGATACCGACGGATAAACCCTGTTTTCTTATTTCTTTTACCAGGCAATCCGTAAGGGAGCTTTTACCTGCCCCGGGAGAACCCGTAATACCTATAACATAAGCCTTGCCTGTTTGAGGGTAAACTGCACTCATGATGGCATTTTTGCCCTCTGCCTTATCCTCAACCATAGTAATCAAACGAGCCAAGGCACGCTTGTCCCCTGACTGCAAGCGCATTAATAATTCACCAGTTTTCAACCGTAAAACCTCACTCTCTTTGCCATTTTCACATCTGCTTAATATTCTACCACATAACACAAAATCCTGCAATTTCCTACAACTTGTTGAATTTACCGAACCTTCTATATCTTGTTTTATATAGCCTTGAAGCTTTAGGTTTAGGCTCTTTTTTGCCGTATTTCAATTCCCTTCTTACCCTACGCATATTAACACCGGAAAGGCCGGCTGCCATACCCAAAAAAGCAAATACCACAAAAGATATTATTATCACCGGCAAGCTGTAAATTTGCGGTATAAACCAAATTATAACCAGCATACAAAAAAGCCAGCTTAAAAGAGCCGCCATAAAACCATTGAGCATACCGTTTTTATCTGCAAAAGCCCCTGCCACTCCTCCTGCCAGTAAAGGTATTATGATTACAAATGCCAAAATGACTATGCTTAAATCGGCATTTATTACAAAAGGCGTTATAAGCCACAAAAAACAAAAACCAAAAAAAAGTACTATAAGACATAAGGCCGCCAAAAAACCCCGCAAAATACTTTGGTAATTCATAATCATCCCCCTCTTTTCTTTATTTTATGGAAAAAACAGCTTATTATTACAAAAGCAATGCTAATAAAAGTTTTTGCTTATAAAAAATATTATTTATTACAGTAAAACCAACCCTAAAACACAAATGCTGCCTTTAAAGGCAGC
>DGYV01000019.1:3607-4199 GCA_002398485.1 Peptococcaceae bacterium UBA4997 | reverse complement strand
ATGCTGCCTTTAAAGGCAGCATTTGGCATAATGTTTTATTTTTTAGCTTGCTTCAGTTCATCAGTTGCTTTTCCAACTTGCTTAAAAAACTATTCAACACCCAAAAAATCAGCTATTTCAGCTACAAGCTCTTCCTTGCCTTCTTTGGTAACGGAAGAAAAAATTTTGATTTCCTGCCTGGGTAAACCCATGGCACGGCTAATCACAGCCAGGTTCTTATCACGCGCGCCGCGGCTTATTTTATCTGCCTTGGTAGCTATGAGCATTTTTTTTACATTATTGGCACAAAGCCATTGCCACATTTGAATATCCTGCTCGGTGGGAGCGTGGCGTATATCCACAAGCTGCCAAAATAAACGCTCGCCTTCATAATGGCTCATATACTCATCAACCATTTTACACCAGTTATCTCTTTCAGCGTAAGAAACCTTGGCATAACCATAACCCGGTAGATCCACCAAATACCAAGTATTATCAAACAAATAGAAATTAATGGTCCTGGTTTTGCCGGGCTGGCTGCTGATGCGCGCCAAACCTCGGTGGTTGGCCAAACCATTGATAAGGGAAGACTTACCTACATTGGAACGGCCCA
>DGYV01000019.1:0-3455 GCA_002398485.1 Peptococcaceae bacterium UBA4997 | reverse complement strand
CTTACCTACATTGGAACGGCCCAGCATAGTTACCGCTGGTAAAACCTGCTCGGGAAATTGATCCTTTTTAACGGCCGTGCATAAATATTTTGCAAACTTTATCCTCATAAGCCGCTCCTAATCCTGTTTGACAGGCTTACTTGCCGAAACCTTCTTTTTATTAGCTGCAGGCAGCAAGGCTATCTCCAATACTTCCCGCAAATTTTCTACCAGGTGGAATTCCAGTTTACGTTTTACATTGGACGGAATATCCTCCAAATCCTTTTTATTGTCGGCAGGTAGAATAATAACTTTGGCACCGCCGCGATGAGCCGCCAGCACCTTTTCTTTAACGCCGCCTATAGGCAACACTCTGCCGCGCAGGGTTATTTCCCCTGTCATAGCCACATCCTGACGCACCTTGCGTTTGGAAAAAATAGAGGCAAGCGCAGTAGCCATAGATATACCTGCGGAAGGTCCATCCTTGGGGATAGCGCCTTCGGGAACGTGAATATGAAGATCGGTATTTTCTTCCACATTAGCAGGAATACCTATTTCTTTACCGATGGAACGTAAATAAGTCCAGCCTGTTTGAGCACTTTCCTTCATAACATCACCCAATTGACCTGTAAGGATAAGCTTGCCTTTGCCTTCCATGGTTTGAGCTTCTATAGTAAGCACTTCACCGCCAACTTCCGTCCACGCCAAGCCTGTTACCACACCTATTTGGGGATATTTATCCACGGTATCGTAACGGAAACGTGGTACACCCAAATATTCTTTAACATTCTGTGCTGTTATCTTACCGCTGTTTGCCTTGCCCGCCACAATATCACGTACAATCCTGCGGCAGATTTTGGCAATATGGCGTTCCAAACTGCGCACACCCGCTTCACGGGTATACTCACGAATAATAATACGAATAGCATTTTCAGAAATGAAGATTTGTTTACCTTCCAAACCATGTTCTTTGTATTGTTTGGGTACTAAATGCTTGATTGCTATTTGTACTTTTTCCTCCTCCGTATAACCCGAAAGACGAATTATTTCCATTCTGTCCAAAAGCGGACGGGGAATATCATACTCTACATTAGCTGTAGTAATGAACATAACTTTGGATAAATCATAAGGCAGTTCTATATAGTGATCCGCAAAAGTATTGTTCTGCTCAGGATCCAATACTTCCAAAAGGGCACTGGCAGGATCGCCACGGAAGTCATTGGCCAATTTATCTATTTCATCCAGTAAAAATAAAGGGTTCACAGTACCGCCGTTTTTCATGCTTTGAATGATACGCCCCGGCATAGCACCTATATAAGTGCGGCGATGTCCTCTTATTTCCGCTTCATCACGCACACCACCCAAAGAAATACGAATATATTTGCGGTTCAAAGCAGTAGCTATAGATTTTGCCAGTGAAGTTTTACCAACACCGGGGGGGCCAACAAAACAAAGGATGGGCCCTTTAAGGCTGTTTGTCATTTGCCGTACAGCCAAATATTCCAAAATACGCTCTTTAACTTTAAAAATACCATAATGATCATTATTCAGCACTTCCTCTGCCTTTAATAAATCATTGGCATCTTCCGTTTCTTCCTTCCACGGTAAATCCAAAAGCCAATCTATATAAGTGTGCACCACACTGGCCTCACCTACCATAGGCGGCATAGCACGCAAGCGGGAAAGCTCTTTTTCAATTTTTTCTTTAACATTATCAGGCAGATCACGCTTAGACATACGTTCCTTGATTTCTTCTATTTCGCCCGTCCTATCCTCATTTTCACCAAGCTCTTTTTGAATGGCGCGAATTTGCTCACGCAGATAATATTCCTTTTGGTTTTTTTCTACCTGTCTTCTTACTCTGCCGCTAATTTTGCGTTCTATCTCCAATAGATCCATTTCCTTAGTGATGATACCAAGCAAAAGCTCTATCCTGTCTGCTACATCTACCGCTTCAAGTATCTCCTGCCTTTCAGGCAATTGCAGGTTCAAATTATTGGCTATTATATCCGCTAAACGGCCCGAATCTTCAATAGAGTTGACCGTTAAAAGGATTTCCGCCGGTATTTTTTTGTTAAGGTTTATATATTGTTCAAATAAACTGCGTAAATGACGGATCAAGGCTTCCAATTCCAAAGGCGAAACATTCAGTGTTTCAGGACGTGCTTCTACTTCAGCAACTAAATAAGGCTCTGTTTTAAGCAGGCTTTTAAGCTCGCCACGGTACAGGCCTTCAGCAACTAAACGAATAGTACCGCCCGGCAGCTTAAGTATTTGTTTTATCTCTGCTATTGTACCCACATGATATATATCATCAAGTGCAGGGTCATCAAGCTGGGCTTCTTTTTGCATAGCCAAAAAAATTTCCCTATTGTTCAGCATTGCTTCATCAAGAGCCTTTATGGAACGCTCCCTGCCCACATCCAAATGCACCACCACATGAGGGAATACCAAAACCCCTCTTAAAGGAATAAGCGGCATAGCGCTAACCTTTGGATGCTCATATTGAAAATTTCCCATATCCCTTTCTTTAGGCATTTTACACCTCCTGATTTTTGTTTTTCTTGCTGTTCTTTATTCTACCACAAACCTGGGTTTTTTAACAGCATATGACTATATATTATACAAAATAAGCAAAAAAATTGCTTCCATTGCTAAAAAATGGCCAACCACAGGCAAAAAAAAGGCGACCATTTAGGCCGCCCTTTGCTTTGTTAAGCGCTTTCTCCTTCATTCTTGCTTTTATTTTTGGTTACAAGAACGGGATCGCCCTTTTTCCTCAAACTTTCAGCCGTAATAATACATTTTTCCACATCATTACGTGAAGGAAGCTCAAACATTGTATCAAGCATCATATTTTCAAAAATTGCCCTCAAACCTCGGGCCCCCGTTTTACGCTGCAAGGCTTCTTTGGCAGCTTCAACCAAGGCCTCCTCCTGAAACTCTAGGTTTACACCATCCATTTCAAAAAGCTTGGCATATTGTTTGGTCAAAGCGTTTTTCGGCTCTTTCAGAACCCTTATCAAGGCAACCTCATCCAAGGCTTCCAAGGTAACCATTATAGGCAGCCTGCCCACAAACTCAGGGATAAGCCCAAATTTCAATAAGTCTTCAGGCATTATCTTTGCCAATATCTTACCTATATTCTCATATGATCTTTTGGTAAGTTCGGAACCGAAACCCATTGTCTTGCTGCTGATACGGCTTTGAATGATTTTTTCTATTCCGCAAAAAGCACCGCCGCAAATAAATAAAATATTGGTGGTATCTATTTGTAAAAATTCTTGATGCGGATGTTTTCTGCCACCCTGCGGAGGAACACTTGCCACAGTACCTTCCAAAATTTTAAGCAGGGTTTGCTGCACACCTTCACCTGAAACATCACGCGTTATGGACGGATTTTCAGATTTACGGGCAATTTTATCTATTTCATCTATATAAACTATACCAGTTTCCGCTCTTTCAATATCATAATC
>DGYV01000027.1:6585-15151 GCA_002398485.1 Peptococcaceae bacterium UBA4997 | reverse complement strand
GGCATTATCTTATGCCAGGCAGGTATTATCATATCTCCCGCTACTACATCCTCACCGACAGGGCGCACATATTGCCCTGGAGCGGCAGGCGCCATAATACTCACTTTTGTTTCATCTACTATTTGCAGATCCTCTATTTTGATTACTGTATCAAAACCTTCAGGCAAAGGGTCCCCGGTATCCACCACTACATAATCTTTGTCCAATTCTAATAAAAGCGGGTTTTGGTCGCTTGCGGCAAAGCTTTTGTTCGCTATTATGGTAATACCATCCATGGCTGATACAGGGTACATGGGCAAGGAAAGCCTTGCCATTATAGGCTTGGCTGTTACCCTGTGCAAGGCATCCGCAACTTTTATGGTTTCAAACCTATTAAAAGGCTGTACTTCTTGTAAAAATTTTGCCAAAGCTTCTTTTCGATCTGTAGTATCCAAATAAATTTTTGCCATTTTTTTCTCCTAACTTATCAAAACTACTTCCACTGTTTTACCGGCTAAAATGCCTTCTGTATTTGCAGCCACCGTTACTATACCATCTGCCTCTTTTAAAGTACGCAAAAGACCTGATCTGCCAAAAACAGGTGTAGCCTGAATGTTACATTCACTATCCAAACTTAAAACCACTCTTACCATATCCGTACGCCCCGGCTGAGAAGCAATATTATGGGTAAGCACTGCTTTAACCGTAGGCTGCCACAAACTTTCCGCCTGCCCCAGCATTTGGGCCAAAACAGCCTTGCCTACAAGATTGAATATGTTCAAGGCCGATACAGGATGCCCGGGCAAACCCAAAATGGCTTTGCCGTTACAGCTTGCCATCAAAGTTGGCTTGCCCGGCTGTACGGCCACACCTTCAACCAATAAACTGCCGCCTAACTCACCTAAAAGTCTGCAGGTGAAATCTTTTACACCAACCGAACTGCCACCAGACAATACCAACATATCGCTTTTAGTTAACAGTTCCTCAGCTTTTGTTCTTAAAACATCATAATCATCCTTAACTATACCGCCGTAAAAAACTTTAGCTCCCGCCTGCTTTGCCAATTCCATTATAGCAGGAGCATTACTATCCCTTATTTGGCCTATTTCCAATTTTGGAGAATCCCAAGGCTGTATTTCATCCCCTGTTGATAAAACAGCTACCACGGGTTTCTTGGTTACTTTGATTTCAGCAATGCCTAAAGAAGCTAACAAACCAATTTCCGCGGCTCTCAGCACACTGCCCTGTTTAAGAACCAAAAAACCACAGCTTACATCCTCACCCTTTTTTATTACACCGTCACCCGGAGCCGCTTGTTTATAAAGATTCAGCAAATCATCCAATAACTCTGTGTGCTCTATCATAACAACAGCGTCGGCACCTTCAGGCAACATACCACCCGTAGGAACATAAATCACAGCAGAAGGTGGCAGCACATCAGCTTTTTCTCCCATTTTTACTTGGCCTGATAAATTTAAAAGCGCGGGTATGCTTTCACTTGCACCAAAAGTATCGGCGGCTTTTACGGCATAACCATCTACAGTGGAACGGTCAAAGGCAGGCACATCCTCAGTAGCGTATATATTTTCAGCAGCTACCCTGCCGCCGGCATTCAGCAAATCTACTTGTTCTGCGCTCAAATGTGTAAAATTTTCTTTTATCACATCCAAAACTTCATCTATGCTCCTAACCCTGTATAGTCTCAAAGTAATGCCTCCTGTTTTTTTACATTTATTTTATTATAGACAACTTATATACTCTTGTAAACCAATATTATTGCAGTAGGATCCTAATAAAAACAAAAAAACCGCCATAAAAAAAGGATTATGGTAAGATTTGTGGAATAATTAGAGTTGTACATATTGTATATTTAAACCATTCTCCGAGTTTTATTGCCTACAGTATAATGCCATGGCATAAAACCAATGGGTATGTTTGGAAACAAATATGCCTCCTGTTGGGAAGGAGCAAATAGCTTTTAAGTACTTTTAATATGTTCTTAAAGCTTTTAACCTGCTTATTCCCTTTTAAGCGGGTTTTTCTTTTTATATGGGAGTATATTATGACATCATTGTTTGATAAAGCTCTATTTGAAATCATCCTTCTTTCCCTAACAGTATCTATCAGTGCCATTTTGATAAGCACCTTGATAAGCCTGCCTATAGGAACCATACTTGGTATAAAAGAATTTCATGGCAAAAAAATCATTATGCGCCTTATATATACGCTGATGAGTTTACCGCCCGTTTTAGCAGGCTTGATTATTTACCTTATTTTTTCAAACAGCGGCCCTTTAGGCGTTATCCGTTGGCTATATACACCACAGGTAATGGTCATCGCCCAAATACTTTTGGCCACTCCTATTATTATCGGTCTTGCTTCCGCAGCAGTTGCGGCAAAAGCAAAACGTGTACAAAACACTTTGACAACTCTTGGAGCAAGCCCCCGTCAAAGTGCCTGGCTGGTGCTTAGAGAAGCCCGCGGCGGCATCATTGCCGCTGTTCTTACAGCTTTCGGACGTATTTTCGGTGAAGTGGGTGCAGTAATGCTGGTTGGTGGTAACATCAGGCACTCAACCCGCGTTCTTACCACTTCCATCATGCTGGAAACCCGTCAGGGCAATTTTGATATGGCAATTGCTTTGGGTATTGTACTTTTAGTGATTTCATTCTGTATCAGTTCCTTTATTTTAAGGCTGGATAAAGAAAAATTTAAATAGGAGCCGCTATGCCTTTATTCAAATTAGAAAACATAAGTAAAATTTATGCTAATAATACTGTACTTAAAAATATAGATTTAACTATAGAAAGCGGCATTTCATATGCCATAATAGGGCCTTCAGGCGCGGGGAAAAGTACTCTTCTGCGCTTGATGAACTTACTGGAATTGCCTAGCTTCGGTAATTTATATTACAATGATCAATCAGTTGCTAACGCTAACGAATCAGTTTTACTGCCCTTACGCAGGCAAATGACTATGGTTATCCAAAACAGCCAAATGCTTGCGGGTACAGTTGAAGATAACATGAAAATAGGCCTAAAGCTGCGTGGTTTACCAAATAGTATAATACAAGAAAAAATAAAGCAGGCTTTAGCTTTTGTAGGTTTGAAAAATTTAGTCAACCGCAAAGCCAATACCCTATCAGGCGGCGAGATTCAAAGAATAGCACTGGCTCGCGCAATTACCTTGGAACCCAAAGTACTTTTTTTAGATGAACCAACCGCAAACCTTGACCCACAAAATGTAGCTATGGTAGAAAGCTTGATCAGTGATATACAAAAGCAATTTTCCACCACTGTTATTATAGTTACCCACAATTTGTTTCAGGCAAAACGCATTGCCGAGGAAGTTATTTTCATGCATCAGGGCAAAATCATTGAAAAAGCCTCTGCCAAAACTATTTTCAATGACCCGGCAGAAAATCTCACCAAACAATTTGTGCACGGTACTATGATATATTAAGAAATTGGATTAAAAAATCAAAGAAAGAAGGATCAGAAATGAAAAAACTACGTTACCTGCTTATGTTTGCCGTAATCATTATGCTTTGCTTCTCTTTGGCAGCTTGCGGCAACACAGCTGACAATGAAGACCCCGCAAATTCCGAAATACCTGAAAACTTAGAACCCGAAGTCACACTTGCCACAACCACCAGCACCTATGATTCCGGTTTATTGGATTATTTATTGCCCATCTTTGAAGAAAAATACGGTGTTAAAGTAAATGTATTATCCTTGGGAACAGGCCAAGCTATTGCTACAGCAGAAGCCGGGGATGCCGATGTTATTTTAGTTCACGCTCGTGCCAAAGAAGATAAATTTGTGGCAGACGGTTTTGGTATAGAACGTCAGGATGTTATGTATAATCAATTCATCATCGTAGGGCCCGAAGCCGACCCTGCGGGCATTAAAGATGCTGCCGATTTGAATGCGGCAATGGCAGCTATTGCCAACAGTGGTACTGAATTTGTTTCCCGTGGTGATGATTCCGGCACCAATACCAAAGAGCTTGCTCTGTGGAAAGCTGCCGCTATCGAACCTGCAGGAGCTTGGTATGTTGAAGCAGGCCAAGGTATGGCAGATACCTTGCAAATGGCAAGTGAAAAACAAGCCTACACCTTGACCGACGAAGCAACCTTCTTGGCTCTTCAGAAAAACTATACTTTAACTGTTCTTCGCCAAGGCGATGACAATTTACTTAACCCTTATGGTGTTATTTTAGTAAATCCCGAAAAATATCCTAACTTACACATTAATTCCGCGCGCGCTTTTGCCAACTGGCTGACCTCTGAAGAGGGTCAAAACTTAATCGGCGAATTCGGCAAAGATGAATACGGCAAAGCTTTATTTACTCCCAGCGCCAACAAATAATACAGAAACCTTCGATTCAAACCCATAAAACCGACAAAAGACTGTGGCATAAAAACCACAGTTTTTTGTCGGCCTTTTTTAATAAAACTCCTCTTAAAAATATTGACTAATTACCAAAAAACACCTATAATAGCACTGTTAAAGGCAAAGGAGCATAATCATGTACATCTTTCTACAAAATAAAACCACACACACAACACCTACCATAAAGGTTTGCTTTGCTATGTGCTTTTGAGCAAATAATTCAAAATAGGAGGATAAATCCTTTGCATGATTTAAATGATACAGGATGGCGCAAAACCTTCTTCACTATTTGGAGCGGCCAAGCCTTTTCCTTGATTACTACCGCAATAGTTCAATACGCTATAATATGGCACATCACCGCCACCACAGGTTCTGCCATGATACTTTCCCTGGCCGCTATAGCAGCCTTTTTGCCTCAAGGTATTTTAGGGCCTATAGCAGGCGTTTATGTTGACCGCTGGAACAGAAAAACTATCATGATAATAGCAGACAGCTCCATAGCCTTGATCAGCCTTATCTTAGCTATAGTTGGCTTAATGGGCAGCATACCTATTTGGCTTATTATGGTAGTACTTTTTTTACGTTCCATCGGTTCTGCTTTTCATTACCCTGCCTTAACAGCCATAACACCTATGATAGTACCCAAAGACCAACTGGTAAAATGCGGCGGCTACACCCAAACCATGCAATCAGTATCCTTTATTATAAGCCCTGCTTTAGCTGCGTTTTTTTACGCAAAATGGATATTGCCCGCAATCATTCTTTTAGATATTCTGGGCGCAGCAGTTGCCGTATTTGCTTTAGCATTATCCAAAATACCACCCCTGCCAACCAAAACAAACACTGAAAAACCACATATGGTAAAAGAAGCGGTTGACGGGTTCAAGGTTCTTAAAGCTAATGACGGCCTATTGGGCCTCACACTTATAAGCGCCCTGTTCTTTTTGGGTTTGATGCCTGCGGCAACCCTATTTCCACTTATTACTATGTCTTATTTCGGCGGCACTACCTTTCACGCCAGTATTGCAGAAATAACCTATTCCGTAGGTATGCTTTTGGGTTCTCTCATTCTTGGCATATGGGGCGGCACCAAAAATAAAATGATAACCATTACGGCATCTACATTTATTGTAGGCTTAACTTTTACCCTATCAGGATTATTACCACCAACAGGCTTTGCTGTTTTCGCTGTATATTCTGGCATCATGGGTTTGGTCAGCCCCTATTTTACAGCTGTTTTTACAGCGTTACTGCAACAAAAAATTGCTCCTGAATTTTTAGGCAGGGTACTCTCCCTTTCCACAAGTATAATTGTACTGGCAAGTCCCATAGGGCTTGCGCTGGCAGGTGTTTTTGCGGAAAAATTGGGGGTGCCCGCATGGTTTGTTATTTCAGGTATTGTAGTAATTTTTGCTTCCCTGCTTTGTATTATCATACCTTCTGTAAGAAATTGTGATAAGCCAACAGATAAGCTGCAAACCAATACCCAAACCGTATAGTTAAACTTTAAAATAAAAAATATTATAATGGTTTTTATAAAAACAAAAGGCTGCCTGTACAGGCAGCCTTTTAGATTTTAAGTTTAACTATTATTTAGTATAAATTGTTTTTATTCATTCTTAGGTTCATATTTATAGGCAGGAGCGTCGCCCCATAAACGTTCCAAACTGTAAAACTCCCTTTCTTCACCTTGGAAAATATGCACTATCAAGGTGCCGTAATCCATTAAGATCCAGCGTGCGTCACGGTAGCCCTCTACCCTTAACGGCCTAATACCCAATTCACTTTCCATTTTTTTATCTATATTATCACAAATAGCTTTGACCTGCGGCGCATTATTACCGTTACAAATCAAAAAATAATCTGCAACAGGTGATATACCTCGTAAATCAATGCTAACCAAATCTATAGCCTTTTTCTCAAAAGCAAAAGCCACACAGTTTTTTAATATTTCATCTTCATGAATTTTAGTATTTTGATTAGTGTTTGTCAAAACAGTACCTCCCTATTTTTTTAAGCTATTTTCATAATATGATAAGGTAGCATATGCACTTGGATGCACCTTCCTACCATTATGTTCTATCCAGGCAATACTGTGTTTTATAGTTTCCACCATCGCTTCACCTAAATTTTTTTTGGCCAATTCACGAATTTTAGCGGCATCTGCCCAATTACGCCCCGGTTCCAAAGTATCTGCCAAGTAAATGATTTGGGCAAGCTTGCTCATAGCAGGTTTAGCCAAAGTGTGCCAGGCTATTGCATCAAGTACAGCCTCATTATCCTGGCCCAATTCATGCGCTAAAACTTGAGCGGCAGGCCCATGATAAAGTAAAGGATTATCCTCCAAGGCTTCGTCCATGGCTACAGTTGATTTCATTGCTAAGGAAAGCTGGGCTTCTGTAGGAAGTTCCCGTGCCAAATCATGCCAGATAGCTGCTTCATAAGCAATTTTGCTTGGCACATTATGAAATTGTGCCAATTCCACTGCCAAATCAGCTACTCTTAAACAGTGGTTATACCGCTTTTCCGAAAGTCGTTCCTGAGCAATTTTCTGCATTTCTTCCCTTGTTGGTTTAACCATTATTTACCTTCCTTCTCATACAACGCATTTTTATAAATATAGGTTTCCACCGTTTCAGGCAATAAATACTTTATCGGTTCACTATTTTCAACTCTTCTACGTACATCGGTGGAAGAGATAGCCAAAGCGGGAACCTCTAAAAAAGCCAGTTTACTTATAAGTAATTGTGGAAAAACATTATTTGAGGTAAAGTTATCAAAAGAATAGCCCGGACGCGTAGCCGCAATAAAATTACATTCCCTAATCAGGCTATCTATTTTTTTCCAGGTCATTATCTCACTTACGGCATCAGCCCCCGTAATAAAAAAGACCTCCAGCTTACCATTATATTTTTCCTTAAAAAAACGCACCGTATCATAGGTATAAGAAATCCCACCCCTGGCAATTTCAATATCCGAAATTTTAAAATAAGGATTGGTTACTGTTGCCAAAAGCGTCATCATATAACGATGCTGGGCATCGGTAACCTTTTTTTTCTGTTTATGAGGCGGATGTCCCGCAGGCACAAAAACAACTTCATCAAGCTGAAAGCGGCTGCGCGCAGCCTCAGCTGTAACTAAGTGCCCGTAATGGATGGGGTCAAAAGTTCCACCCATGATACCAAGCCTTTTTACAGTGTTTGTCATAATTACTCCTATTCAGGCAGCTCTATTTTAGGTTTTTCAAGTGATTTGCGGTAAAAAACCATATTATGCCCAATCGTTTGTACTAAAACCGCACCCAAACTATCAGCTATTTGGGGAGCCAGTTCTTTAGCGTTTTCCTCACAATTATTCAATACCCTCACTTTTATAAGCTCCCGTGCTTCTAAGGCATCGTCCAACTGTTTCAGCAAGTTTTCGTTCAAAACACCCTTACCTATTTGAAAAATAGGCTCTATATTTACTGCCAAACTCCTTAAATAACGTTTTGCTTTACCTTTCATAAAACCTCCTGTTATATCCTGCCTATAAATCCTAAATCAGGGCGATATTTACCTGTATTAAAACTTGTATCAATACTCCAAGCCGATGCTATACTAAGCACATCCTGTTCATTTGGGAAACATCCTTCTCCATTTACATTACTACCTTTATAATCGGCAAAATCAAAACCCAAGCTTTGTTCTTCTCGGCTGATATTACCATAATCCCACATAACCTCGCCCATTTCACCTGAATAAGCATAGGCGCGTTTGACCTGCCCATTATGTATTTTAGCCCAGGCATGGTTATTCAAATCCCGCATGGTTGAAAAATAATAAACATCACCTAAAGTACGGCTTAATTGATAGAGCCACTCATTTTCTTCTATATTTTGGTTCATATCTATTTTATTCCATAGCGCACGTCCAACCACCAGCACCCAACCATTCAAGCAAGGGCTTACATAAACTTGTCCATTATCATTATAAGCCTCTGTTAAACCTTGTGTCCAGTTGACAGGGCCAATATCATGCAATTGTAAAGCCTGTGCAACCTGAGCCGGCTTAACACAATGTATGGCAAGCCAACATATTTTATAGCCGAAAGCTAAAGGCATTTCCGGCATCAGCACATCGGATGCTACCTCCTTATTACTGCCTAAAGGGAAAAGTTCCTGCTGGCTGGGCAAAGGCTTGGGCTGCACAGGC
>DGYV01000027.1:2339-6421 GCA_002398485.1 Peptococcaceae bacterium UBA4997 | reverse complement strand
AAAGGCTTGGGCTGCACAGGCAACTGCATGGTGTTGGTTTCATCCTCCCAAAGAGCTTCTGCCTTATCCGCCAAGTTAGGGTTCACATCGATTATCTTAGCTATTTCGCTTAATTCTGCTGTATTTTCCGCATTATCGTGCTGAAACTGCGGTTTAACTATTTTAGGGATATCATCAGGCCAAAAATATGATTCTAAATCATCGCCCTCACAAATATGTTTGCGTCCTACCGTAAAATATAAAGTCAATATTGCAGCTGTTAAAACCAGTACAATAATCAAATTAAAATACGCGCCAAACAAATCAAGCACCTCCACTAATCGGCAAAATCAAACTCCGTATCCGCAATCCTTACAAGATCTCCATCCTTAGCTCCCGCATTTCTTAAAGCATCATCTATACCCATTTTATTCATAATATGCTGCATCCTTCTGGTGCTCTCATCACTTTCCCAATTAGTCATTAAAATAAGCTTTTCAATCTTATCGCCTGTAATCAGCCAGGCACCATCTTCAGACTTATTTACTGTGAATTCTTCTTTGGCTTCTACCTTCACAATTTTCATTGCCCCCAAAACAGGAGCAGGTACAGGTGCATTTTTCAAAAGCTCGTAAGTATGATACATAAGCTTTTTCAAACCTTCACCATTAAGCGCTGAAACAGGAAAAATTTCATATTTGCCTTGTAAGTGTTTTTCCAATTCAACTAAATTTTCTTCAGCATTCGGCATATCCATTTTATTAGCTACAACTATTTGTAATCTTTCGGCCAAATCCTGTCTATAGAGCTTCAATTCATTATTGATGGTATCAAAATCATCCCAGGGGGTTTTTTCATTGGTACCACTCATATCCAACACATGAAGTATTACCCTAGTACGTTCAACATGCCTTAAAAAACGGTGTCCCAAGCCCAAACCCGTATGAGCGCCTTTGATGAGCCCCGGCACATCCGCAACCACAAAACTTACGCCCGGCTCAAGCTGAACCACACCCAAATTCGGTACTATAGTTGTAAAAGGGTAATCTGCAATTTTCGGTTTAGCATCCGATATTTTGGAAATTATGGTGCTTTTGCCCGCATTCGGCATACCAACCAAACCAACATCGGCAATAAGTTTAAGTTCCAAACGCAGCCAGTGCTCCTGCCCAGGTTCACCTTTTTCGGCAATTTCGGGAGCTTTGTTGCTGGCATTCGCAAAGTGGATATTACCGCGGCCGCCACGGCCGCCTCTGGCAACAATAACTCTTTGACCCTGCTCGGTTATATCCGCAATTATTTCACCTGTATCATCATCGCGCACAATGGTTCCCACGGGTACCTTTACTATCATATCACAGCCTGCCTTACCATGCATGGACTTGCTTTGCCCATTTACGCCATTAGTCGCCTTGTAATGCTGTTTATATTTAAAATCAATAAGAGTATTCAATGATTCATCGCCCACAAAAACCACATTAGCACCGCGGCCGCCATCACCGCCTGCGGGACCTCCGTAAGGCACAAACTTTTCCCTGCGGAAAGCCACCATACCGTTACCGCCATTACCGCCTTTAACGTAAATTTTCACATAATCATAGAACATTTGGTGTACCGCCTTTTAGTTTTTGTTACTTTATATTGTACCCTAAAACAACCATGAAATGCAATTGTTTCCATAAAAAAAGAGCCGATAGCTACGGCTCTTTTTATATCTTTGGTTATTTGTTAAACAGCTTCGTAAACACTTACTTGTTTACGAGTACGATCTTTGCGTTCAAATTTAACATAACCATCCACTTTAGCAAACAAAGTATCATCTTTGCCCAAACCTACGTTATTACCGGGATGAAAATGAGTACCGCGCTGGCGAACTATAATGCAACCCGCAGTTACAAATTGACCATCATGGCGTTTTAACCCCAAACGTTTAGATTCACTGTCGCGACCGTTTCTTGAACTACCGCCTGCCTTCTTATGTGCCATTAGATCCCACCTCCTTTTGTGGTAACAATATACTTTTATATATTATTATGCGTTGATTTTCTGAATTTCCAAAGCTGTGAACGGCTGACGATGGCCGTTTTTCTTACGAACATTTTTTTTGGCTTTATAGCGGAAAACCACTACTTTTTTACCTTTACCGTGTTCAATAACTTTAGCGGAAACTTTAGCACCTTCAACAACAGGGTTGCCCAGTTGCATTCCGGCATCACCGTTTATTGCCAAAACACGATCCAATTCAATGGTTTCGCCTACTTCAGCTTTAAGCAGTTCAACACGAACCACATCGCCTTCAGCTACTTTGTATTGTTTACCGCCCGATTCAATAATTGCGTACATTAATTTACACCTCCAATGCCAAAGACTCGCCCCGCCCAGGTGGCTAAAGCACTTAAACCTGACAAGTGCGGTTTCAAACATAACACTAGTATGTTATCATAACACCTTTATATTGTCAATAGTCTGCAATATTTTTGCCATTAAAAAGCCCTTAACCGCTTTTTTAATTAGCAAAAGCTAAAATCAGCAGTCTACCTAAGTAAACGCCCAATAAACAAACCAAAATGCTCAATATCGCATAGCTTGTACCAAGTAAAAACTTGCCGTTTTCAAGCAAATTCATGACTTCCAAAGAAAAAGTTGAAAATGTGGTAAACCCACCACAAATACCAACTGTAAGCATAAGCATTAACCTAGGTTCTATAGGTATTATTTTGGCGGAAAATACCGTTATTGCGCCTATCAAAAAAGAACCAAAAAAATTTATAAACATAGTAACAAAAGGAAATGCCATTGTTAAAGAAGGAGAAAATACATTTATTAAATACCTAAAAACACTTCCAATAAAACCGCCAAATCCAACATACAAACAAGTTAACAACTTTTATACTCCTTTTTATTTTATAATTATAGCCTTGCCGCAGGTTTTTTGCAGCTCCGTAACCTTTACCGATACAGTTTCAGCAACATATTGAGCGGCATTTTCCACACAAAGCACAAAACCTTCCACCCTTGCTATGCCCTCCGTTTCCTTTTCCGCATGCGGCTCATCTATATAAACCGAAAGCACATCCCCAACCGCAACGGGAGCAATTACTCTGGATTCTTCAGCAGACTCATAAGAAGGACGAATTATATAATCATCCATTTTAAGCGCGGCATTGGCCTTAAGCATAATTATTTTTCCGGTTTCTCTTTCCAAAAAGCTCATATTACTGCCTGACGCACCTATAATATAGGATGCCACCATAGGATTTGCTTCTATATAAATGGCTGGTGCAGAACTTTCCAAGCCTAAACGCAAAATTTCTTTTTTCATATAAAGGTAAATACTTTCCTCGGAAAGTACTTTACCGCGCCCTCCGCAAACAGGGCAATCTCTTTGCAAAACATCACTGAGCTGATAACCGTTTTTCTTTCTGGTCATTTCCAAAAGTCCCAGTTGAGTCAAACCCAAGATGTTGGTTTTTATACGGTCTTTTTTCAGTTCCTCCGCCAAGGCGGCTATAACTTTTTCTTTATCCTCTGTTGTCTTCATATCAATGAAATCCACTATGATAATACCGCCAACATTCCTTAAACGTATTTGCCTGGCTATTTCACGCGCGGCCTCAATATTCGTTTGCAGAACGGTTTCGCCCAAGCTGGTCTCTCCCACAAATTTACCTGTGTTCACATCTATAACAGTTAAGGCCTCCATTTGATCAATAATGATATAACCACCGCAATCCAGCCATACCTTATTTTTCAAGGTTTTTTCTAGCTGGCCCGCCAAATCATTAAAAGCCATTATATCCGTACCCGTAAGGATTTCAAGCTTATCCTGAATTTCAGGAACTATATCGGCTATCAAATCCAAAATTTTTTCTTTAGTTTCAAAGGAACTCAAATAAACTTTTTTAACATCACCCACAAAAATATCCCTTATCAAACGTTCCAAAAGGTTAGAATCCTTATGGGTAATCGCAGGCGCTTTGGCAGTACCCACCTTGCTTTGGATCCTTTTCCACAAACGCATAAGCCTTTTAATATCGGCAGCTATTTCATCCCTGCCTAAGCCTTCGGCAACGGTACGTATGATAAGACCCATTTCAGTGCCA
>DGYV01000027.1:0-2151 GCA_002398485.1 Peptococcaceae bacterium UBA4997 | reverse complement strand
TAAGACCCATTTCAGTGCCAACCAATTCCGCACCTAATACACGCAGGCGTTCACGCTCTTCTTCATTTTCAATACGTCGTGAAATACCTATATATTTCACTGTAGGCATAAGCACAACATAACGTCCGGGCAAAGTTGGGTGTGTAGTTACCCTGGCACCTTTTGTGCCCACAGGCTCCTTAACTATCTGCACGATTATTTCCTGGCCCTTTTTTAAAACCTGATCTATGGAATAATGCGGCTCCAAAATATTGCCTTCATCATCAATATTCCTCGGCACAGCATCATTGATATATAAAAACCCGTTTTTACCTGTTCCTATATCAACAAAAGCAGCCTGCATTCCCGGCAACACATTTTCTACAACACCTTTATAAATATTGCCAACTATATTTTGGTTTTTTTGCCTTTCAAAATATATTTCTACCATTTTGCCTTCTTCAAATACAGCAACCATCAATTCGTCGGCATCTATTTTAACTGATATTTCCTTGCTTATTGCCATTATTCCGCCCCTTTCTCAGGGTTTTAATTTATTGCCTTTTTCATCCCTTATATATAAGCCTGTACGCAATATTTCCGTGGCCTTCAACCCACCTATACCAAAAGCTTCTATAACATCCACAGGCCTTACATTGCCGTTGTTGCCAATTGCCACTTCCATAAATATTTTGCCGTCTCCCTGCCTTTGCAGATCATAAATATAAGGCCTTATATCCACCGTACGAACACCTTTTTTAGGGTGAGTCCTTTGACACATTATATGCTCGGCATTTTTAAGCTTTTCTATAGCCTCATCCAAAAAAGCGGTTTCGGCATTTTCCACTTCCACCTCATAGGTAGCAGCATTTATTATAGCCATCAAAGCCCCCTGTTTTTTATCTGCGGTTTTGGCGGCAAATACCTTAATATCCCTTGGCATAGCGGAAGCCAGCGCTTTTTCAAAAGCTTCGGCATACATATCCTCTTTAAGTTCCATATCGCAATACTCACAAAGACCAGCTACCGCAACCCCTCTGGGCGGGCCAAGATTGATAAGGGGGTGGGGGTTAAAGCCTTGAGAATAAGCAATGGGCAATTTAGCACGCTTTACCGCACGGGCAAATACCTGCACTAAATCTAAATGTGATAAAAATTTAGCTGTACCTGTTACCGAAAAAGCAAATCTTATTAACATTTCCAGTTTCCTTTTAGTTTTTATTTTAAGCTTTGTTATATAAAAATATTATATTGAATAAGGTTATTTTTCAGCGCTGTTCAAATAAATATTATCACAACCTACCGCAGTACAAACGCCACAGCCGCTGCATTTACCATGACGGCAATCATCTGTTACCAAGGCTTGCTTAGCCTTTTCCCACTCATGCCACAGCCATTTTACAGATACACCTGAACTCATGTGCTGCCACGGCAAATAATCATCTTTAGCAAAATCACGGTTGGCATAATCTTCCGGCACTATGCCGCATTCCCTAAAAGCAGTATTCCATTTTTCAAGGTCAAAATGTTCTGACCAGCCATCAAATTTACAACCCAACTGCCAAGCTCTTTTCAAAACCTGATTCAGCTTTCTGTCGCCCCTGCTGAAAACAGCTTCCAAAAAGCTTAACGGCGAATCATGGCATACCAGCCTCGCTTGTTTGATACTCCTGAACAAGTCCCTTAAATAAGACTGCCGTTTACGAATATTTTCCGCCTTTTCTTGGCCATACCACTGAAAAGGAGTATGCGGCTTAGGCACGAATACAGCAACGCTTACCGTTATATTAATTGGCTTTTTGCTGCCCTCAGGGCGAACCTCTTTAGCCTTGTGGATAATATCTTTAGTCAAATAGGCTATAGCTTCCAAGTCATCCAGGGTTTCACCCGGCAAACCCATCATAAAATAAAGCTTTATACTGTTCCAGCCCTGAGCAAAAGCAGAAGCTACCGCCTGCATGATATCCGCTTCACACACGCCTTTATTGATTATATCCCTAAGTCGCTGGCTGCCTGCCTCAGGCGCAAAAGTAAGGCCGGATTTCCGCACCCTTTGCACTTTTTCTGCCAAGCTAACCGAAAAGGCATCCGCGCGCAGGCTGGGCAGGGAAACACTTACACCTTCTTTGGCATAGCGAGCCATCAGCTCATCTATCAATGGCCCTACACAGC
>DGYV01000058.1:3790-25596 GCA_002398485.1 Peptococcaceae bacterium UBA4997 | reverse complement strand
TTGTAGCCCATATTCAATCTACCTTTAACAATACCATAATCACAATTTCGGATAAAATGGGCAATGCTATTGCTCAATCCAGCGCCGGCGCCATGGGTTTCAAGGGTTCGCGTAAAAGCACTCCTTTCGCTGCTCAAATGGCCGCAGAAGCTTGCGCCAAGGAATCTATGATTCATGGCTTGCGTCAGGTTGAATGTATGGTAAAAGGTCCCGGCGCCGGACGTGAAGCAGCTATTCGTGCTTTGCAGGCAGCCGGTCTTGAAATTAGTATGATTAAGGACGTAACCCCTATTCCTCATAATGGTTGCCGTCCGCCCAAAAGAAGAAGAGTGTAGGGAGGTGTATTGAAATGGCTAGATATACAGATGCTGTATGCAGGCTGTGCCGCCGTGAAGGTATGAAATTATACTTGAAAGGCGATCGCTGCTACAGTGATAAATGTGCTATTGTAAAACGTGCTTATGCCCCCGGTCAACATGGGCAGCAACGGAAAAAAGTATCTGAATATGGTATTCAGCTCCGTGAAAAACAAAAAGTGCGCAGAATTTACGGTGTTCAGGAAAAACAATTCCGCACCTATTTTGATAAAGCTGAACGCAAAGGTGGCGTTGCAGGTGAAAACCTTTTGAGCCTTTTGGAAACCCGTTTGGATAACGTTGTTTACCGTATGGGTTTAGCAGCTTCCCGCGTAGAAGCTCGTCAATTGGTTCGCCACGGCCATTACACCGTTAATGGCAAAAAAGTTAATATCCCTTCCTATATAGTAAGGGTTGGTGATGTGATAGCTGTTCGTGAAAAAAGCAAAGAGTCTGCAAAATTTGCTGTTATCGCGGATGCTCTTCCTCATAGAAATGTTCCTGCTTGGATCTCTATGGATAAAGCCAATATGGTTGGCAAAATTGAAGCATTACCTGCCAGAGAAGACGTTGATATTCCCATTACAGAGCAACTTGTTGTTGAATTATATTCTCGTTAATATGTTCTTTAAACAATGTTTACGTATATGTGATTATGGCTGTTGTAGAAGGAGGGCGATATATTAATGTTCGGAATTGAAAAGCCCAAAATTCAATGTGTGGAAATGGCTGATGACCGCTCTTTTGGTAGATTTGTAGTTGAACCTTTGGAAAAAGGTTATGGCATTACTTTGGGAAATTCCCTTCGTCGTGTGCTACTTTCTTCTTTGCCCGGTGCAGCTGTTACTTCTGTACAAATTGAAGGCGTTTTGCATGAATTTACTACCGCACCAGGTGTGGTTGAAGACATTACCGACATTATCCTGAACCTGAAAGGTTTGGCTGTTAAAATGTACGGCGGTGAGGAACAAAACATCTATGTAGAAGCAGAAGGCCCCGGTGAGGTTACGGCTAAGGATATTCGCTGCGGCAGTGATGTTGAAATTTTGAATTTGGAGCATCATATTGCTGATTTGGATCAGGATGGCAGGCTCTTTATGACTATTACAGTTAATAAAGGACGCGGCTATGTTGGTGCGGATAAAAACAAAAAGGAAGGTCAGCCTATAGGTCTTATCCCGGTGGATTCACTGTTTTCCCCTGTGGTAAAAGTAAATTTCCATGTTGAGGATACTCGTGTAGGTCAACACACTGACTATGATAAATTGACTTTAGACGTTTGGACCGACGGCACTATTGCTCCTGATGAAGCCATCAGCACCAGTGCCCGTATCCTAAATGATCATCTTAAGTTATTCATCGGTTTGACAGAAAGTGTGCCCGATGAAGTATCTTTGATTGAAACAGAGGAAGAAAGCAAAGATAAATTACTTGAAATGACCATTGAAGAATTGGATCTATCCGTGCGTTCCTACAATTGTTTGAAACGCGCAGGTATTAATACTGTTAGTGAATTGACCCAGCGTTCTGAAGACGATATGATGAAAGTACGCAATTTGGGTCGCAAATCTTTGGAAGAAGTTACAACCAAATTGGCGGAGTTGGGGCTTGCCCTCCGTTCCAGTGAGGAATAGATTTCTACCTATGGCAAAGGAGGTTTGATTATGGGATACCGCAAATTGGGTGTTAAAAGCCAGCATCGTCGTGCTATGTTAAGAAATATGACTACGGCACTTTTGAAAAATGGCAAAATTGAAACCACTGTTACCAGGGCTAAAGAGTTGTCCAGTGTTACCGAAAAAATGATTACTTTAGGTAAAAAAGGTGATTTGGCAGCTCGTCGCCAGGCTTTGGCATATATCATGGAAGAGGATGTTGTAACCAAACTCTTTTCTGAAATTGCTCCTAAGTACAGCGACCGTCAAGGTGGTTATACCCGCACTGTTAAGCTGGAGCAACGTAAAGGTGATGGCGCCCCTATGGCGCTCATAGAGTTGGTCTAGTCTTGTATTGTTGTTAAAACTTTGCGCAAAGTGAGTCAGGACTAATCTCCTGGCTTTGCTTTTTATAGGGATTGGGAAGGAGGTGCCTGGATGTTCGTGTTAGAAAATGTTACCCATTATTACAGCCAGGGCAGTCAACATCTGCCTGCAGTAAATAATATAAGTCTTAAGATAAATAAAGGCGAATGGATTGCTGTAATTGGGGCAAATGGTTCCGGTAAATCTACACTGGCCAGGCACCTCAATGGTTTACTTTTGCCAAATACAGGCTGTGTTACTGTAAATGGCTTAAGTACGGCAGATGAGTCTACCTTGGCCTTGATTCGCAGGCAGGTAGGCTGTGTTTTGCAAAATCCCGATAACCAAATAGTAGGCAATTCCGTGGAAGAAGATATAGCCTTTGGCCCGGAAAATGCCGGTATTATTCCCGCGGAGATTAGGCGCCGTATTACAGCCAGCCTTGAATTGGTTGGTCTTTCAGGCAGCGAAAAGCGGGATCCGTACAGACTTTCGGGTGGTCAAAAACAAAGAGTAGCCATAGCAGGGGCTTTGGCTATGGAGCCGCAAGCTATTGTGCTGGATGAAGCAACTTCTATGCTTGATCCCGAAGGTTGCAAAGAAGTTCTTGCTATTTTACAAAAACTTCATCAAAGTGGACTTACTATTATTATGATTACACATAATATGGCTGAAGTTACTTTAGCTGATAGGGCTGTGGTTTTAAAAAAGGGGGAATTGGTAGCTGATGATACCCCAAAATCTATATTTGCCCAAGGTCAATTGCAGGAAGCGTGGGGGCTGGAAATACCCATTATCAATCAAATTGGTAATCTTTTGGCGGTTGGCGGTTTAAGCAAGGATTTAAGCAGTATCATGTCTTTGGAAGAAATGGTGGAGCTATTATGCCGCTTAAATTAGATAAAGTTTTTTATACTTACAGTCCGTCTACTCCTTGGGCAGTAGATGCGCTTAATGATGTATCGTTGAATATAACAGATGGTGAATGTGTGGGCTTGGTTGGGCATACAGGCAGCGGCAAATCTACTGTAGCACAAATAATGTGCGGGCTTATCAAGCCTGATTCAGGTACGGTTTTAATAGGTGATAAGCTTATAGAAACCAAAACCAAGCTTAAAGCTAAAGAAATGGCACGTCGTGTGGGTATGGTTTTTCAGTATCCAGAACACCAAATTTTCGGTGAAACCGTAGAAGAGGAAATCAGTTTTGGCCCTAAAAATTTAGGCTGGAATGAAGCCAAGATACAGAAAGCAGTAAAAGAAATTTTACCTGAAGTTGGTTTGGATGCAAGTTTTTTAAAGCGATCTCCTGCGCTTTTATCGGGCGGTGAAAAAAGGAAAGTTGTATTGGCAGGTGTTCTTATAATGGAGCCGCCCATACTTATATTAGATGAGCCTTTTGTTGGTTTGGATAAAAGCGGGCGGGAAGATATTTTGGCCGCTCTTTTGAAGTGGCAGCAGGAAAAAGACAGGATTTTGGTATGCATAAGCCATGATATGGACCAGCTGGCTTTGTTTACCAAACGTATTATAGTAATGAAAAAAGGTTCTGTAATGCTGGATGGACCTGCAGAAGAGGTTTTTACCAAAACCCAAGCCTTGGCTGAAGCAGGGGTGGAGCCACCTATGGCAACTCGTTTAATAAATGAATTAAAGGCTTGTGGCTATGATTTGCCGCAAGGTATCATCGATCCCCAAGCTGCAGCCGAGGCTATTTTGGTCTATAAGCGAAAAAGAGGTGGCAAAGGTGTCTAAAAAACGTAACGCATCTTTGCGCTTGGGGCAGTATTATCCTTCTGATTCTTTTATTCACAGCCTAGACCCCCGTACCAAACTAACAGGGATTTTGCTTTATATAATAGCCGTATTGTTTGCCAACAGTTTTACTATGTTTGCGGTTTTATATGCTTTCAGCATTATTGTAATAGGTTTGAGCCGTGTTCCTGTAAGCATGATGCTTAGAAGTATAAGGTTTATTATTATATTATCTGTTATCACCGGTGTTTTAAATGCTTTTTTCTTTATGGGAGAAACTGTTTTATGGTCAAGCCCGGGTGGCTTGTTTCAAATTACGGCTGAAGGCTTGTATCAGGCAGGTATCATAATTTTGCGTTTGATTGCCTTAGTAGGCTTTGCTTCAGTGCTTACTTTAACTACCAGCCCTATTTCCCTTACGGATGGCTTGGAGAAAATGCTTGATCCCTTAAAGCGTTTTCATTGTCCTGTGCATGAATTTGCCATGATGATGTCGATATCTTTGCGTTTTATTCCTATTTTAATGGATGAAACGGATAAAATAATCAAGGCTCAAACGGCCAGAGGTGCTGATTTTAAGAATGGTTCCTTATCTGACCGCTTGCGTTGTATTGTAGCTATGATAATCCCTTTGTTCATAAGTGCCTTAAAAAGGGCGGAAGATTTAGCGGTAGCCATGGAAGCGAGGGGTTATCAAGGTGGGGAAGGGCGTACCAGGTTGAAGGAACTACACTGGCGCGGCAGGGATACTGTTAGCGTGGGTATTTCTTTGGCTATTTTGTTATCGATGCTTTTTATGCGTTATTATAGGTGAGGTTATGACAAATATTCGTTTGCATATTGCTTATGATGGTACGGAATATGTGGGTTGGCAGCGGCAAATAGCGGCTCATGGTAAAACTGTACAGGGAGAATTGGAAAAAGCGCTTTCCCACGCCTTAAAAGAGGACATTACTTTATTTGGTGCGGGGCGTACGGATACAGGTGTGCACGCACGTGAGCAAATAGCCAATTTTCACACTGCTTGTTCGATACCGCCTAAGCATATACCACAAGCACTTTTAAAAAATTTACCAAATGACATAGTAATATGGCAGGCTGAAGAGGTGCCAAAGGACTTTCACGCTCGTTTTTCACCTCATATCAAAACCTATGTATATAGTTTTATGGTAAATAAACCTGTTTTGCCTTGCAATAGGCGCTATAACTACTTTTTAAGAAAAGAGCCTGATTGGCAAATCGTCAAAAAAGCTGCGTTGTTATTTGAAGGCAGACATGATTTTAAGGCTTTTGCCGCACACAGCACGGCTGTAAAAAATTACGAGCGGGAAATAACTTCATGTAAACTGCTTGAATATAAGCCAAGTGCAGAGCTTTTGCCTTGGCAGGAAACAGGCCATACTTATGTTTTGGAAGTTTCGGGCAGAGGGTTTTTGTATAAAATGGTGCGTTTGATAGCAGGGAGCCTGCTTTGGGCAGGCATGGGTAAAATAAATATAGCTAATATAGAAGAAGCGCTGTTAAAACCGGTAAAAATTATTGCGCCCGCTCTTCCTGCCCATGGTTTATGCCTAAAAAGCATTGTTTATGAGGTAGATGAGCAATAATTTGCCAAAACCATGGCTGATTTGCTATTTAATGGCTTAAAACCCTTGACAGGGGCAGCTTGTGATATTATAATTTTAAGGTACGCATATTGTCAGCCCCGTGGCGATGTGCTGAACAAAAACGACCAAACAAATAAATATTTTTCGTTTAGAATTTTGAGGAGGGAAAACTGTGCGGACTTATATGGCAAATCCCCAAACCGTAGAACACAAATGGTACGTTTTGGATGCAGCTAATAAACCTTTAGGTCGTGTTGCCACTGAAGCAGCTCGTATGCTGCGCGGCAAGCATAAACCTACTTTTACTCCACATGTTGATACTGGTGATTATGTTATTATTATCAACGCTGCGGAAATCGTTCTTACCGGTAATAAATTAGATCAAAAAAATATGTATAACCATTCCGGTTATCCCGGTGGTATGCGGGTTACCGGTTATCGTACTCTCATGGCAGAAAAACCAGAATTGGCTGTTGAAAAAGCTGTTAAAGGCATGTTGCCAAAAAACCGTTTGGGCCGTCAAATGTTTAATAAATTAAAAGTATATGCCGGCGCCGAACATCAGCATCAAGCTCAAAAGCCTGAAAACTGGGAATGGTAAAATAATGAGAGGAGGATACAATAATGGCAGAAAATAAATTCTATGGTACTGGACGTCGCAAAAATGCTATTGCCAGAGTATGGCTGGTACCAGGTAACGGTAACATTACTATCAACAAACGTGAACTTGAAGAATACTATGGCAAAAAAACCCTGGTTATGATTGTTAAACAGCCTTTGGAACTTACCTCCACTTTAGGTAAGTATGATGTAATAGCCACAGTGAAAGGCGGTGGCATTACCGGTCAGGCAGGTGCTGTACGCCACGGTATTTCCAGAGCCTTAACTCAGGCGGATGAAACCTTGCGTCCCGCTCTTAAGGCCGCAGGCTTTATAACTCGCGACCCACGCATGAAGGAAAGAAAAAAGTATGGTTTGAAGAAAGCTCGCAAAGCAAGCCAATTCTCCAAACGTTAAAAACAAAAGACCTCCATTGGAGGTCTTTTTTATTTGCCGAAATCAATATAAGTATATTGTTGATATATGATAACTTGTAAAAATAAGCAGATAGGTAAAAGCTTATCTGCTTATTTTCAATTAATTTTTTCGTTTTATGAAACTTATTGGGTCTGGAGAAAGTGAAACCGCTACTGACTTGTTTCCTGCATAAACCGCAATCGTGGGGTTTAAAAGGGAAAGTATTACTGCTTTGGGCTTCAATTTTTCCATAATAGCTTGTTTATAGTTTTGAGCCTTCTCCGGGCAGTTAAAATGAGCTATACCAATGATCATTTGTGAAAAGTCCCGCTTTTTTTCACTGAAGATTTCCAGCATTCTTTTGAAGGTCTTTTCCGAGCCACGGAGCTTATTATATACATTTACGTTACCGTCTTTTACTTCTACTATAGCTTTAATATTAAGCGCTTTGGCCAGGGTACCTTGGGCTCTATTGATGCGTCCGCCTTTAATTGCATTTTCTAAGGTTTCTAAGGCTACATAAATATAGCTTTCTTTACGGTATTCGTTTAAAGCGGAGATTATCTCAGGTATGGTATGGCCTGCTTTTGCCATTTCGGCGGCCAACAGTACCTGGAAACCTTGCCCAAAAGTGCCCTGGAAGGTATCGTAAACCGTAACTTGGGCGTTGGTGTTTTTAGCAGCCAGATTAGCACTGTTATTGGTACCGCTTAATTTGGAAGTTAAGGTTAAACAAAGGATGGGGCCATTATCCTTTATTTCCTCAAAAAGCTTTTGGAAATCCGCAGGCGCAGGCTGTGAAGTGGTAGGCAGTTCACGGGCGGCGGCTATTTTGTGCAAAGCTTCTTCATCACCGATGTTGATACCGCTTTGATAGTTTTCGCCATCAACATATAAGTATAAGGGTACTATATGGATATTATATTCCTTGATTATTTCTTGTGGCAAATCATTACAGCTATCCGTAACTATTTGAATTATAATGATCATTCCCTTGCTGTTTATTTTTATATATAGCAGTTTTGTTATATTTATATTCTGTATTTATAACTTAAACCCTTTAATTGTTATTTAAGCTTTTTAGCTTTATTATAAAGCTAAAGATAAATTATAGGCTATATTATATTGCCTAAATTGTGGTATAATATACACTGGATATGGGAAGGAGTGAAATGTTATGGTAAATATTCCTATAATAAGCGTAATGGCAGGAGCCTCGGGCAGTGGTAAAACTACTCTTTTAATCAAGCTTTTGCCTAAACTTCATGAATTGGGATTAAGGGTAGGAGTGGTGAAGCACGCTTGCCATATAAATATTCCTAATGATGGTATGGACAGCAGCCGTATAGCCGAAACGGGGGTAGCGGCTGTAGCTATTGTTTCACCAACAGGGAGTATAAGTATTACCAGGCCGCTTATAGAGCCAAGTCTTACCGAAATGGCTGCTTCCTTTACTGATGTGGATCTGGTTATAGCGGAAGGTTATAAAAACATTCATTTCCCTAAAATAGAAATTTTACGCAAAGGTTGTTATGATAAAATATATAGTCCCTTAGATGAGTTATTAGTGGTAATGACAGATATGCCCAAGTTGGTTCCCAAAGGTATAAAGTATTTACCTTTAGATGCGGTAGATGAATTAGTATTTATTATTATAAATTGGCTTAAAGCTTACAAGGAGGCACAAAATGGTTAGGGAGATAAATGCTGAAATGGGTTTGACCCATGTGGACGCAGAAGGCAAAGCTAAAATGGTTGATGTTACAAATAAAAAAGATACTGAGCGCATAGCTGTTGCCAGGGGCGAAATAAAAATGGCACCCGCTACTTTAGCACTTATTCAAAGCGGTGGTATGGCAAAAGGTGATGTTATGGCTGTAGCAAGAGTGGCAGGCATAATGGGTGCAAAACAAACGCCTGATTTGATCCCCATGTGTCATCCCCTATTGATTACAGGTATAAAGGTAGATTTTGAAATAGATGAAGCAGAAAGTAGGGTGCTTATAGAAGCACAAACCAAATTATCGGGTAAAACGGGTGTGGAAATGGAAGCCCTTACCGCTGTAAGTATTGCCGCTCTTACCATTTATGATATGTGCAAAGCCGTTGATAAAAACATGGTCATAGGTAATATCCGTTTGATAGAAAAAAGCGGTGGTAAAAGTGGTTTATTTAGGAGAGAAGGTGAATAATTTGGCTAAAATAATTGCTGTATGTACAAGCCCCAAAAAAGGCATGCGTAAAAAAAATGTGGGCCATGCTAATTTTATTAGGGAATATGGCATTGAAGGTGATGCTCATGCCGATAACTGGCATCGTCAAGTAAGCCTTTTGGCAATGGAAAGCATTGATAAAATGATTGCCAAGGGTTTAAAGGTAGGACCGGGGGATTTTGCCGAAAATATAACAACCGAAGGCATAGAGCTTTATACCCTGCCTATAGGTACACGTTTATCCATGGGTGAAGCCTTGGTGGAGGTTACGCAAATAGGCAAGGAATGCCATAACCATTGTGCTATTTATCAGCAGGCAGGTGATTGCGTAATGCCCAGAGAAGGTATTTTTGTGCGAGTGCATAAAGGTGGCTCAGTTAAAGTTGCTGATGAAATAAATTTCCGTAACTTTATTACTGTTGGTGTCATGATAGCCAGTGATAAATGCTCAAAAGCTGAAAGAGAGGATGGCTGTACCCCTGTTATTGAAGAAGCTGTAAAGCAAATAGACGGTATAGTATTGGAAACAAAGATTTTACCTGATGAGCGTAAACAAATAGCAGATGCCATCAAAGAATGGGCTGATGAAAAACACTTAGACTTGATTTTGATTAGCGGTGGTACAGGCTTTAGCCCCAGGGATATTACACCTGAAGCTGTGTTGGATGTTGTGGAAAGGCAGGTGCCGGGAATTCCTGAAGCAATGCGGGCAGCTTCACTTGCTGTTACGAACAGAGCTATGTTGAGTCGCAGTGTGGCGGGAATAAGGGGGAAAAGCCTGATTATTGCTCTGCCGGGAAGCCCAAAAGCAGTTAAAGAAAATTTAGAGGCGGTTCTGCCTGCCTTACCTCATGGTATAGAGATAATGCGGGGCATTGCTCAAAACTGTGCTGTAAAATAATCAAGAAAGGGCAGGCTAGCCTGCCCTTTCTTGATTCTAAAGCCTCCTTATGTGCATAAAATATAGGGGAGGTGTGCTATGAAGAGAGCATTTTTTGTTGTGGTCAAAATGCCTTTTTGGGGTGTTGCAGTTATTTGCGTGGTGTTTGCTTTTGCGGTGCTGGGGCTTGTTTATAAACAAAGCAGTGCTTTTTACCCTAATGTAGAAGCAATGGCCTGGCCTGTTGTAGGTAAAATTATAGTAGTGGATGCAGGACACGGTGGTTTTGATCCTGGTGCTGTAGGTAGCAGTGGTATTTTGGAAAAAGATATAAATTTGGCTGTTTCTATAAGGCTTGCGGATGTTTTACGCCAAGCAGGTGCTATTGTTGTAGAAACTCGTACTACAGATGTGGCTTTGGGTGATTCCAAATCGGAAGATATGCGGAACCGAGTACAATTAGCTAAAAATGCCAATAGTGAGCTATTTATAACAGTTCAGGCAAACAGCATACCACAAAAACAATATAGGGGAGCACAAATATTTTATGCCAAAAAATCAGATTCAGCAAAGCTGTTGGCGGAAAACATACAGGAAGAATTGGGAGGGCTTTTAAAAAATACAACCCGAAAAGCTTTGCCTATAAACGATATTTATATAGTTAAAAATCTTGACGTGCCCGTTATAGTTGCGGAAATAGGGTTTTTATCCAATTTGGAAGAGGAAGCCCTGCTTAAGGACAAGGCTTATCAAAATAAAATAGCCTGGGGCATATATATGGGTATTATAGAGTATTATAGCAGTATTGATGATGAAGAACAAAAATGTGAAGATACAAAAGCAGACTAGCTTTTGGATCATATTCGGAGAGCGTGTAAATAATGGATAAACAGCCAAGGAACCGTAAGGAGGCAAGCTTTTATAAGCCTTTGGCCAAAGCCAGAGTGCGTTGTTTACTGTGCCCTCACAAGTGCCTTATCCATGATGGAGAAGTAGGTTTTTGCAGAAGCCGTATCAATAAAAACGGCAAATTATACGTTCTTAATTATGCTTGGATCAGTGCACTGGCTTTGGAACCAATGGAAAGATTACCGTTAAAAAATTTTTATGATGGCATGGGTACTATGTCTATAGGCAGTTTTGGCTGCAATATGGCCTGCTCTTATTGTGAAAACCATCAGCTTGTGGCCTCACATGGTACAGGCAGGGTGCTTTATCCTGATGAAATTGCCAATATTGCGGCTCATTTGTTGGATAGGGGCAATATCGGTATAGCATATACCTATGGTGAGCCCGTAACTTGGTATGAATATGTAATGGATACGGCTAAGGAAAGCCAAAAGTATGATTTGAAGAATATCATGGTTTCTAACGGTTTTATCAACAAGGAACCCCTTATAAAGCTGTTGCCTTACATTGATGCTTTTAATATAGATATTAAATCGATGCGTGATGATATGTACAGCACTATGCTGAAGGGTGATTTGGCTTCAGTGCTGAATACCTGTAAAACCATTAAAGGGTCAGGTAAACACTTAGAAATAACCTCTATGCTGATTACGGACATCAATACAAATGAGAATGAAATAGAAGCTCTGGCCGCATTTATAGCTGATGAACTTGGCAAAGAGGTGCCATTGCATTTTTGGGGTTATCTACCTAATGGCAAACTTTCCTTGCCGCCCACTTCGTTTTATGTTTTGGAGAAAGCTGCTAATATAGCAACCAGAAGACTGGATAATGTTTATGTATCATATGGTAAAAATGCATAAAAAAAGATATGTTGTGTATAAAAATAAGCTCATGGCTTTATTTTAAAGTAATTAAAAAGCAAGCTCTTAAAAATGCTTGTTTTTTTTGTTGTAAGGACAGTTGTAACATTTCTTGGCATATGCTGTTAAACATGTACCGAAGCCAATACTGGCCGGGCAGTCGCAAATTTGGTTTTGTATACCAATGGTTGGATATTTGTTCATAAATATTCTCCTTATTTTGTTATTTAAGTATAGTTTCTTCTATATACCAAAAAATATACTAAAAAACATTGAAGAATTCACAAAAACGTATTGCAAATTTATGCAATAAAGTAGTATAATTAATGCAAACTATAACTTAAAATAGTAAAAATGCTGGAGGTAGTCAAATGATTAAGGTTGGTATTATCGGTGCCGCGGGTTATGGCGGTGGTGAATTGGTAAGGTTGATATGTCAGCACCCTGAAGCTGAGCTTGTGTCTTTAACAGGCCATTCAAACGCAGGTAAACATATTTTAGATGTATTTCCTCATTTGCGAGGATATACTGATTTAATGATAACTGAACTGGATGTTGATTATTTGGCTGCTAAGGCTGATGTGGTATTCCTAGCTTTACCTCATGGTCATGCTGTGGCTACTGCTACAACTTTGATTGAGGCAGGGGTAAAAGTAATAGATTTGGGTGCTGATTTCCGTTTTAATGATACAAAAATTTATGAAGAATGGTATAAGGTAGAGCATACCAACCCCAATTTAGCAGGGGAAGCTGTATATGCTTTGCCCGAAATTTGGCGGGAAAGTATACCTTCTGCCAGGGTTATAGGTAACCCCGGTTGTTATCCAACCAGCATAGCCTTGGGCTTGTATCCCTTGCTTAAAGCAGGTTTGGCAGAGCTTGACAGTATAATCATAGATTCCAAGTCGGGAGTGAGTGGTGCAGGACGCACACCTTCTTCCACCGTTGTATATTCCGAATGTGATGACAGCATAAATCCTTATAAAGTGGCTTCTCACAGGCATACACCAGAAATTGAGCAATCTTTGAGCAGGATAGCGGGAGGAGATATTAAGGTTACTTTTACGCCCCACCTTACACCTATGACCAGGGGCATACTTTCCACTATTTATGCAAAATTGAACGTTAAAGGTCTTGCTGCTGATATACAAAAATTGTATGAGGATACATATAAGGGTGAGTTTTTTGTTAGGGTATTGCCCCAGGGTGTTTATCCTAAAACCAAATGGGTCGCAGGCAGTAATTTTTGTGATATATCCGTAAAGTTGGATACGCGCACAGGCAGGATAGTTATTTGTTCCGTGATTGATAATTTGGTCAAGGGTGCGGCAGGCCAGGCAGTACAGAATATGAACATACTGTTTGGTTTACCTGAAAACACAGGCCTTAAACAAGTACCTATGTTCCCATAATAAGGGCACATTGAAAGGGGTTATTTAAATGAAAGAAGTATCGGGCGGTATTACGGCTGCCAAGGGGTTTTTAGCCGCAGGTGTTCATGTTGGTGTTAAAAGCTCTAATAAAACCAAAAAAGATGTAGCTATTATATGCAGTAAAGTGCCGGCTCAAGTAGGGGCAGTTTTTACCACCAATAAATTTGCGGCTGCTCCCGTGCTTTGGTGCAGGGAAGTTACCCAAAACCATAAGGCTAAAGCTATAGTGGTGAACAGTGGCAATGCCAATGCCTGTACGGGTATAGAAGGCTATAAGGATGCCGAGCAAATGGCGGTATGGACGGGGCAGGCCTTGAATATACCTGCCGAGCAGGTTATGGTTTCCTCAACGGGTGTTATTGGCCAGCGTTTGCCCATGGATGTTATACATGAAGGTATCATAAAGGCATCAGCCAATCTTTCGGAAAATGGCAGTAATGCCGCGGCTGAAGCTATAATGACTACCGATACATATAAAAAAGAGATAGCTTTGCAATATGAATGCTGCGGCAAAACCATAACCATTGGTGGTATTGCCAAAGGTTCGGGTATGATCCACCCTAATATGGCAACCATGCTTTGTTATATTACAACGGATGCGAACATAAAAGACAATGCCTTGCAAAAAGCCGTGAAGGAAGCAGCTGACCACAGCTTTAACATGATAACGGTAGATGGCGATACCAGTACCAATGATACCATGATAGTGCTGGCAAACGGTGAAGCAGGCAATCCTGTGATAACTGAAGGCAAATGTTATGAAAAATTTACGAATGCTTTAACTTATTTGGCGGCGGCTTTGGCAAAAATGATGGCGCATGACGGTGAGGGGGCTACCAAGCTCATTGAAGTACATGTAGGTTCTGCTCCTAGCGAAAAAGATGCTGTCTTGGCTGCTAAGGCAGTTGTTTCCTCCAGTTTGGTGAAAAGTGCCTTCTTTGGTGAAGATGCCAACTGGGGCAGGATCATTTGTGCGGTAGGTTATTCGGGAGCAGAGCTTGACCCGGCTAAAGTAGATATGTGGCTGGAAAACGAAGCAGGCAAAATACAGCTGATGGCAAAAGGCGCAGGTCTTGCCTTTGATGAAAAGCAGGCTTCAGCTATTTTGAAAGAGCGGTCTATAAATGTACTTATAGAGCTTAACATGGGTGTAGCGGAGGCTACGGCCTGGGGCTGTGATTTGAGCTATGACTATGTAAAAATAAATGCGGATTACCGTACCTAACCTTTAGGGTAAACTTAACAAATATATAAATAAAAATTGAGGATAATAAATATGAATCATATAACACAATTGGAAAAAGCCAATATTTTAATAGAAGCTCTTCCTTATATAAGAGAATTTCATGGTAAAACCATGGTTATAAAATACGGCGGTAATGCCATGATCAACGAGGAATTAAAAAGAGCTGTCATCAACGATATTTTGCTGATGCAGTTTGTAGGCATGCGCCCTGTACTTGTGCATGGCGGTGGTCCTGATATTAACCAAATGCTGAAAAAGCTGCAAATAAAATCTGAATTCATCAATGGCTTAAGAGTAACCGATGCCGCTACCATGGAAGTTGTAGAAATGGTTTTGGTAGGCAAGGTGAATAAGCAAATAGTGAACCATATAAACCAAGCAGGCGGCAGTGCCGTAGGTTTGTGCGGTAAGGATGGTAATTTGCTTATAGCCCATAAAGAGCATACTTATATTACCAACGAAGAAGGCAGCAGTGTATATTGTGATTTAGGCCAGGTTGGTGAAATAGAAGCCGTTAATACAAAACTTATAAATTCCCTGCTGGACCAAGGCTATATTCCTGTAATTTCGCCTGTAGCAGTTGGTAAAGAAGGCGAAAGCTACAATGTAAATGCCGATTTGGTGGCAGGAGAAATAGCCGCTGCTTTACAAGCCGAAAAATTAATGCTTCTTACCGATGTTGAAGGTATTTTAAGGGATTATGAGGATAAAACAAGCCTGATTTCCGAGATAACTGCGGATGAAGTTGAAACTTTTAAAGCTGACGGTATCATTGCAGGTGGTATGATACCTAAGCTGGATTGCTGTGTAAAAGCCTTGAGCGGTGGCGTGGGAACTACACATATAATAGACGGCCGTGATCCTCATAGTATTTTACTGGAGTTGTTTACACCTGAAGGTGCTGGCACTATGATTACAAAATAAATTAGTTTGTTAAAATAAAGGGGGATACAAAATGTCTAATGCAAGTATTATGGCAGATGGGCAAAAGTATGTAATGAATACTTACGGCAGGCTGCCTATTGCCATGGTAAAAGGTAAGGGCTGCCATGTTTGGGATGCGGACGGCAAAGAATATTTGGATTTTGTAGCAGGTGTTGCCGTAAACGCTTTGGGGCATTGCCACCCAAAAGTTGTGGAAGCTATTGCCGTACAGGCCGAAACCCTGATTCATTGTTCTAACCTATATTGGATAGAACCACAAGTAAAACTTGCCAAGCTTTTAGTGGAAAATTCCGTTTATGATAAAGTTTTCTTTGCTAACAGCGGTGCTGAAGCTAATGAGGGAGCCATAAAGCTGGCCCGTAAATATGCTAAAAACAGTGCTCATCCTGAGCGTTATGAAATAATAACCATGCTGAAATCTTTTCACGGTAGGACTCTTGCCACTTTGACTGCAACAGGGCAGGAAAAAGTGCAAAAGGGTTATGATCCCTTGCCTCTGGGTTTTAAATATGTGCCTTTTAACGATATTGAAGCCTTAAAAGCGGCAATCACTCCTTATACTTGCGCTGTTATGCTGGAGCCCGTACAGGGTGAAGGTGGTGTTATAGCCGCAGACGATACTTACCTTAAACAGGTGAGGGCTTTATGTGATGAAAAAGATATGTTAGTGATCTTTGATGAAGTACAGGTAGGTATGGGGCGTACAGGAAAATTGTTTGCTTATCAGCATAGTGGTGTTGAAGCGGATATAGTAACCTTGGCCAAAGCCTTGGGCGGCGGTACTCCCATTGGTGCTTTTATGGCCAAGGATGCTGTTGCTGACAGTTTCCACCCGGGCGATCATGCTTCCACTTTTGGCGGTAATCCCTTGGTAACCGCTGCAGGCTATGCCAGCCTTCAAGTAATTTTAGAGGAGGACTTGCCTGCTCATGCCATGGCGATGGGGAAATACATGACGGAAAAATTCAACGAGCTGAAACAGGAATATTCTTTTATAAAAGAATGCAGGGGCAAAGGCTTGCTTTTAGGTTTACAATTGGACATAGAGGGAGCACCTATAGTTAAAGAATGTTTGGATAACGGTTTGTTGATAAACTGTACTGCGGGCACTGTTTTAAGGTTTGTGCCTCCGTTAAATATTACTAAAGAGGATATAGATGCTGCTTTAGTAATTCTAAAGGCTGCTTTTGATAAAACAGCCAAATAACAGTAAAGGAGAGAAAAAATGAATTTAAACAAAGATTTTTGTGGCAGGGATTTTATTTCCCTTCATGATTACACTCAACAAGAGTTGACCTATTTTTTGGATGTTGCCGATTTTTTGAAGGCTGAAAAAAAAGCAGGCAGGCCTATTCATTATTTAAAAGGTAAAACAATGGGCATGATTTTCCAAAAAAGCTCTACCCGTACCAGAGTTTCTTTTGAAACCGGCATGTATTATTTGGGTGGCACTGCTTTGTTTTTATCCAGCAATGACTTGCAAATAGGCAGGGGCGAACCAATTAAGGATACTGCAAGGGTATTATCCCGTTATTTGGACGGCATCATGATTAGAACTTACAGCCATGATGATGTTTTGGAATTGGCCGAATATGCGGATATCCCCATCATCAACGGCTTGACCGATTTGCTGCATCCTTGCCAGGTACTGGCGGATCTGCAGACCATCCGTGAGTATAAAGGCAAATTAGCAGGCCTAAAGCTTGTCTTTATAGGCGATGGTAACAATATGGCGCATTCTTTAATGTACGGTGGTGCTAAAATGGGTATGGAGGTAGTTATAGCAAGCCCTGAAAGCTATGTGCCCGATGCCACTGTTTTGGCCAATGCAAAAGCAGACGCCTTAGCTAACGGCGGTTCTGTAACCATAGTTTCCGACCCGATGGAAGCAGCTCAAAACGCGGATGTTATTTATACGGATGTATGGGCAAGTATGGGCATGGAAGGTGAAGCTGAAGCCAGAATGAAAGCTTTTGCAGGTTATCAGGTAAATGCCAAATTGATGACTGCCACCAAAGAAGATGTCATAGTATTGCATTGTTTGCCTGCCCATAGGGAAGAAGAAATAACCAATGAAATTTTTGAACTTCACCACAAGGAAATTTTTGATGAAGCCGAAAACCGTTTACATGCACAAATGGCGGTAATGGCTTTGACAATGGCTGATAAATAGTCTATAATGCCTATGGTATATTTTATTTTAAGTTAAAATTAGAGGATTTTTAATTTTATATGAAGGGGAGATTTTCATGAGTAACGATGCAAAAAAAGTAATACTTGCTTATTCCGGTGGTTTGGATACCTCTATCATTATTCCTTGGTTAAAGGAAAATTACGGTTATGAAGTAATAGCTATGTGTGGTGATGTAGGCCAGGGCGATGAAACAGCTCCTTTAAAAGAAAAAGCCATTAAAACAGGCGCTTCCAAACTTTATATCGAAGATTTGAAAGAAGAGTTCGTTAAGGATTATATTTGGCCTACCTTAAAAGCAGGCGCTGTATATGAAGGCAAATATCTTTTGGGTACTTCTTTTGCCCGCCCTTTGATTGCCAAACGTATGGTAGAAATAGCTCGTCAGGAAGGTGCTGTGGCTATTTGTCATGGTGCCACAGGTAAAGGTAATGACCAAGTTCGTTTTGAACTGGCGGTTAAAGCACTTGCTCCCGACCTGGAAATCATTGCACCTTGGCGTATTTGGAATATCCGTTCCCGTGATGAAGCCATCGAATATGCTCAGGCTCGTAATATCCCCATTCCTGTTACCAAAAAAACCAACTATTCCATGGATAGGAATATTTGGCACTTGAGCCATGAAGGCATGGATTTGGAAGATCCCTGGAATGAGCCTCAGAACCAAATGTTTATGATTTGTACTGCTCCCGAACAGGCTCCCGATAAACCTGCTTATGTAGAGATAGATTTTGAAAAGGGCGAACCCGTGGCTGTTGATGGCAAAAAACTTTCCCCTGTAGGTATAGTTGAATATTTGAATAAAGTTGGTGCGGAAAACGGTGTAGGTATTTCGGATATGGTTGAAAACCGTTTGGTAGGCATGAAATCTCGCGGTGTTTATGAAACCCCCGCAGGTACCATTCTTTATGCCGCTCATCGCAATTTGGAAGAATTGTGCTTAGACCGCATTACGTATCATTATAAAGAAGTAGTAGCCTTACGTTATGCGGAATTGGTTTATGATGGTGTGTGGTTCTCTCCTTTAAGAGAAGCCTTGGATGCTTTTGTTGAATCCACTCAACAGAATGTAACTGGTAAGGTAAGGATGAAATTATATAAAGGCAGTGTTACGGGTGCGGGTACACAAAGCCCATATTCCTTGTATAGTGAGGACTTTGCCACCTTTGGCGTGGATGAAGTATACAATCAAAAGGATGCTGCAGGTTTTATCAACTTATTTGGTTTGCCTCTTACTGTTCGTGCTATGTTATTTGGTGAGCAGGCTAAAAAGAACCTTTCAGATGAAACAAGAACACCTGTTGCAGTAGCTGAGGAGACAAAATAATAAATAATAAAAGCAGCATATTGAATATGCTGCTTTTATTTTGTTCAAAAAATATTATAAATTTTAATATGTATAGTTATTAAAAGAATACTTTAAGGTTAAATTAAGGTTAATGCTTGCAGTAATTATTGTCAAATGTTATACTTTAATGTGAAAATAATAAACTCTTAAAAACCTGTTCAGGGAGTTTTAGCAATGGGAAAAAAAGAACTTTTTGATACTTTTTGTGCAGAGCTTTATCAATGCAATAAATGTGGTATTTGTAAAACCAGAACTAATGTTGTACATGGTGATTTTCGTGAAGATTGCCGTGTTTTTTTGCTGGGGGAAGCTCCCGGAGGCAGTGAGGATCAAACAGGCAGGCCTTTTACAGGTCAGGCAGGTGGCATACTTACAGAATTTTTAAATCTTGCCGGTTTGCAAAGAGGAAATGTTTATATAAGCAATGTAGTAAAATGCAGGCCTACCAAACCTTCTAATCATGGACGTTATGGTAATTATGCAAACCGTAAGCCCACAGCCGAGGAAATAGCCAGCTGTGCCCCTTGGTTTGCTAAAGAGCTGGAAATCATAGCACCAACTGTTTTGGTTACATTGGGTGCCGTACCTCTTTCGCATATAGTGGGCAGACAGGTGCCTATAGGTAAGGCTCATGGTATGCTTTTTCTATCTAAAAACTTTAATTTACCTGTATTCCCTTTGTATCATCCTGCAGCAGTTATTTATGATCAAAGTAAAAAAACTGCTTATGAGCAAGATATAAAACGGTTGGGTAAATGGTTAAAAAATTATCTTAAGGAGCAATAAACATGATCAGAACAGCTATTTACCCCGGTACCTTTGACCCTGTAACCAACGGTCATTTGGATATTATTGAAAGAGCAGCTCGCCTTTTTGATAAGGTAATAGTTGCCATAGCTGATGAAAACTATAAAAACAATCTTTTTAATATGGAAGAACGTCTTGAGCTTATGCGTAAAGTAACGGCAAATATACCTAATGTTGAAGTTAAGCCATTTCATGGTTTATTGGTGAATTTTTGTGTGGAGGAAAAGGCGGGTACTGTAATACGTGGCTTAAGAGCCATGTCTGATTTTGAAAGGGAATTTCAGATGGCTCTTATGAATAAAGAGGTATTGCCTGAAGTAGAAACTATTTTTTTAATGACAGCTTCGAAATATCAGTTTGTAAGCTCAAGCATGATCAAAAATTTTGCTTCACTTGATTCCATAGTTACAGGTTTAGTACCGTCTGTGGTTGAGGAAGCTTTGGAAAAAAAATATAGGCATAGATGAGCAGAGGAGGTTTTAAGATGAGTAATATTAATGATGATCCTGCTATTGAAATGAAACAAATAGGTGATTATATTGCCGTAAAAGCAGAGGAAAACGGAGTAAGCGTAATAGGACTTACCCGCGGCAGGGATACCCGCTTTCATCATACAGAGAAAATGGACAAGAATGAAGTTGTGATTATGCAGTTTACCGAGCATACTGCTGCCATTAAAATAAAAGGTAATGCTGTGATTTACACTAAGCATGGTATGATTAAAACCTTTTAATTTATTTTTTAAATAATATATTTACGGTATTACCGTACAAAAGGAGGACGCACTATGGTACAAAAAGTTGGCATTACAGATACTACTCTGCGGGACGGTCATCAATCCTTATTGGCTACAAGGGTTACCACGGCTGATATTGTAGATTTGGCAGCGGATTTGGACAAAGTAGGCTTTCATTCCCTGGAATGCTGGGGTGGTGCCACTTTTGACAGCTGTATGCGTTTTTTGAATGAAGATCCTTGGGAAAGGTTAAGAAAAATCCGCAAAGCTGCTCCCAATACTAAGCTGCAAATGCTGCTGCGGGGGCAAAACTTGGTTGGCTACCGCCATTATGCCGACGATGTTGTGGATGATTTTATTAAAAGAGCTATTGCTAACGGAGTAGATATAATACGCATTTTTGATGCCTTGAATGATTTGCGTAATGTTGAACGTTCTCTTAAGGCAACTAAGGCGGAGGGCGGCCATGCTCAGGTAGCTGTATCATATACGAACAGCCCTGTGCACAATAACGATTATTTTGTGGAATTGGCTCAAAAGGTTAAGGATATGGGTGCGGATTCTATTTGCATCAAGGATATGAGCGGCATAATTTATCCTTATGGTGCTTATGAACTGGTAAAAGGCATTAAGGAAAAAGTAGATTTGCCTGTACAGTTGCATTGCCACTATGTAAGCGGTATGGCGGCTATGGCGTATCTTAAAGCGGTAGAGGCAGGCTGTGATGTTATAGATTGTGCAATGAGCCCTATGGCATTGGGTGCTTCCCAACCTGCTGTAGAAACAATGGTAGCGACCTTCGGCGGTACTCCTTATGATACGGGTATCGATTTGAATGCCTTAACCGAAATTACCAAAAAAGTAGCTGAGATTCGCGGTCATTATGAAAAATTTGATATTTCCAGCCCGCGTGTCAATACCAATGTTCTGCGTTACCAAATCCCCGGCGGCATGATTTCCAATTTTATGTCGCAGCTAAGAGAAGCCAATGCTTTGAATCGTTTGCCTGAAGTGCTTGAAGAGGTACCCAGGGTGCGTAAAGATATGGGTTATCCGCCTTTGGTTACTCCTTCCAGCCAAATTGTGGGTTCACAGGCTGTATTGAATGTACTGATGGGCGAACGTTACAAAATAACAACCAATGAGGTAAAAGCTTATTTCCATGGTCAATATGGTCAGCCGCCTGCGCCTATGGATCCTGCAATAGTCAAAAAAGTTATTGGGGATGACAGGGTAATCACAGGGCGTCCCGCAGATGAGCTTGCCCCCCAATTAGAGGAAGCCAAGCATGAGCTGGGTTATTTAATGGAAACTCTTGAGGACTTACTTTCCTACATCATGTTCCCACAGGTAGCAAAAACTTTTTTGGAAAATAGGATGGCAGGTAAAACAAATGTGGAGCTAAATATGGTTGGCGGGGATGAAAAAGCAGTAAATTATTGTCCTGTATAAGTTTATTTTGAGTTTACATTTGTTATAG
>DGYV01000058.1:3351-3613 GCA_002398485.1 Peptococcaceae bacterium UBA4997 | reverse complement strand
GATAAACAAAAATTATAATGATGAAACCGACCTTTGTTTGTAATAAGGGTCGGTTTTTGATTTTGCTGAAATCAAGGTAAATAAAACAAAGTTCTTTAAATATATATTTAATTCCTATAAATGGGAAACCAAATAAAGGATTTGTGCGTCTATATAAAGAACAATCCTTTTTTATATTGATTGGTAAAATTTTGCTTAAAAACCGGAGGAAGCATATGAAGGGCGGTATTTCAACACTCAAAAGATTTACAGTTCCAATAAT
>DGYV01000058.1:2238-3174 GCA_002398485.1 Peptococcaceae bacterium UBA4997 | reverse complement strand
AAAAGATTTACAGTTCCAATAATTGCTTTTATTATAATTTTATCTTTTGCTTCCTCGGCTATGGCAGCAACTGCTTATACACGCCTTAACCCAGGTTGGGGTTATACGATAATCCATCAGGTAGAAGTAAAAAATCCTACTGATAAACCAATTTACAATATTGATTTGGAAGTGCCTTTAGCTACCGATACAAATACTACCTGGCAGGATTTTGTGGCTGAGGAAATTTACCCCAAACCGTATAAAATAGCTACTAATGCGGATGGTATTCGCATTGCTTATTATCATATTGATGTTTTACCTGCTAACAACAGTAAAATATTAAAACAGGCTTTTGGCATAAAAAATTATCCTATAAGTTTTATTATAGACAGTTCTTGTTGTAAAAACATTACGAAGAATGTTAACAGTAAATATCTTAAATCTGAAGAAGGCATTAATATAAGCGATCCTGCTATTGCTAACTATGCCAAAAGCGTTGCCAATGGCTCTACTAACCCTTATATAATAGCCAAAAAGTTATTTTCGGATATAAACCTTTTTATGACCTATAAGGATGAAGCAGATACGGAGCATAGCGCGAGCTTGGCTATCCGTTCCGGAAAGGGCAATTGTGTAGATTACACTTTCCTTTATGTTGCTTGTCTGCGTTCTTTAGGTATCCCTGCACGCTGGCATACGGGTTATACCTATGCTGTGGATGAGCATAGCAAATCTCCATATTTGCAGGATAACGGTATGCTGAACGGGAACCTGCTTAGGCATACTTGGGCAGAATTTTATCTTGATGGTGTTGGTTGGGTAGTAGCTGATCCTACCTTTACTTATACTGTAAATTTAAACGGAGTTGAGGAAAAATTTGTTGATTGGAGCCGCTTTGCCAATATAGGCAAGGATAACCGTCTTTTATGGGTAAGTGAGGGTGGAGAGGCTGTA
>DGYV01000058.1:1334-1985 GCA_002398485.1 Peptococcaceae bacterium UBA4997 | reverse complement strand
AGGGCATTGGGCAAAGGACAGTGTTATCTATTTGAATAATCTTGCCCCGCCTATTGTGGTAGGTTTAAGTTCAAATTACTATGGCATAAATGAGCCCATCACCAGAGCCCAGTTTTTGACTATGATAAACCGTGTTTTACGAAACAGTGGTTCGGAAGTTAGTAAAATAGATGATAACCACCTTGCTTATACGGATATACCCGAAACACATTGGGCAATTTCTGAAATCAAAGAGGCACTGAACCGTGGTTACATGATTGGTTACCCTGATGAATCTTTCAGGCCCGATGCTAAAATAACCAGGGGTGAAATGGCGGCGATATTGGCAAGGGTGATTGAGTTGCCCGCAGCAAGCGGCGCAGATGTTTTCAACGATTTGAATCAAACAGGTTATAAATGGTGTAAGGAAAGCATAAAACAGCTTTATGAAGCAGGCTTGGCTTCCGGTATAACCTTAACACAGTTTGCTCCGCAAGAATATTTGACCCGTGGTGAGGCGGCTGTATTTATAACACGTTGGCTTACCAGTTCTTATTATAGTTATTAAAAGCGGCACTAACGGCCGCTTTTAATTTCTTATAAAGTAATAGGAATATTTCCTAATCTATTTACAAGGCATTTGGTAAATAGTATAATATATATTAATAAATT
>DGYV01000058.1:557-1162 GCA_002398485.1 Peptococcaceae bacterium UBA4997 | reverse complement strand
TATAATATATATTAATAAATTTACAAAAAATAATATTAATATAAGAAAAGAGGGATATATATGTCTGTTAAAATTACAGATAGTGTTACTTGGGTAGGTAAAATAGATTGGGCACTCAGGCGTTTTCACGGTGAAGAACTTTCCACTCAAAGAGGTTCTTCATATAATGCTTACCTGGTAAGAGATGAAAAAACAGTGCTTATAGATACCGTTTGGGGGCCCTTTGCCCGTGAATTTGTAGATAACCTGAAAAAAGAGATCGATTTAAATGAAATCGATTATATAATTTCCAACCATGGTGAAACCGATCACAGCGGTGCTTTGCCCTTGTTAATGAAGGAAATCCCCAATGTACCTATTTATTGCAGTGCTAACGGTATAAAATCCTTAACGGGCCAATACCATGAAAATTGGAATTTTGTACCCGTAAAAACGGGTGATGTGCTGGATTTGGGCAAAAAGAAGATTCAATTCATTGAAGCCAGGATGTTGCACTGGCCTGATACTATTTTTTCCTATTTGACCGAAGAAAATATTTTGTTTAGCAGTGATGGTTTTGGCCAGCACTTTGCTTCTGAGATGTTTTATGATGACTTGGTGGATCA
>DGYV01000058.1:0-374 GCA_002398485.1 Peptococcaceae bacterium UBA4997 | reverse complement strand
GGTGAATTATGGTATGAGGCTCAGAAATATTATGCCAACATCCTTAATCCTTTCAGCAATATGGTAGAAAAGAAACTGGAAGAGATCATGACAATGAACCTACCAATTAATTTGATTTGTCCTGCTCATGGTATTATTTGGCGCAAACAAATCAATGAAATCATCAGTACTTATATGGAGTGGAGCAAGGCTTATAAAGAGCACCAGGCTACTATAGTTTATGATACTATGTGGCAGGGCACCCAGCATTTAGCTACGGCAATAGCCAATGGTTTGCGTAAGGTGGACCCAACTTTGGTTGTTAAAATACATCCTTTGGGCAGGGCGGATAAAAACGATGCTCTTACCGATATTTTCCGTTCCGAATTAGTGCT
>DGYV01000017.1:1401-10588 GCA_002398485.1 Peptococcaceae bacterium UBA4997 | reverse complement strand
GAATTTCCCCTTTTTTAAGTTTTTCTCTTTCCTCTATACCTCTGCCCAGCCTGCGGCTTACGGCCTCTGCCATAGCCGCATAATCATCACCGTTGCATACGGTTTTGATCCTAAAACGCCTGTAAAGATGTTTGACCGGCAGGCCTCCGCAAAAAGTAGTCATAGCCGAAACCGTATAAGTGCCTTGCCAATGACTGTTATCGAAACATTCTATACGATACGGTAGCTTTGGCAACCCCATTTTATACTGCAATTCTTCCAAAGCCTTACTCCTAGCGGTTTCCCCCGTTGCCAAAATTTCCAATTCTCTGGCAAGCACCAACTCTGCGTTGTGGGTAACCAAATCTACCAGCCTTTTTTTACTGCCCTTTTGCGGCACTATAAGCTCAACCTTCACACCACGCTTTTGGCTCAACCAATTCTCAATATTTTCGCTGTCATCTATTTCCATAGGCAGACAAATTTCAGGCGGTATAAAATCATTACCATTGTAATATTGGCTTATAAATACGGCTAAAATCTCTCCCGCTTGAGCACCTTCACTGTTATCCATAAAAAAGTGTTCTTTACCTACCACCTTGCCCTCACGCACAAAAAACACCTGCACAACAGCTTGTCCTGCGGAAGCAGCCAAAGCCACTACATCCCTGTCGCTATCGGCCGCAGCATCCATTTGCTGCCTGCACTGTACCAGTTTTACCGCTTCTATTTGATCCCTATAACGTGCAGCTTCTTCAAAACGCATATCCTTACTGGCTTTATTCATAGCCGCGGTAAGGCTTTTCACAATATCATCCGTACGCCCCTCTAAAAAATATATAACCTGCTCTACCAGCTTGGCGTAATCCTCCTTGCTTATTTTACCCATGCAAGGCGCCAAACACTTGCCTATATGTTTATTCAGGCAAGGCCTGGTACGGCTTTTAAAATCACTGTTACCGCAGGTACGTAAAGGAAAAATATTACGAATGATCTTTTCAGTAAGATGCATTGCACTACTTGAAACATAAGGGCCAAAATAACGATTCCCATCGTTTTTGGTACTGCGCACTACAAGCATACGCGGAAATTTTTCGTTCAAACATATTTTCAAATATGGATAATGCTTATCATCCCTTAGGCTTATATTATATTTGGGATCATGTTCTTTGATTAGGTTGCTTTCCAAAATCAGTGCTTCAACAGGTGATTCTACAACAACCCATTCCAAATCCATAACTTTAGTCATTTGCATGGCAGTTTTAGGTGAATGCTTTGTCCCTGCCTGAAAATATGAGCGTACCCTTTGTTTCAAGGAAGTAGCTTTACCAACATAAATTATTATGCCTTCGCTGTCCCTCATTATATACACGCCGGGGGAATCAGGCAAGGCTTGCAGCTGCTGCCTTAAATGACTGCTTATCTCCTGGTTATCCTCTATTTTTATGGGTTTTTTGCTCATATTCCACCTTCTTTCAAGCAAAATTGCTTATTGCTGCCTGTTTTTATCTCTTAAAAGTATTTTATCAACAAACTGCCCTGTATAGCTTTTGGAGTATTTGGCTATTTCCTCGGGTGTACCCGTAAAAATCACTTCACCACCGCGGTTGCCGCCTTCAGGCCCTAAATCGATGATATAATCGGCCGATTTTATCACATCCAGATTATGCTCTATCACCAAAACTGTATTACCTGAATCTACTAGCCTGTTCAAAACTTGCAAAAGTTTTTTAATATCTGCAACGTGCAGGCCTGTAGTAGGCTCGTCCAAGATATACATGCTACGTCCGTCACTGCGGCGTGATAATTCAGTAGCCAGTTTAACACGCTGAGCCTCACCCCCCGAAAGAGTAGTAGCAGATTGCCCTAGCTTAATATAACCCAAACCAACATCCTGTAAAACCTTTAATTTTTTATATATCCTAGGTATATTGGTAAAAAAATCGGCTGCTTCATCCACTGTCATAGCCAATACATCAGCAATATTTTTACCCTTATAATAAATATCCAAGGTTTCCCTGTTATAACGTTTACCCTTGCATACCTCACAAGGCACATAAACATCAGGCAAAAAATGCATTTCTATTTTGATTATGCCATCACCCTGACAAGCCTCGCAACGCCCTCCCGCAACATTAAAGCTAAAGCGGCCTGGTTTATAGCCACGCATTTTGGCATCAGGACTTTGAGCGAAAAGTTCCCGAATCAAGCTAAAAACACCCGTATAAGTAGCAGGGTTAGAACGTGGTGTCCTGCCGATAGGGCTTTGGTCTATTTCAATTACCTTTTCCAAATACTCCAAGCCTTCAATAGAAGTGTAAGCCTTACTGGTATCACGGGCACCGTTAAGCTCGTGCGCCAGTACTTTATACAAAACCTCGTTTACCAAACTGCTTTTACCTGAACCCGAAACCCCTGTAACACAGGTAAATACCCCCAGGGGGAAGGCCACATCAATATTTTTCAAATTATTGATTTCCGCACCTTTAAGCACTATCCATTTGCCATTAGGCTTACGCCGTTCAGGCGGAATTTCTATGCTTTTCCTGCCGCTCAAATAAGCGGCGGTAACAGAATTTTCATTACCCATAAGCTCGGCAGGAGTACCGCTGGCCACCAAGCGGCCGCCATGCACACCCGCTCCCGGGCCTATATCGATTATATAATCGGCTTCCAACATGGTTTCTTCATCATGTTCCACCACAAGTACCGTATTGCCCAAATCTCTAAGCCTTTTTAAGGTAGCTATCAACTGGGCGTTATCCCTTTGGTGCAAACCAATGCTCGGCTCATCCAAAATATAAAGCACACCCATTAAGGAAGAACCTATTTGGGTAGCCAAACGTATACGCTGAGCTTCTCCGCCTGAAAGAGTTCCAGATGCTCGAGACAAGCTCAAATAATCCAAACCAACGTTAACAAGGAAGTTGAGCCTTTCTTTAATTTCTTTTAAAATTTGCTGGGCTATGCGATCTTCTCTTTCCGTAAGCACTAATTTATCAAAAAATTCCTGGGCACCTAAAATAGTAAGCTTGCTTAGCTCCGCTATATTCTTATCCGCTATTGTTACTGCCAAACTTTCGGGTTTCAGCCTGTCACCATTGCAATCAGGGCAGGGCTTTACAGACATGAAACGTTCTATTTCGCTGCGTATAAAACCAGATGTGGTTTCCCTGTAACGCCTTTCAAAATTATTCACAACACCTTCCCAGGTACCACGGTGTACCTGATGATGGCCATAGCTATCCTCGTATTCCATGGTAAGAACATCATCACCTGAACCATAAAGGATATAATCCAATGCTTGCTTGGACAAGTCCTTTATTGGCACATCCATAGAAAAACCATATTTTTCGGCCAAAGCCTCCACATAACGGAAATACCAACCCTGACTGGTACTGTTCCAAGCTGCCAAGCCGCCACCATTCAGAGAAAGCTCTTTTTTAGGCAAAAGTAACTCTGGATCTATTTTCATGGTAAAACCTAAACCTGCACAGGTAGGGCAAGCACCATAAGGATTATTAAAAGAAAACATCCTTGGGGTCAATTCCTCAATGCTTATATTACATTCCGAACAGGCAAAATTTTGATTAAAAGAAAGAAGCTCCTGCTTTAGCAGCTGTTTTTCTTCCTCATTCCTAAGAGATTCATCATTTTCTTCAACAATATGCTCAAGTAAAATACTTACCCAGCCACCGCTCATAGCTAAAGCGGTTTCCAAAGAATCTGCCAAACGTTTGCCTATGCCATCCCGCATTATCAAACGGTCTACCACTACTTCTATATTATGCTTTTTTTGTTTATCCAAAATTATATTATCATCCAGGCTGTAAATTTCTCCGTCAACACTCACACGCAAATAACCTTCCGCCTTGGTATCCCTGAAAAGCTTGGTATATTCACCTTTACGCCCACGCACTAAAGGAGACAGTATTTGCATTTTGGTACCATTAGGGTAAAGCAACAGCTTATCTACTATTTGGTCAACGGTTTGCTTGCTTATAGGTTTACCGCATTTGGGACAGTGCGGCCTGCCGATACGGGCGAATAACAGCCTTAAATAATCGTGTATTTCTGTTACCGTACCAACTGTGGAACGGGGATTATGGCTGGTTGTTTTTTGATCTATGGAAATAGCCGGGCTCAAGCCCTCTATATAATCCACATCGGGCTTGTCCATTTGCCCCAAAAATTGACGGGCATAAGCCGATAACGATTCTACATAGCGCCGCTGTCCTTCCGCATAAATAGTATCAAAAGCAAGCGAAGATTTACCCGAGCCAGAAAGCCCCGTAATCACCACCAGCTTATCCCTTGGTATTTTTACATCTATATTTTGCAGATTATGTTGGCGCGCGCCTTTTACTATAATATGGTTCTTAGACATATATTTTCACCTTCTCACTTTCCTGATTTCTTAATTAACCATTCTTTTAATATTTGTTTTCAGTTTTTACTTCCATAATTAAATCACGTAAGCGGGCTGCTTCCTCAAATTCCAGCTTGCGAGCCGCTTCCCGCATTTCTTTTTCCAAATTCTTTAACAGCTTATCACGCTCTTTTTTGGTCATCTTTCCTATAGGTTTGGAAGCAGTTTTTTCAGATACGGGCAGTACAGTGGAGATTAAATCTCTTATATCCTTTTGAACTGTTTGGGGAACTATGCCATGCTCCTCATTATAAGCTAACTGCTTAACACGGCGGCGGTTGGTTTCATTTATGGCACCATGCATGGAAGGAGTAATTTTATCCGCATACATTATTACTCTGCCTTCAGCATTCCTGGCTGCTCTACCTATAATTTGAATAAGCGAACGCTTGGAACGCAAAAAACCTTCTTTATCAGCATCCAAAATAGCCACCAATGCCACTTCCGGCAAGTCCAACCCTTCACGAAGCAAGTTTATGCCCACCAACACATCAAATTCGCCTATGCGCAAATCACGTACTATTGCCATACGCTCAAGCGTTTTTATATCTGAATGCAAATACCGTACCTTTATACCGGCTTCCTTAAGATAATCGGTTAAGTCCTCTGCCATCCTTTTTGTCAAAGTGGTAACCAAAACTCTGTAGCCTGCTGCTATGGTTTTATGCAGTTCCGCTAAAAGATCATCTATTTGTCCTTCCACTGGCCGAATCTCAATAGGCGGATCCAACAACCCTGTAGGACGCACTACCTGCTCTGCTATATTTTTTTGGTGTTCTTCCTCATAATCACCGGGGGTTGCGGAAACATAAACCACCTGGTTTATACGTTGTTCATATTCAAAAAAGCGCAAAGGGCGGTTATCCAGTGCCGAAGGCAGCCTAAAACCATATTCCACCAAAGAATTTTTACGGGAGCGGTCCCCTTCATACATGCCCCTTATTTGCGGTATAGTAACGTGTGATTCATCTATCATTAAAAGAAAATCCTTGGGGAAAAAGTCAAAAAGCGTATAAGGAGGATCACCCTCACCACGGCCTGCCAAATGACGGGAATAGTTTTCAATACCCTGGCAGTAACCTATCTCCTCCAGCATTTCCAAATCAAAATTAGTACGCTGTTCCAGGCGCTGTGCTTCCAAAAGCTTGTTTTCCTTATAAAACAAAGCTAGCCTTTCCTGCAATTCCTGCCTTATTAAAGCCATAGCCTTAAACCTGCTTTCAGCTGCTGTTACATAGTGGCTGGCAGGAAAAATACTTGTATTTTTACGGAAAGCCAAAATCTCGCCTGTAAGCGTGTTTATTTCTGCTATCCTTTCAACTTCATCACCAAAAAATTCTATCCTTAAAGCTTTTTCGCTTTCACCCGCAGGAATTATTTCCACAACATCACCTTTGGCACGGAAAGTACCACGGTGAAAATCAATTTCATTACGACTGTATTGCATTTCTACCAATAACCTAAGCATATCATCCCTATCGATGGTTTGCCCTACCGCAAGGTGCACAGCCATTTCCTTATATTCTTCAGGCGAACCCAAACCGTAAATTGCGGAAACGCTGGCTACTATTATTACGTCCCGCCTTTCTAGAAGCGCAGCTGTAGCAGCATGGCGCAACTTTTCTATTTCCTCGTTTATTGCGGAATCTTTCGCTATATAAGTATCCGTACGGGGTATATAGGCTTCGGGCTGATAATAATCATAATAACTGACAAAATACTCAACAGCGTTATCAGGAAAAAACTCCTTGAATTCACCATATAATTGGGCAGCCAAGGTTTTATTATGGGCAATAACCAAGGTTGGTCGCTCCACCTTTTCTATTACGTTAGCCATGGTAAAGGTTTTGCCAGAACCCGTAACACCCAACAAGGTTTGGTGCTTAAAGCCTTGATTTAAGCCGTTGACCAAGCATTCCACGGCTTGGGGTTGATCGCCCTTAAGTTCATAATTAGAATGCAGCTTAAAAATACCCATAATTCCCCTCCTACCAGTACTTCTAAAATATTATTATACCAAAAAATCTATCATACTAAAAGAGTTTACTTATTTTGGCACTGATATGAAAATAAAAAATGCTCCGTATAAACAAGAATAATATTTTAAAATAAAATAACAGATAAGCTTTCGTAAATTATTTAAAATATCAAAAGGCACTGTTATGCAGCGCCTTTTTGCTTATAAAACTTAAATATTAATTTATTCCGCCTGTTTAGCCTCTTCCGCAATTATAGCTTCTTCTGCTAAAGGAGCTTCAGGTGATGCCACAACATCAGCTTCTGTTTCCTGCCCGATTGCAGCAAGATTTACCGCCTGTGGTGCCATATTTTGGCTTTGTTGCGATTCTTTAAAAGATTTTGCTGCCCTTAAGGCGGCAAGTTCAGCCTTAGCAGCAGCTAACTTAGCGTTAAGTTCAATGCTTTCTTTAGCTTCTGCAGTTACAAGCATTGGTTCTGGGTTACTGTTAAAATCTACTATAGCCAAAACATAACCAACTATAGAAACTACTCCTCCCGATAAAATGGCCTGAACTAAACCGTATATTGCCCAGCCCTTACTGTTTTTTACGGTTTTAGCATAAGCTACCCAGCTAAAAACCAGAAAAACAGTTATAACAAGAAAACACAAAAAAGCTATGATAACAAAAGGCACCCAACTATAAAAAACATAATCATAATAATATAAGTAAGGACCGCCATAACCGTAATATTCGGCAGCAAATAAAAAAACCACAAAAATAACACTAAAAACGGTAGTCAATGTAACCAAAATCGTACCGATCAATATTAAAATATCGGCTGCCTTTTTCATGGAGGTTCTATTCGTATCAACCATTATTATTTGCTCCCCTCTTTATTCAGGTCATGTTTTAGCATTGCAATTTCAGCGTTTACTTGGTTTAATTCCTCCTGTAAAGGATTTGTTTTTACATCGATAAAAGCTTCATCTTTTTGCACAAGTATTTTTTCACGCTCAATATTGCTTAAGTCCACCAATGCCAAAATATAGCCTGATAAACCTACCATATCACAAAAACAAATAGACTGTACTATGCCGTAAATATTCCAGCCTTTTATAAAATTTTTAGTTTTATTATAAGTAACCCAAGCCAATATTATCAAAGGAATGGCAACAATAGAACCAATACCTACAGTAACAATAATTATAAACGCACAAATAATGGTTTGCAAAATAGCGCCTATCAAAGTAAGTACATTGGCCGCAGACCTGATACCGCTTACGGGCTTTATATCACTGGTCATAAATTGCACCGTCCTCTATAAATTGATGTTATCATATGCTTATAATTTTAACATATTGGCCAATGTTTTAGCAAACAAAAACGTAACTATAAATCAAAACAATGATCAATAGGACCATTGCCCTTACCTAAACCCGGGTTTGCGGCAATAGCTCCGCTTACATAAGCCTTAGCCGCTTCAACAGCTTGGGTCATACTCTTACCCAGTGCTAAACTTGCGGCAATAGCTGAAGATAAAGTACAGCCTGTACCATGGGTATTTTTAGTATTTATCCTTTTCCCCTTAAACCAAACAACTTCACCATTATGATAAAGCATATCATCACAATTTGAATCGGAATGCCCGCCTTTTATCAAAATATAAGCAGTGGTATGTTTAGCTATAACCTCAGCTGCTTTCAGCATATCCGATTTATCCCGTATAATTATACTGCTAAGTACTTCTGCTTCAGGCAAATTAGGGGTAATAATATCCGCAACAGATAATAATTCTTCTTTTAAAGCATTTATAGCATTATCGCTTATCAGCTTATAACCACTGGTAGATACCATTACAGGGTCCAGAACAATATTTTTTGCCTTATTTTCAAGCAAGGCTTTACTGATTATTTTAACCAAATCTACAGAAGAAACCATGCCTATTTTAACAGCTTCGGGAAAAATATCACTGAATACTGCCTTGAACTGCGCCTCTACAAATTCAGGGGATACATTTTCCACACCATAAACCCCATAGGTATTTTGCGCAGTAATGGCGGTTATCACACTCATTCCGTAAACCTTATGCGCGGTAAAGGTTTTCAAATCTGCCTGTATACCTGCCCCGCCCGAACAATCTGAACCCGCAACAGTTAAAGCAGTTTTCATATGATCCCCTCCAGTTTTTGAGCAAGCTCCAAGCTTGCTTTTTTTATATCTTTCGCCGCCAAAATAGCCGATATGACAGCAATACCGCAAATACCACTGCCGCTTAGTTTGTGCAGATTTTGCTTATTGATACCGCCTATGGCAACACAAGGCAAGGAAACCTCGCTACAGATTTTTTTCAACTCTTCATAGCTTACATAATCGGCATCCGCTTTACTGCCTGTGGGAAAAACCGCTCCAACACCTAAATAGTCTGCTCCTGCTTTTTGGGCTTCTATAGCCTGTGCAAGTGTTACAGCCGAAACACCCAATATTTTATTGGCACCAATAGCTTTACGCACCGTTTCCGCCGCCATATCCGATTGGCCGATATGTATACCATCCGCATCCAGAGCCAAAGCGACTTCCAAATCATCGTTAATTATAAAAGGAATTTTATGTTTGGTGCAAACATGCTTTATCTCTTGACCAAGCTTAATAAATTCCGCAGTGCTCAATTCCTTTTCCCTAAGCTGTACCATGGTAACACCGCCCATAATAGCGGCTTCTACCTGTTCCGCAAGGCTGTTTTTACCAAGCCAGCTCCTATCGGTAACCAAGTAAAGCTTCAAATCATCTTTCAACAAGCTAAAAGCACCCCTTTTAAGCT
>DGYV01000017.1:449-1227 GCA_002398485.1 Peptococcaceae bacterium UBA4997 | reverse complement strand
GCTAAAAGCACCCCTTTTAAGCTTTTATTTTTGCATATGCCAGCAATTTTTCATCAGTCATAAGGCTCAATTCATTAATAAGATAAGTTCTTAAGCTGCCTGTACCCAAACCTTCCGCTTCAACTTTTTGCCAAGCTTTTTCGCCTGATAAGCCCATAGAGGCTATAGCAGCAGTAGTTGCGGCAAAACCATCCTCCGAAGCCGCCAGGAAGGCTCCTAAAATAGCACTGCACATACAACCAGTACCTGTTATTTTAGACATCATGGGATGCCCATTATAAATTTGGCGGCTTTTTTCTTCATTGGCAACCACATCTATTGCTCCTGTTATGGCAATTACCGCACCTGTTTTTTTAGCTAAGCTCTGTGCCAGCTCTACAGTATTTACTAAATTGTTTTTATTGATGGCATCAGCAGCAGAGGCATCTACCCCATGAGTTGCACCCGCACCTATTGCCAAGGTTTTGATTTCGCTGATATTACCGCGGACAGCATTAAATTTTATATTTGCCAAAAGCTCCATGGCCGTATTGGTCCTAAGACTGGAAGCACCTACACCAACTGGGTCCAAAACTACTTTTTTGCCTAGTTCATTGGCCTTCTTACCTGCTTTAAGCATGGATTTTATAGTTCTTTGGTTAAGCGTACCAATATTAATCACCAAGGCATCACAAATAGAAATTATTTCTTCCACTTCCGCTTCATCATCTGCCATAATAGGTGAACCACCAATAGAAAGCAAGCTGTTGGCACAATCATTAACAGTTACATAATTGGT
>DGYV01000017.1:0-283 GCA_002398485.1 Peptococcaceae bacterium UBA4997 | reverse complement strand
ACATAATTGGTTATGCAATGTACCAAAGGTGTTTTATTTCTTAAATTTTTTATGATATTTTCAGGTAAATTCATTTTATTTCCTCCTACAGTACATCTACATATTCGCCTTTTAAGGCTTTATTGGTATTTCTTACCGCGCAAAGCTTGCCACACATGGTACAGGTATCCTCATTTTCGGGCATAGAGGATTCCCTGTAGGCTCTGGCTTTTTCACCGTCCATAGCCAAATTGAACATGGTTTCCCAATCCAAATTTTTTCTAGCTGTACTCATAGCATTATC
>DGYV01000001.1:5777-13825 GCA_002398485.1 Peptococcaceae bacterium UBA4997 | reverse complement strand
GGAGCATCATTTACACCATCCCCAATCATACAGACAGATTTACCCTGCTGTTGCAATTGAACAATATTCTGCACCTTCTCCTCAGGTAGTAATTCTGCCCACACAGAGGTAATGCCCACTTGCTTTGCAAAATAATCAGCCGTTCTGCGGTTGTCACCAGTGAGAAGTACAATCTGTGTATCCATTTCATTCAGCTCAGCGACCATCTCTTTCGCTGTAGAGCGTAGTACATCGGAGAGACCAATCACACCCACGCAAAGCCCGTCTGCAGCTACCAGAATCGAAGCTTTACCTTGATTGCGCAAAGTATCCAGGGTATCACTAACCTTTTTTGGGATGTCAATTCCATTTTCTATTAAATATTTCTCGCTGCCGCAGAACAGATTACGACCAGAGACATTGGCATAAATTCCTTTGCCAGCCTCCATGCGAAACCCTTCAGCATCTATCAGAGTAATACCTTTATCCTTAGCGTGTGCGACTATTGCCTTTCCTAAAGGGTGTTCACTGCGGGCCTCTGCTGAAGCGACCAAAGTGAGAAGTGTATTCTCTTCCATATCTGGTTTGGAAGATATAGTGTCACTGACTTCCAGCTTTCCGAATGTAAGAGTACCGGTCTTATCGAAAGCTATTGTATCTACCTTGCCCATATTCTCCAGTGCTTCACCGGATTTGATGACGATCCCGTGTTTGGTGGCCTGACCGATAGCGGCCATAATGGCAGTGGGCGTAGCCAGAACTAAAGCACAAGGGCAAAACACAACCAATACTGTAACACCACGAACGATGTCCTGAGTAACGAAATACGTTACAACGGCAATTAACAAAGCTACTGGTACAAGCCAAGTTGCCCATTTATCTGCGATACGCTGAATTGGGGCTTGTCTATTTTCTGCATCTTGAACCATTCGAATAAGCTTTTGTAAAGAGCTATCCTCACCAATATGAGTTGCCTTCATATCAATTGCACCAAAACAGTTGATAGTCCCACAGAAAACACTGTCACCGACTTCCTTGTCCACGGGCAGTGACTCGCCAGTCATAATCGTTTGGTCGACTGATGTATTTCCACTTATTATTTTTCCATCAACAGGAATTATTTCTCCAGGAAGAACTCTCAGAATAAAACCCACTTTGATTTCTTTTGCGTTTATCATTTCTTCTTTTCCATTATCAATCTGACGCCCTTGTTGCGGAGCAAGACTGATAAGTTCCTTTAGGCCCCTTTTGGATCGTTCGGCGGTTTTTTCCTCCAGAATCGCACCAATTGCCATAATAAATGCAACTTCACCAGCAGCAAAGATGTCACCGATGGCAACGGCTGCAATCATGGCTATGGAAATTAAGAGTGCCGAAGATATCTTGCTCATACCCTTGTTATTGATAATTCTCCATATCGCCAGATATAGAAGTGGAATTCCTGAGATAATAACCGAAACCCAAGCTGGGTCAACAGGAACTTCTATTTTCATCAATATAAGAATCAGGCTTGCGATCAAAAACACGCCACCCACAATTGTCATAGGGACTCCGGCTAAAACATCGTTTAATCTTTTCATTATATAAAACCCCCTCGTTGCATTGTCTTTTAAACAATGGTACAATTTATATGTTATTGAACATTGTGTTCGTTATAATTATATGATTCTTTAATGTGATATTCAATAATCAAAACAGTCAGTATGTCAGTTACTGAACATTTTGAGTTAATTTGTACGGGAGGAATTATGATGGATAGAAGGCAACAGAAAACAAGAGATGCTATCTTCAAGGCATTCAGCAATCTGATTGAACAAAAGAGGTATGGAAATATAACCGTACAGGAGATCATCGATGAAGCAAATATTGGGCGGAGCACTTTTTATGCTCATTTTGAAACAAAAGACGACCTGCTGAAAGCCCTGTGCACTGATATCTTCAACCATGTATTTGCGGATGAACTTATGTCGGAAAAGACGCATGACTTTTCGGGCGGAAACAACGGTCTCGAGGCGAAGCTCACACATATCCTCCATCATTTGAAGGACAGTGAAACGAATATCGTGGGTATTTTATCATCCGAAAGCGGCGAACTATTTATGAGATATTTTAAAGATTACCTTATAGTGATATTCTCAAAATATCTTAATGAAATAAAAATGAACGCCCCTGCTGATTTCGTTTTAAATCATCTCGTAGGCAGCTTTGCAGAAACAGTAAAATGGTGGATTGATAATAAAATGATATATACACCGGAAGATACAGCCAAGTATTATATAGAGGTTAGCTGTGCCAATAGAATTACAGATAAATAGGCTCGAAAATAAACCGCATCCATTAATCTATAGATTTTTTTAGATACGGTTTTTTATGTTTAATAACTATTCGGCACTCATATTTACCTTATATTCATAAATCTATTTCAACATCAGATTTGATCAGCTTATCATCAAAAACTTTTACTTTTTCAATAAGCCTTACTAATTGATCATCAGATTCCTGCAATTCATTCGTCTGCTTGTTAAGGAAATCAGTCATTTCTTCAATACCAGCCTTTTGCCTTGGCGCTCCATATTTTTAGTACCTACCATTTTTAAGATAAACAATCTTCTATTATCAAAGAGCCACCATCAAAAATCCCCTATGTCATCTATAAAAACCCCTAAAAAAACGGGCCGAAAAATGCACTTTTTCGCCCCATTTTTAGCCTATTTTTTGCTCCAAAACCACTACATATAGTGGTTGCCCTGCCTCATTTGCCCTTAGAACCACTATTCGTCATCATTATTATACACTCAACATGCGTAGTCTGCGGAAACATATCCACAGGCTGTATCTTAATTAATTTATAACCGTATTCAAAAAGTATTTTAATATCCCTTGCCAGTGTGCTAGGGTCGCACGATACATATAATATATTATTAGGCGCTAGCTGCTTTAAGGCTTTTAGCATTTTTTTATCACAGCCTTTGCGAGGCGGGTCTAGAATAACTACTGTTGGCATTAAACCCTCTTTTAACAATTTAGGCAAAATGTCTTCAACCTTACCCTTATAATAATCAGCAACAAGTTCATTTGCCACTGCATTGTATTTGGCATCTTTTATTGCTTCTTCCACTACATCTATACCAATAAGCTTGGCCGCTTTATCCGCTGCATAAATACCAATCGTACCCGTACCGCAATAAGCATCTAAAACAATATCCTCACTATTTAAGGCAGCAAACTCTTTTACACAATCATAAAGGATTTTGGTTTGCTCAGTATTTACTTGGAAAAATGAAGCAGGGCTCAGGCGGTAAACTTTTTCACCTATTTTTTCCTCAAGATATTTACTGCCAAAAACTATTTCAACACCACGGTAAATACTAAACATATCAGCGGCTTTATTGTCCTTATGCATAGCTAAACCAATACCTGCAATATTAGAACAGGTATTTTTTAGATCACTTATCAACAAATCCGTATCTCTAACAAATTGGTTTTTAGCTATAATAACCAGCTGAATTTTATCCATATAGCTACTGTAACGTACCATAACACCTAAAAGAGCATCTTCAACTGCAACCTCATGTTTGCTAAATAATTGCTCAAGCTTTTTTAAAAACAAATTAACTTTCTCAGGGAACAAAAAACTACAAGACTCGGGAGCAAGCTTGTTGCTTGCTTCTTCCTTGAAACGCAAAACTACTTTACCTGCTTCTTCCCCCGCAAACAATATGGCTTTATTACGGTAATTATAAGGTTTTCTCATACCTTTAACAGGCCTTACCATTTCAGAATCTATATTAGCTTTAGCTATTCTGTTAAGAGCATTAAACACAAGTTCTCTTTTAAATTTCAGTTGTCCTTCATAGCTTAAATGCTGGAGTTTACAGCCACCACAGCTGTTATAAACATCACATACCGCGTTTACCCTTTCTTTGCATGTTTTTAATATTTGTAAAATTTCTGCCCAATAAACAGATTTATACTTTTTGTTTATCCTTATTTTCAAAACCTCACCAGTCAAGGCACCTTTTACAAAAACCACTTCACCTTCAATACGGGTAACACCATTCCCATCATGGTTCATACCCGTTATTTCGACTTCATAAATTTCATTAAGCACAATTGCCATAATTTGCTCCTTAAAAGCTATTTTAAATTTATTATACTACCAAACAGCCTAATACCGCAATGAAACGAGCAATCAATCTTGCCAAACTATAGCATTTGGCTATATAATTAAATATATAAATATTAAGGAGTAGGCAATGAGTAAAGAAAAAATAGCTAAAACTAATGCCTTAAGGCTTTTGGATAACACAAATATTAACTACACTTACTATAACTATGAAAATGAAGATGGCAAAATAGACGGCGTTTCCGTTGCCCTAAAACTACAAAAAGACCCTACCCAAGTATTCAAAACTTTGGTAACACAAGGACATAGCAAGGAATATTATGTATTTGTAATACCTGTAGCAGAAGAGCTGAATCTTAAAAAGGCCGCTAAAGCTGCCAATGAAAAAAATATAGAAATGATCCCTGCGAAGGATATAAATAAAATCACAGGCTATATAAGGGGAGGTTGTTCCCCTTTAGGCATGAAAAAACCTTTTACCACTTTTTTGGAAGAAAGCGCCATGCTTTATGATACTGTTTTATGCAGTGCAGGTAAAATAGGCATGCAAATGGAACTCGCTCCAGATGATTTATTAAAAGCCGCTTCAGCCCAATATGCTGATCTATGCAAATAAATTTTTATCAAACCATAAATAGTCTCAGTTTTTGCTCTAAATACTATAGCCTATTTAAAAATAAAAAATTTACTTTTTAACTTTTATACAAAAAAAGTCATTCTGAGCGCGGCAAATAATCTTATCAAAGATTTTTCACTGCATTTAGAATGACTAAAATATTTTTTATAAAAGAGCCTTTAAACCGCTCTTTTTTTATTTAGCATTATACCTTAACATAGCTAAAGACTTGATAAATCCTCTTATAAAATAAGATGATTTACAACCTGTCATTGCAAGGAGCGTAAGCTGGGAAACAATCTATACCTTAAAGCTATGGTAAAACACTAATACCTGCTAATATATAAATATTAAACCATAGTTATTATGATTGGGCTCTGCCCTAATCATAATAACTATAAGAACAATATATTAAAATTAGCACTTTGGAGAATAATTCGGTTTTAATTATTAATTATTTACTTTATATTTTTTAATTATTTGTCAAATATATTCTTTTTTATCTTGTGTTAACATTAGTTCTATTTTCTAATCATCGCTATTAAAGATTTTACCAAAAAATCTTTTTTTATTATCCTGATCTTTGGTATTTAAGGCAGCATTCTTTTCACCTGACATTTCAGCAAATTGTCTCATTAGCTCTCTTTGTTCAGCACTTAAACGTGTAGGTGTTTGAACCTGCACCTTAACATGTTGATCTCCTTTGCCATAACCGCGTAGTTTAGGAAAACCCCTGCTGCGCAAGCGGAAGGAAGTACCGCTTTGAGTACCTTCGGGAATAGAAAGCTTTACCTTGCCATCCAAGGTTTCAACCTCTATTTCCGCACCCAAAGTAGCCTGAACCATACTTATAGGTAAATCACAATATATGTCATCCCCACTCCTGCGGAAAAACTTATGCGGTTTTACAGTGATATAAATATATAAATCACCGGGAGGCCCACCTAAATAACCACCTTCACCTTCATTTTGCATACGCAAACGAGAACCTGTATCCACACCCGCAGGAACAGTGATTTTGATTTTTTTGGTACGCCTTACTTTACCGCTTCCGTTACAAGTTCCACAAGGCTTATCCACCACCGTACCCTCACCATTACAACGGGGACAGGTTTTGATGGTTTGGAATTTACCAAGCGGCGTGGATTGATTTATCCTAACTTTACCGCTGCCGCCGCATTGGGGACAGTTATTCCTGCTGGTTCCAGGTTTTGCACCGCTGCCACCGCAAACCGTACAGTTTTCCGTACGGGTCAATTCTATTTCCTTTTCTGTACCTTTAGCGGCCTCTTCAAATGAAACAGTCAAATCCACCCGCAAATCGGAACCCTGACGTGGGCCGCTCTGCCTTCTGGAACCACCGCCAAATCCACCGCCAAAGAACATATCAAAAATATCACCAAAATCACCGGCACCGCCAAAACCACCTGCGCCATTGCCACCGAAACCACCAAAACCACCCATGCCGTCTTCACTGCCAAATTGGTCATAGCGGGCTTTTTTATCGGCATCGGAAAGCACATCATAGGCCTGGTTGACCTCTTTCATTTTATCCTCTGCGGTTTTACTGTCAGGGTTAAGGTCAGGGTGGTATTGTTTGACCAGCTTTTTATATGCTTTTTTTATGTCCTCCTGCGAGGCTGTGCGAGGTACACCCAGTACCTCATAATAATCACGTTGTTGAGCCATTTTTTCACCTATCCAAGGGAGCAAGGCGTAAAGCCTTGCTCCCTAAACAATTTTTTATGCCTTACATATCGGTAAAGTATTAAGCATTGCTTCGCCAACTATTTATTTTCATCATCCACTACTTTATAGTCAGCATCTACCACAGTATCGCCCTCAACATTTTGTTCAGGGTCTGCACCTGCATTTTGCTGCTGCGCCTGCTGCTGAGCAGCCGCTTCCTGATACATCTTTTCCGTTACTTTATGCAGATGTGAGGAAAGAGTTTCAGATTTTGCCTTGATAGCTTCAATATCATCACCTTTAAGGGCTTCGGCCAATTCATTTTTGGCTTTTTCAACTTCAGCTTTTTCTTCGGCGGAAATTTTATCACCCAAATCAGTTAATGCTTTTTCTACCTGGTAAACCATAGCATCACCCTGATTGCGTATTTCAACGGTTTCTTTACGTTTTTCATCCTCAGCTTTATATTGCTCGGCTTCCTTCATCATACGGTCGATTTCTTCATCACTGAAGCCGGAAGCACCTGTAATAGTAATATCCTGTTTTTTGCCTGTACCCATATCCTTAGCGCTTACATGAACGATACCGTTAGCATCTATATCAAAACGCACTTCGATTTGGGGAATACCACGGGGAGCGGGCGGAATACCCGAAAGGTTAAAGCGTCCAAGGGTCTTGTTATCGGCAGCCATCTGCCTTTCACCCTGCAATACATGGACATCTACAGAAGGCTGATTATCCGCCGCAGTGGAGAAGATTTGGCTCTTGCTTGTAGGAATAGTAGTATTGCGATCAATTATCCTAGTGAATACACCACCTAAGGTTTCAATACCCAAGGATAAAGGTGTAACGTCTGCTAAAACTACGTCTTTTACTTCTTTATTCAAAATACCACCTTGAATGGCAGCACCAATGGCAACACATTCATCAGGGTTGATACCTTTATGCGGTTCTTTGCCTAAAACATTTTTGATGGCATCCTGTACGGCAGGAATACGAGTGGAACCACCAACCAAAAGAATACGATCTATTTGAGCGGCAGTCAAACCTGCGTCAGACAAAGCCTGACGGGTGGGACCCATGGTTTTTTCAACTAAGTCAGAGGTCAACTCATCGAATTTAGCACGGGTCAAAGTAATATCCATATGCTTGGGGCCTGCTTGGGTAGCCGTAATAAAAGGCAGGTTAATATTTGTGGTTACTACGCCGGAAAGTTCTATTTTAGCTTTTTCTGCAGCTTCACGCAAACGCTGCATAGCCATTTTATCTGTACTTAAATCAATACCCTCGGCTTTTTTGAATTCCGCTACCAAATAATCGATGACTTTTTTATCAAAGTCATCACCGCCAAGGAGGTTGTTACCTGAAGTTGCAAGAACCTGGAAAACATCGTCCCCTATTTCCAAAAGGGATACGTCGAAAGTACCACCGCCTAAGTCAAATACAAGTACTTTTTGTTCTTCGGCCTTATCCAAACCATAAGCAAGAGCTGCGGCAGTAGGTTCATTTATAATACGCAATACTTCTAAACCTGCAATTTTACCTGCATCCTTGGTAGCTTGGCGCTGAGCATCCGAAAAGTAAGCAGGAACAGTAATAACAGCCTGGCTTACGGTTTCACCCAAATAAGCTTCGGCA
>DGYV01000001.1:2941-5659 GCA_002398485.1 Peptococcaceae bacterium UBA4997 | reverse complement strand
AAAGTAAGCAGGAACAGTAATAACAGCCTGGCTTACGGTTTCACCCAAATAAGCTTCGGCATCCTCTTTTAATTTGCGCAGAATAAACGCGGAAATTTCCTGCGGTGTATAACTTTTATCATCTATTTTTACTTCATACTTTTTACCCATTTGACGTTTAATGGACATAACTGTCTTTTCATGATTGGTTACAGCCTGACGCTTAGCAACCTGACCGATCAAGCGTTCGCCCGTATTGGAAAAACCAACTACCGAAGGAGTTGTTCTGGCTCCTTCAGGGTTTGGAATAACAACTGCTTCGCCGCCTTCCATTACGGCTACACAACTATTAGTTGTACCTAAGTCTATACCTATTACTTTTCCCATTCTTGCATCCTCCTTGATTTTTGTTTAGTTTATAAATTTTATTTTAATTTTTAATGAAACACATATTCAGTTTTAAAATTTATTTAAGCTTTCCTACCCTAACCATGGAAGGACGCAAAAGCTTATCTCCTACCTTATAGCCAATCTGGATCTCATCCACAACCTTGCCTGCCATATCCACATTTTCCACTTCCATTTCAGAAATAGCTTCATGGCAATTAGGGTCGAATTCACAACCTAATGCTTCAATCGGTTTCAAACCACGGTTTGCTAAAACATCGGTAAGCTGGCGTTTTATCATTTGAATACCTGCAAGATGTGAGCTTGCGTTTTCATCTAAGGCCATAGCATCTACAGCGCGCTGGAAATTATCCAAAACAGGCAGTAAATCGGCCGATATATCCGCAATTATTTGTACACGCCAATCTTCCTTTTCTGTGCGGGTGCGACGGCGGAAATTATCAAAATCAGCCTGTAAACGCAGCATTTTTTCTTCTTCCTCATCACAAGAAGCTACAAGTTCGGCATGTTCTTTTTCCAAAGCCGCATAAGCCTGAGCTAATTTTGCAGCCGATTCCTCAAGTGTCATTTCCTCTTCGGTTTCGTTTTCAGCCAAATTTAGTTCCTCATCAGTAATTTCCGGTTTTTTTATTTCCTCGTCCGTTTTGTTTCTTTTTGCTATCAACAGATTCACCTCTTAATTTATTATTATTGCCAAATCCTTGAATATGCAAACTTTATTTATCTTTTTTAGATAAATTATCGGATATTTGCTTGCCCATGAACTCTACCAAAGAAATAACCTTGGGATAAGCCATTCTGGTTGGCCCTAAAATACCAATACAGCCTGCAATATCACCATCGATAACATATGGAGTGCTAATTACGGAGCATTGGTTTATACCATTCAGATTAAGCTCATCACCTATATAAATTTCAGTATTTTTAACATCTTTAGAGGCAAGTAAGCTATGAACTTTATCATCTGCCTCCAAAAGAGCAAGTATTTCCTTAACTTTATCAATATCATGAAACTCCGGCTGGTTAAGCATATTCAAAGCTCCGTTTATTAACACCCTGCTTGAATTTTCATTCGGGCTCAAGAGCTCCTCAAAAATTTCCAAAGCCTGATTCAGTAATTTTTGGTGCCAAAGCATTTGCATTGCTGTTTCCTGAATCAGGGTAATAGTTATTTGAGTCATCGAAAGGCCTGACAATTTTTGCTGCAAAAGCGTTTCGAATTCCTGAAGCTGATTTCTGTTTACTCTTTCCGATAATTCCAAAAGCCTATGGTATACAGCGCCTTTATTACTTAACATAATCACCAGCACGTGGTTTTCATCTACATTAAGCAAGCTGATTTTTTCCAAAACACCGGCTCTTGTATGTGGTTTAACAACCATTGAAGTATAATTTGTTAACGAAGAAAGTAGCTTGCCCGCCTGTTTTAACAGTACATCTATTTCCGATACTTGGCTGGTAAAAGATTTTTTAATAAAGGCTTCCTCTGCCTTTGAAAGTTCCTTTTCATCCTGCTCCATTAAATGATCCACATAATAGCGATAACCCTTATCGGAAGGGATACGTCCTGCTGAAGTATGGGGCTGTTTGATATAACCCAGCTCCTCTAAATCAGACATTTCATTGCGTATGGTAGCGGGCGATACACCCAAATCATACTTTTTGGCTATGGTGCGAGAGCCTACAGGCTCAGCAGTAGCCACATAATCCTTAATAACCGCGTGGAGAACTTGCTTTTTCCTGTTATCCATAACCAATAATCACCTTCCTTGTTAGCACTCTCTTCCTTTGAGTGCTAAGAAAAGAATACCACTTAATGTAATTTATGTCAATAATTATTACCAAGAAAATCTGTGAAATAAAGGTGAAAAATCATTAAAAAATCAGTAAACATTCTTCTTGAAAATTAAAATTACAGCATTAACTATATATTGATTATTTCTTAGCAAAAAAAATGAAAATATTAAATAATAAAGTTTGATATATATTTTATCACTCTTGCAATAAACTATAAATAAAGCACATTAAACAAACCTCATAAATACCTGATTCCCTAAAAATAAACCTTTTTCGGTAAGGCTGTAATTTTTGCCCAACTTTTTCAATAAACCGTTTGCCACAAGTTCTTTAAGCTCTTTGGCATAGCGTTTTTCAATATTAACACCATATTGAGCTTTGATTGCCGCCACATTTATACCCTTGGCTTTACGAAGCCCCAAAAAAATTGCCTCTCCAACTACCTGAGCATCACTCAAATACTCTTCTTCCCCCAATGGTTTAACATCTTCATCCAGCTTTTGAAAATAATCTGCTAAGCTATAGGTATTTACC
>DGYV01000001.1:1771-2695 GCA_002398485.1 Peptococcaceae bacterium UBA4997 | reverse complement strand
CCCAAATAATTTTCCCGCTGCCAATAAGCATTGTTATGGCGGCTTTCAAAACCTAGCCTAGCAAAATTAGCAATTTCATAATGGGTAAATCCTGCTTTTTCCAGGGTTTCAATTGCCATTTTTAACATATCTGCTGCCATATATTCATCAACTTCGTTTATTTCACCCTGCGCTGTAAGCTTGCCCCAGGGGCTGTTATTATCAAGCTGTAAGCTGTATAGTGAAATATGTTCGGTATTCAAGGCTATAGTTTGCTCAAGGCTATAGTACCATTCAGCTTCGGTTTGGTTTGGCAAAGCATAAATCAAATCCACCCCTATATTACTAAAACCTGCCTCTCTGGCTATATTTACAGTAGCAGTAATGTCAACAGCCTTGTGGATACGTCCCATTTTTCCCAACTCTGCATCATTAAAGCTTTGCCCACCCAATGAAAGACGGTTTACCCCTGCCTTTTTCAAAGCCTGCAAATAAACAAAATCCACAGTAGCAGGGTTAGCCTCTACCGTTATTTCAATATCCGGGGCAAACACATATAATTCAGCTATTTTTTTAAGAATATCCGTAAGTTTGTTAACAGGTAAAGTTGTTGGCGTACCACCGCCAAAATACAAGCTTTTGATAGGTTCTTTTTGTCCTCCGTAAAGCGCTATTTCCTTGATTACATATTTACTGTAATTTTCATAGTAAGTATCACCATTAACAATAGGGTTGGAAACAAAATCACAGTAATTACAGCGTTTCAAACAAAACGGAATATGAACATAAATTAATCTGTAAGACATACATAACCCTGCTTCCTTTATGAGTGGTTTATAACAAATAACCAATAAAGCCCCTGCCACAGCCATAAATACAAACTGTTTGGCAAGGGCTTTTTAAGTATTATTCTATTTCCAATACTGCCATAAAGGCTTCTTGGGG
>DGYV01000001.1:1232-1515 GCA_002398485.1 Peptococcaceae bacterium UBA4997 | reverse complement strand
ATATCACCACCATAACATTTGGCCAAAACATCCTTACGCATGGCTTTAACAGATTCTCTGGCAATAATTTTATTACCTATGGAAGCCTGAATAGGGATTTCAAACATCTGACGCGGAATAATGCTCCTTAGCTTAGCCGTTAAAGCCCTGCCTCTTTGATAAGCTTTATCCTTATGCACAATACAAGAAAGAGCATCCACCACTTCACCGTTCACCATTATATCTAGCTTGATCAAATCCGACTGCTGATAGCCGCTCAGTTCATAATCCAGGGAAGCATAGC
>DGYV01000001.1:637-1048 GCA_002398485.1 Peptococcaceae bacterium UBA4997 | reverse complement strand
CATAATCCAGGGAAGCATAGCCCTTTGTACACGATTTAAGCTTATCAAAGAAGTCAAAAATGATTTCCGAAAGCGGTAAATTATAGGTAAGCATTACTCTGGTAGGTGAAAGATACTCCATGTTCAAAAAATCACCGCGTTTTTCCTGCGTAAGCTCCATAATACTGCCCACAAATTCCTTTGGCACCATTATAGTAGCTTTAACTATAGGCTCCTCAATATATTGTATCTCCTGAACATTCGGAAGCTTAGTAGGATTATCTATTTGTATAACCGTACCGTTGGTTTGTGTTACCCTATAATTAACACTGGGAGCCGTTGTGATAAGCTGAAGGCCATATTCACGCTCCAGCCTTTCTTTTACTATTTCCAAGTGTAACAAACCCAAAAAACCACAGCGGAAACCAAAAC
>DGYV01000001.1:0-463 GCA_002398485.1 Peptococcaceae bacterium UBA4997 | reverse complement strand
ACCACAGCGGAAACCAAAACCCAAAGCAACCGAAGTTTCAGGTTCATAATTCAAGGCGGCATCATTTAAGTTGAGTTTTTCCAAAGCATCCTTCAATTCACCGTAATCGTTGCTTTCAAGGGGATAAAGGCCGCAAAAAACCATGGAAACAGCCTTGCGATAACCAGGTAAAGGAAAGGCAGCAGGGTTTTCCACATAAGTTACAGTATCGCCTACCTGTGCATCCTGAACATTTTTAATGCTGGCGGTAAAAAAGCCAACATCACCTGCGGAAAGCCTGTCTACTATTTGTACAGCAGGTGTACAAACCCCTACTTCTATTACCTCGCATTCTTTATTATTATTCATCATGCGCACTTTCATACCTTTTTCAATATGCCCATCAACTACCCTCATATAAGGTATAACACCTTTGTAAGGGTCAAAATGCGAATCGAAAATAAGTGCTGAAAGAGGCGCTTCC
>DGYV01000047.1:6802-14948 GCA_002398485.1 Peptococcaceae bacterium UBA4997 | reverse complement strand
CCCATACCCGCGGTAATGAACACCATATCCGCCCCTTCCAGGATATTTTTAATATCATCGCGGCTTTCCTCAGCAGCTCTTCTGCCTATATCAGGATCAGCACCTGCACCTAATCCTTTTGTTAAACGAGAACCTATTTGTAATAAATTTTCCGCCTTAGAAATATGCAAAGCTTGATTATCCGTATTTACGGCAATAAATTCCATACCCATAAGGTTACTGGCAATCATTCTGTTAATGGCATTGTTGCCGCCGCCGCCTACACCTACTACTTTAATATGAGCAAACTGTTCACCCATGTTATCTTCAAAGTCTACCATGTATGTATCCCCTTTCCATATATAAAAAGAGCTCTCGTCTTTAAAAATCATGCCTATTCTTTGTTAATTTCCACACAAGGTTAAAATTTACCTGCTAAAAAAAAATTTTTTTTTTAATTTTATTTGATTTCCCTGCTTCAGCATCCCCTTTTAGTCCAAAACCGTTTTTGTATAGCTTATAACAGGCTTAGCAGGTATAGAAACATCAATATATTTTGTTATGCTTAAATTGCCTTTGGCCTCCTCGTCTTGAAGTATTTTTTCCGCCAGCTTGTATTTTTCGTTAAAAGAAGTACTGTCGCCCACATATATATCCACGCAATAATTAGTGCGTACAACTATATTCTGGGTATCCGTAACATCTATTTCCACCATATTAGCGGCATCGGCAACCGTAAGCTGGTTAATAATCAAAAGACCGGTTTTTAATTTGCTGGATTCTATAATATGGCCGGGCAACATATCCGTAGGAGCATCATCAACTCCGGAAATTATCATCAAGGGCAGGCCTTCCACTACCTTTTGCACCTTGAGCACACAGCCTTCAGCATCTATTTGCAATAAACCTTCCTTGAATTGTACTGCTGCTACGGCAGTACGCTCTTTTACGGTAATCGTAATATGATTAGGTAGCTTACGCTTGACTTCTGCCCTTTGAATAAGATAATTTGACGCAATCATTTTTTCCGCTTTACCTACATTGGCCGCATAAATATGCTGCCCTTTTTCAATACCCGAAAGCTCTAAAATTTCAGCTGTACCCACCTGGTTGTTACCCTTTACCGTAATTTCGCTTATGTTAAAAATACTGGATTGGGACAAAAAATAGCCGCTCACACCGCATGCCAAAAGAAACAAAAGGCAAAGTATCCAGCGCACACTACCTGCCTTCCTTTTTTTCTTTTTAACTTCTTGTAAATTTACTACTTGTCCCATAAAAAAACTGCCTCCCATATTTAACAGGGCATGGCCAAAACTGCCAAGCCCCCCTTAAAATATGCTTCAAGCCATTTGGCTTTTCCTTCTAAAAAACATTTTTCCTATATAAAAATACTATTGAACACATAAAATAAATAAAATATCTGTTCAGAGGTATACAATAATTTAAAATTATCATAAGTACTATGTAATAACTATAATGATACTACACACTCAGCTTTTTTTCCTGCCTGAACATGCTCGGCTTTTTTTAATGATTTCACCCTTTTTATATTGCCGCCCAACACATTAAAGCTTTCTTCTATATTTTCATAGCCCCTATCTATATAGAATACATTTTTTACCACAGTTTCACCACGGGCAGCCAAACCCGCAATAACCAAAGCAGCACCCGCTCTTAAATCGGTTGCGTTCACCACGGCACCGTTTAAATTAGGCACACCTTTTACCACAGCCGCCCTGCCCAGTATGTTAATATCCGCATTCATCAAGCACAACTGTTCAGCGTGTTTGAACCTGTTTTCGAACACATTTTCCGAAATCACGGAACTACCCTGTGCCGTAGTCATTAAAGCCATGAACTGTGCCTGTAGATCAGTTGGAAAACCTGAATAAGGCATGGTTTGTATATCAACAGACTTTAACCTTGCCCTGCTTTGCAAACGAATTCCACCATTATCTGCTTGCACAGTTGCTCCCGCTTCCCGCAATTTGGCAATCAAAGCAGTAAGATCATCCGCCTTGGCATTCCTTAAGTAAATATCGCCGCCCGTCATTGCGGCAGCTATTAAAAAGGTACCCGCTTCTATACGGTCAGGCATCACCGTATATTCACCGCCATGCAAAGCACTTACGCCTTCTATAACAATTATATCCGAACCGGCACCTTTGATTTTGGCACCCAGCTTTTTCAGAAAATCCGCCAGATCAATGATTTCGGGTTCCCGGGCAGCATTGCTCAATACAGTAGTGCCATAAGCCAAGGAAGCTGCCATCATAATATTTTCCGTAGCACCTACACTGGGAAAATCAAGGCAAATACCGCAGCCGTAAAGGCCTGTTGTATAAGCCTCTATAAAGCCGCCTTTTTCCCTTAGATCCGCGCCCAATGCCTGTAAAGCCTTCAAATGATAGTTCATGGGGCGCATACCAATGGCGCAACCCCCGGGAAAAGGTAAACGCACCTGATGAAAACGGCTTAAGATGGGCCCTAAAACCAAATTAGATGCTCTCATTTTTTTGATAACATCCGCAGGTGCATCGCCGCCTGATATATTTCTGCTATCCACAGTCAGAGTTCTGGCTTCCCTGCTTATTTTAGCTCCATAGGACTTTAATAGCTCACACATTACACTTACATCCTGCAAATTAGGTACATTATTTAAAACGCAAACATCATTGCTTAACAAACAAGCAGCCAGAATAGGCAAAACCGCATTTTTGGCTCCTTTTACGGTTAAATCCCCTCTTAAACGGTTATCACCTGTAATGATGAATTTTTCCAATAAAGCCGCCCCCTTATGAGTAAGGAGGCATTAACCTATCAGGCGTACCTCCGTCTCTAATTGTACAGCAAATTTCTCCCAAACCTTTTTTTGCACATCACTTATCAAGGCCAATACATCACTTGCCTTAGCATTGCCTAAATTAACTATAAAATTGCCATGTTTTAAGGATACCTGTGCATCACCTATACGCATACCTTTACAGCCTGCCGCTTCAATAAGCCTGCCGGCGTGATCACCTTCAGGATTTTTAAACACACTGCCCGCCGAAGGATACTCCAATGGCTGATTTTTAGTTCTGGTTTGCAGGATTTGCCTCATATGCAACTCACTTACGGTTCTATCTCCCTCCGTAAGCTGCAATTCAATATTTATGACCACGGAAGTACCTGCCGTGAAACCATGGCGATAGCCGAATTGCAATTCATCCCTGTTCAGCCACTTCCTTTTGCCATTATATTCCATGACTTCTATTTTGGTTACACAGGAGCTTATATTACTGCCGTAAGCACCCGCATTCATAATCAAAGCACCACCCAAATTGCCCGGTATGCCCACCGCCCATTCCAAACCGCTTAAATTTCTTTTGGCACATTCCCAAGCCAAGCTTGACATACTTACGCCTGCCTGGACCATTACTTTACTTTCCGCAAGCCATTCTATGTTATTAAGTTTTTCACCTATTTGCACCACCAAGCCCCTAATACCGCTATCGGAAACCAATAAATCAGAACCCTTACCGATTATCATCAGGGGTATTTTTGCCTCCGTTGCCATAGTTAAAATAGCAGCAAGTTCGGCAGGATTTTGCGGAATAGCTAAAACATCAGCATTACCGCCTATTTTCCAGGTGGTATAATCAGACATGGGAGCGTCTGTAAGGACGCTCCCTGTAATTTTAGTTTGCAGATTTTGGGCGAAATCAAGATAATCGTTCATCTTAACCACTCCTATTTATTTGCTAAGCTTTGGGCATATAGCTCGCCCGTATGACGGATATTACCGGCACCCATGATCATTACCAAATCGTTGGGCTGTACTATTTCATCAAGCAGTTTCAATATATCATTTTCCGTAGCTCCGTAATATACTTTTTTATTGGGCTCCAAAAGCAACATATTATCAATAATAAGCTTAGCACTCACACCTGCTATGGGTGCTTCAAAAGCACTGTAAATTTCATTGATTATAACTATATCGGCATCGCTAAAGGCTTCGGCAAATTCCTTTTGCAGCATATTGGTGCGGCTGTAACGGTGCGGCTGAAATACACCTATTACCCTTTTGAAAGGCAGGTTTTTAGCTCCATGCAGAACCGCTTTGATTTCGGTTGGGTGGTGAGCATAATCATCCACTACTACTATATCATCTTTTTTATTATGTCCCAGTTGTTCAAAACGGCGGCCTGTTCCCGCAAAAGCGGCAAGACCATCCGCGATTTCGGTAAAGCTTAAACCCAAAGCTCTGCCAACAGCAACACCCGCCAAGGCATTGCTTATATTATATTCACCCGGTACGGAAAGCCTTAATTTACCCAAAAATTGGTCTTTAAAATAAATATCGGTCACCGTACCAAAGCCCTGATAATTAATATTTTTTACTGTATAATCGGCATTGGGGTTTTTTAAACCATAGGTAATATAAGGTTTATCCGCCACTTCGGCAAAGCCTGATAAAATAGCATTATCAGTACCCAATACCACAAAACCGTCTTCAGGCACCTGCTTAATAAATTTATGAAAAGCTTCAGCCAGCTTTTCCATAGTACCGTAATAATCCAAATGATCGTTTTCCACATTGGTTACCACAACCATTTTGGGGTTTAATATCAAAAAGGAACCGTCGCTTTCATCGGCTTCGGCAACCAAATATTCACCATTGCCCCAACAGGCGTTGCCTCCTATATTCGGCAGCATACCTCCTATAACAATAGTAGGGTCAAGGTGGTTATAGGCCAGCATAGTACCTATCATACCGGTTGTAGAGGTTTTCCCATGCGCTCCCGCTATGGCAATACTGGTGCGTTCCGCCATTATCATAGCCAAAAGCTCGGCACGGCTGATGATTTTTATTCCTCTTTCCCTTGCCTGTAAATACTCCGGATTATCCCCCTTGATAGCAGAAGTATAAACAAACAAATCCACATCCGCAGGAATTTGTTTACCGTTATGACCAATAAAAATTTGGGCACCGTCTTCCCTAAGGCTTTCAACTAAAGGACTGTTTTTCACATCTGAACCCGAAACTCTGATATTAAAACCCAAAAGTATGCGAGCCAAAGCACTCATACCAATACCGCCTATGCCAACAAAATAAACATGTTTGCCTATATTATTCAAGGGAAACCTCCTGTTATTTCTCGGTTATTTTTAAAGCTTCTTGAATTATATTCTGCAAGGCATCGCTGTGTCCCTGCATCAAAGCGCTGTTTTCCATGGACCGCTGCAAAGCGGCATCCTCTAAAACAGCCAATACCGCCTCTTTAAGGTTAGCAGCTGTTAGGTCTTTATCCAAAATCATTGTAGCGCCGCCAACATCCGCAAGTGCTTTGGCATTAGCTTCCTGATGATTGCCTGCCGCATAAGGATAAGGTACCAAAACAGAAGCCCTGCCTACCGCTGCAACTTCCGCTAAAAAGGAAGCTCCCGCTCTGCCTATGATAACATCGGCCGCCCATAGGGCATCACTCATATTATGCAGATAATCATAGATGTATAAACCGTCTGCAGCACCCAAACCCTGCTTTACTGCTTCTTCTTGCATGGCCGCAAACAATTTGGGACCTGCTATGTGTATTATTTGTATATTTCTTGCAATTAATTCCCGCCAAAGGCTTGCGACAGTTTCATTAAGGTGCTTGGCGCCCTGGCTGCCGCCCGTTATCAAGATAGTTTTACAGTCATGCTTCAAGCCTAAAGCGGCAACACCCTTAGCCCTGGAAGATTTCATTATATTCTGCCGCACAGGCAAGCCCGTAAGCACATATTTATATTTTTTAGTATCCGGCAAATTATTTACCGGAAAAGTAAGGCATACCACATCCACAAAACGGCTTAAGATACGATTGGTTAAACCCATTACCGCATTCTGCTCATGCAATAATGTAGGCACACCCTTTAAGGCCGCTGCAAGCATAATGGGCCCGCAGGCATAACCACCACTGCCCACAACCAAATCAGGCTTGAATTTAGCAATGACTTTAGATGATTGAGCCAACCCTTGAAAATTTTTAAACAAAACGCCTACAGTTTTAAAAGATAAAGGCCTTGGCAAGCCTGCCACGGCAACACCCTTAAAGGCAAAGCCTTCCCTTATGGCAAAATCTTTTTCCAGGCCCTGCTCAGAACCAACATAAAGGATCTCACTTTGGTTGAATTTATTTATAAGGCCATTAGCTATAGACAAGGCGGGATAAATATGCCCGCCGGTACCGCCGCCGGTAATAATTATGCGCATATTTTCACCTATCCATTCCGGCAAAGCGAGAAATATTCAACAATACCCCCACCGCAGCCAATGAGATAACCAAAGAAGTACCGCCATAACTTATAAATGGCAGCGTAATGCCTGTAACGGGAAGTGCTCCCACCGCAATACCTATATTGATAAAGGCTTGCAGGCTAATCATTATAGTAATACCTGCCGCCAACAAACTACCGAAGCTATCCTGTACTTTCATAGCTATGTTAAAACCACGCCAGGCAAAAAACATAAAAAGCAGTATTAAAAAAGCACCGCCCAAAAGCCCTGTTTCCTCTGCCATTACAGCAAAGATAAAGTCAGTATGGCGTTCCGGTAAATAAAGCCATTTGGCACCGCCTGCACCCAAACCAACCCCCGTAAAGCCGCCCGAACCTATGGCCAGTAAAGACTGAATGGTTTGATAACCCGTGCCCAAAGGATCAGACCAGGGATCCATAAAGCCCAGCAGCCTGTTCATACGGTATGGCTCCAACATTACCATGAACACAAAAAACGCTATGCCCGCGCCAACCAACATCATAAGGTGTGCAGGGCGGGTACCCGAACAATAAAGCATAATAAAAGCCGTACCTGCTATAACCATGGCCGTACCCAAATCCTGAAGTGCCACCGCCACACAAACCACACCGATAAGGGCAAGATACGGCAAAAAACCTTTGCTAAAGCTGGAAAGCATTTCTCGCCTTTCGGAAAGGCTTTTAGCCAAAAACAGCACTAAGGCTATTTTCATGATCTCCGAAGGTTGAAACCTTACAAACCCCAAATCCAGCCATTGCTCCGCCCCCTTTGCAGAAGAACCCAAGCTGGTCAACGCAATCAGCATCATCAGCAAAAATGCTCCTATCAAGGCAGGCCAAACCAACTTACGATATTTTTGATAATTTATATTCATTGCCAGAACCATAACTACTATACCAAGTATAGCATTTTTGGCCTGTGCTTTCAAAAAGTAAAAAGAATCCTCATACGGTTTGTTTTGAGCAAAATACTGGCTGGCACTCAACACCATTACCAAACCAATACCCAAAAGGACCAGTACAACCAAAAATGTCCAGTAATCTATTTTGCCCCTTTTAACCAGCAATCCGCTCACCTCTTTTCAACTTTTAAAATCTGCTTTAATCAATCGGGTAAAGCCAATACCAACTTTTTAAATAAATCGCCTCTGTCTTCAAAGCATTTGAACATATCCCAGCTGGCGCAAGCAGGAGAAAGCATTACCACATCGCCAGCTACGGCAGCTTCCGCCGCTAATTCAACCGCTTTGTTAAAATCATTGCCTGCTTCCCGAATATCCGTAAAATCATTGGCTTCTAAACAAGCTTTAATCTCATCACGGGCTTCACCTACTAAAACCACGCTTTTAACATGATTTTTCATTACAGGCAAAAGCTCATCAAATTTACTGCCTTTATTACGTCCACCCAAAATAAGCACCATTGGCTCTTGATAAGCTAAAATTGCCTGTTTTGTGGAATCGGGATTAGTGCCTTTGCTGTCATTTATATATTTTACACCTCTTTTTGTGGCCACAAATTCCTGCCTATGAGCAACGCCTTTAAATGTTTTTAAAGCCTCAGCCATTTGCTCTGCCTTTATTCCCAAAGAAGCTGACACAGCACAAGCCGCCAAAGCATTTTCCACATTATGGCCGCCCTTTATATATATTTCATCAATATCAATAATATTTATGGTTTTTGGACCTTTTTGCCAAATTATTTTATTATCGGAAACCCAAAAGCCATGTTCAAGCTTATGAGTACGGCTGAAGAATACCACCTGAGCCTTGGCTTCTTCCGCCAATTCTCTTACTTTTTCATCATCATGATTCAATACCAAAAAATCCGACTTTTCCTGGTTGGCAAAAATACGGGCTTTAGCCGCAATATAAATAAAGTC
>DGYV01000047.1:5836-6610 GCA_002398485.1 Peptococcaceae bacterium UBA4997 | reverse complement strand
CTTTAGCCGCAATATAGCCTGCCATATCACCATGACGGTCAAGATGATCGGGGGTCAGGTTAAGAATAGCCGCAACCTGGGGCGCAAAATGATGTACTGTTTCCAGTTGAAAGCTCGATACCTCTGCCACAATATAACCATTAGTAGAGATTTCACTTAAATTACCGGTTAGAGGTACACCTATATTACCGCCCACAAAAGCCTCTTTCCCCGCAGTTTTTAGGATATGCCCAACTAAAGCAGTAGTAGTGGTTTTACCGTTTGTACCCGTAATGGCAACAAAAGGGGTTTCCGTATATAAATAAGCCAGCTCCAACTCGCTTATTACAGGCACACGAGCAGCTTTTAAGGCTTGCATTACCGGTACGTTCAAGGGAACGCCCGGGCTGATTACCGCAAAATTGTAACAGGCAACCTCTTGGGGCATACCACCAGTAAGAATTTCTACGCCTTCTTTCTCAAGTTCAAATAATCCCTTGGGTAAAGCCTCTTTAGGCTTATTATCAGCAAGGGTTACGGAAGTTCCTATCATATTCAGTAATTTAGCGGCAGCAAGCCCCGAAACTCCCGCCCCTACTACCAAGGCTCTGGTATCTTGAACAAACATTTCCATTTCATTATCTACTTCAAAAATCATCTTAGTGCCCTCCAGTTTACAATAAGGTTAATAATAGGCCCAGCCCTGCCAAAATGGCTGCGAAGACCCAAAATAAAGCCACTACCCGTGTTTCAGGCCAGCCGCACATCTCAAAATGATGATGCAGCGGACTCATT
>DGYV01000047.1:5205-5695 GCA_002398485.1 Peptococcaceae bacterium UBA4997 | reverse complement strand
AATGATGATGCAGCGGACTCATTTTAAATACTCTTTTCCCCGTTAACCTAAAACTTGCGACCTGAATCACCACGGATAAAGCTTCCAAAAAATAAACACCGCCAATCAAAATAAACAAGATTTCTGTTTTGGTAAGAATGGCAAATGCCATAACAGCGCCGCCCAAAGCCAAAGAACCCGTATCACCCATAAATACTTTTGCGGGATACCTGTTAAAAAACAAAAAGGCTAAAATGCCCCCGGCCAAAGCGCCAGCGCCAACAGCAAGATCATTGTAATTCAAACCCTCTACAGGAGGGTGGTTTATAGAAAGCAAACAGATGATCAAATAAGTAAGTAGAACCAAAAAGGAAATACCGCCGGCCAAACCATCCAAGCCGTCGGTCAAATTTACTGCATTAACCATAAAAACCATAAATAGTGATATAAACAAGTAATAAAAAATACCCAATTCCCATTCCATACCCAAAACAGGCACTATTAAATGGGT
>DGYV01000047.1:0-5018 GCA_002398485.1 Peptococcaceae bacterium UBA4997 | reverse complement strand
TTAAATGGGTGCCCCTACCCAAAACATGACAAGCAATATATAAAAAGAAAAATGCCAAAAGGAATTGAAAAGCCAGTTTTTGCTTGGCAGTAAGCCCCAAAGAGCGTTTAAGCATTATAATAATACCATCATCCACAAAACCTATCAAACCATAAAACAGGGTAGCAAAAAGCACCAGCATAAGCTCACGGGAGCCATCACCCCATATAAGTATAGCAATTGTTGAGGCCGCTAAAAAAATGATACCGCCCATAGTAGGCGTTCCTGCCTTTTGCAAATGACGTTTCGGGCCTTCTGCTCTTATGGTTTGTCCAAATTTTAATCTGCGCAGCAGTATTATTATAAAAGGGCCGCTTAAAATTCCAATCAACAAAGCAGTTAACAGGGCAAACATTGCCGTTTTCATTCTTTTACCCCCAACACTATTTGTAACCTAATTATTATAAAACTAATGCAGACTAAACACAAGCCGAATTCTTATTTTCATTATTTTCGCATTTTTAACTTTATTTTTGGTTTATTTCTTACTTTCCCGTAAAATTTCTCTTGCTACTTTACGGTCATCAAAAGAAAGCACCTGGCCTTTTACCAACTGATAATCCTCATGCCCCTTGCCTGCTATTACCACAACATCACCCTGCCTAGCCTTTTTTATGGCAAGTCTTATTGCTGTACGGCGATCGGCATCTATTTCATAATTTTGGCTCACTCCTTTAATGCCCGGTTCTATTTCCGCAATAATATCCATGGGTTCTTCGGTACGCGGATTATCTGAGGTTATAATTACATAGTCACTTAATTTGCCCGCTATCCTGCCCATGATAGGACGTTTGGTGCGATCACGGTCACCGCCGCAGCCAAATACCGTAATTAAACGGTTTTTGGCAATACCGCGCGCAGTAGTAAGCACATTTTCCAAACCATCAGGAGTATGCGCGTAATCCACTATTACGGTAAAATTTTGGCCTTCATCTACTTTTTCAAAGCGACCCGCCACTTGCGGAGCCTTAGCCAATGCTTCCGTGATTTTTCCCAGTTCCATACCTTCCGCCAAAAGCACCGCCATGGCAGCCAATACATTATAAACATTGAATTGGCCTGTTAAAGGCACTTCCACCTGATGCTCAGCTCCTCTATACAGCAAGGTGAAGGAGGTGCCTTTAGGAGTTACATGGTATTCCGAAGCCTGCAAGGTTGCAGGCTTCTTTATACTGTATGTCCAAATAGGAACTTTTGTTACCTCAATAAAGGACGGTGCCGCAGCATCATCTATATTTATAACACCGTATTTGCAAGTGATATCACCACGGTTCAGCATAGTAAAAAGTCTGATCTTACTTTGCAGATAGTCCTCAAAATTACCGTGAAAATCCAAATGATCTTGGGTCAAATTTGTAAAAACCGCCCCATCAAAATGAAAACCTTCTACCCTATTTTGTTTTAAAGCGTGTGAGGATACCTCCATAACCACATTAGCACAATTATCATCCCGCATCATAGCCAAAAGCTGCCCCAATTCCACAGGCTCCGGAGTGGTATGGCTGGCAGGTAAAATTTTGGCACCTGCTGAATTTTGGATTGTACCTATCAAGCCCGAATTGATATTATAGTAATCCCATACCCATTTGATTAGATGAGTAGTAGTGGTTTTGCCGTTGGTACCTGTAACCCCGATCATACGCATATTACGGTCAGGGAAATTGTGCCAAAGCGCGCTTAAAAGTGCGGTAGCCTTGCGGGTATTATGACAATACAAAATAGGCACAAAGCCCTCCAGTTCAGGCATGGGCCTTTCTGCCAAAACAGCAGCCGCACCCTGTGCTATAGCTTTTTCTATATAATCATGGCCGTCGGATTTTACGCCAACCAAGGCCACAAACAAATCCTCCGGTTGAATCCTACGGGAGTCATATTGCAGATTTTTCACTTCTATATCGGGAACATTAATGTTATCCAAACCCAAATACATTGCTACATCTCTTAAACGCATGATCATACCCTCCTTACCTAATTATATGCCAAAATAAATACACTTATTAAGGACCGCTCGTTTCTACACTTTCTGTTTCGGGGTTAAAAATAACCTCTACAATATCGCCTCTTTTTACTTTGGTACCAGGAATAGGCAATTGCTCCGTGGCAATACCCGTACCCGAGGATTTAAGCTTAAGCCCCATGGCACCTAAAAGCTCCGCCACTTCCCTTACCCTTTTACCTGTTAAATCTGGCATAGTTATTTGATCTGTACCCCCAACAGTAGTATTCCCTGTACGCAAAATCACCCTACTGCCCGTTTCAACCATTGTAGAACCCGCAGGTGTTTGGGAAGTAACTATATTGGAGCCATCCTTTATTTCGGAAGTAAGGCCGGCAATGGCAAGTACTTTTTCAGCCTCTTCCGCAGTAAGGTTTATCACATTAGGAACTGCAATTTTTTTAGCAACAGTATTACCCCTAATTTTATTATCTTCAAGATTGCTAAGTTGGGAAACCACACCCAAATAACGTAAAGTATCCTCAATTACAACCTTGGCAACAGGGGCAGCTACCTGACCCCCTTGATACAAAGGCCCGCTGGGTTCATCTATCATTACCAGTACTGTGATTTGGGGATCATCACAAGGAGCAACCCCTATAAAAGATGCCACATATTTACCGGGCAAATAACCGCCTTTGCCCGCTTTTTGAGCAGTACCTGTTTTACCACCTACCCTGTAGCCTTCTACATAAGCCTGACGCCCTGTACCTTCAGCAACCACGCTTTCCAGAATATCCCGCATTACAGAAGAACTATCTTCTGAAATAACACGGCGTACTTCCTTAACCTGAAAATCCCGTATCACATTACCGTCATTATCCACTATTCGTTTGATGATCTGCGGCTTCAACAAATTTCCCCCATTTACAACCGCTGATACTGCGGATACCATTTGTAAAGGTGTTACGGAAATGCCTTGGCCTATGGAGATAGTTCCTATATTAAGATCCGATAATTTTTCTTCAGGTATCATTATACCAGCAGCTTCACCCGCAAGTTCTACACCCGTAGGCTTACCATAACCAAAATTTCTTATATAATCGTAAAACAGGCCTTCCTCTTTTGCCTCTATCCTTAAGCCTACTTGCACCAAAGACGGGTTACATGAATTTTGCATAGTCTGCGCAAAGATTTGGTCACCGTGGGGTCTATAGCTGCGCCAGCACTTAATCCTTTTTGAGCCTATACTGTAATAGCCCTTGCAATAAAAATGATCACTAAGGCTTACCACTCCCGAATCATAAGCAGTAGATGCGGTAATAATTTTGAAGGTGGAACCGGGTTCATAGGTATCTACTACCGCTTTATTCCTGCGTGTGGAATTGTCATAGTTTTGATAATCGTTAGGATCATAGGTAGGACGGTTTGCCATAGCCAATATTTCACCTGTCTTCGGGTTCATTATCAAAATACTGGCAGATGCAGGCGGATACTCGGAAGTCATAAGATTATCCAGCTCACGCTCGGCAAAATATTGGATAGTTTCATCTATTGTCAAAACTATGCTGTTACCATCCGTAGGCGGATTATATTCCTTTACGGCCTGTGGTATTTCAATACCTTTGGCATCATATTCCGTAACAATACTTCCCGCAGTACCCGAAAGCACATCGTCCTTGGCAATTTCCAGGCCTTCCAATCCCTGGTTATCAATACCTGCAAAACCCAAAATATGAGCAGCCAAACTGCCCTTAGGGTAAAAACGCTGTGTTTCCTCAATGATTTTTATGCCGGGCATATCGGCATCTTCTATTTCTTGGCTTTTAGCAAAATCAACCTTGCGCTTGATCCATTCAAAAGAACTGTTTTTGGTGATTTTAGCCAAAATAGTTTCTTTATCCATTCCCAATATGCTTGCCAGCTTTTCAGCTGTCGCATCCGCCTCTCCTGAGGCTAAAACCTCTGTAGGTGCGGCATATATAGAATCGGCACTTAAGCTTATGGCAAGCTTTTTACCATTCCTATCGTAAATGGTACCGCGCTTTGCAGCAACCGAAAGTTCTCTGGTTCTAAGGCTTTCCGCCTTGGCCTGCAATTCCTCGCCATTGACTAGCTGAACGTATGCTAAACGAATAATGATAGCTGAAAAAGCTATCATTAGAATTACAAAAGCCATAAACAGCCTCTTGCGTGTAAATAATTTATTTTTGACCAAACATATCACTCCCAAGGAGAGCCTTAACTCATTAAATCAATTTATTTTAATATATTACCAGGAGCTCAACTTAATACCAAAAGCCTTAATTTGCCAACATACCCATTTGTTTTGAGTTAAGTGCACTTTTATACTGAGAAATCAATTTAGTAATAGCCGAAACCACAGGATGAACTTCCTTACCCTCAATAACCTCAATAGAAGCGGCAGCGGAAGTAGGAACTACCGTATCCATACCGGAGCTTGCTTTAGCTTCAGCAACCATAGCATTGCCAGTAACTGCTATTTCGGAGCTTATTTCCTTATATAAAATATGGTCTGCCGTAGGCTGTACCATACCAAGCTCAGTAACAGCATAAGCAGCAATACGCTCGGGAGAGCTCAATTCCTCCACCTGCAGCAGTAGTTTGGCATTGTCATTTTCTATATCCGCAATAGCCAGCTTGGTAGTATTTATTTCATAACCATACATGGTTATTTTGGCTTCCATGGCAGTATAAGTTAAAGCTACCAACAGAATTGCAACTACCGTAAAAGTTATTCTAAATTTTACTCTTTTATTTCTTTCTTTTTTTTGGCAAACGCGTTCCTGATTCAATAGCTCCAGCTTCGCCTTTGCCTGTTTTTGCACAACATTGCTCGATTCATTTAAAAATTGTCTTGCTGCCAGCACATGAACGCACCACCCTACAATTTTTTTACAGCCTTTCAGCAACCCTTAATTTGGCGCTTCTGGATCTGTGGTTGTTTTCCAGCTCCTCTTTCCCTGCCACAATAGGTTTACGGGTAATCAATTTTATTACAGGTTTTTTACCGCATATACAA
>DGYV01000063.1:4401-11398 GCA_002398485.1 Peptococcaceae bacterium UBA4997 | reverse complement strand
CTGCCTTTTTCAAGGTGGCGGATAGCACGGCGGCGAATATACGGTTCGGCAAACTGACGCATTTCCACCGCTGCCTGTACTCTGGTAACAACCTCCAGATTTTCCAAGGCATCCTGCAAAGCAAGTGCGTTCATAACTGTAGCCAGCATACCCATATAATCTGCGGTAGCACGATCCATCCCTTTGGCCGAACCTGCTATACCACGCCAAATATTGCCACCACCAACAATAAGCGCAAGCTCTACGCCCATATTATGAACTTCCTTGATTTGCTGAGCAACCGAAAGTATAGTTTGCGGGTCTATGCCATAACCAACATTCCCTGCTAAGGCTTCTCCGCTTAATTTTAAAATGACTCTTTTGTACTTAAGCTCCTGCAACCCACGCCACCACACTTTCTATTAAATTATTTTTGGGTCATCTTAGCTACTTCGGCAGCTAAATCATCCTGACGTTTTTCAATGCCTTCGCCTACTTCAAAACGGGCAAAACGACGAATAGAAATATTTTCCCCAATTTTGGAGATTTTGGCATTGATAAGATCTTTTACAGTCATATCAGTATCTTTAATAAAAGCCTGCTCCATAAGGCATACTTCCTTAAAGTATTTTTCAATACGGCCTTCTACCATCTTGTCCACAATCTTTTCAGGTTTGCCTTCGTTCAAAGCCTGCGCACGCAAAACTTCTTTTTCATGATTTATTTTATCCTGGCTCACTTCTTCACGAACTACGAATTCAGGCTTCGCCGCGGCTATCTGCATTGCTATATCACGGCAAAGTTCTTTGTATTCAGGGGTTTTTGCCACAAAGTCGGTTTCGCAATTCACTTCAACCAATACACCAATACGGCCACCGCCATGGATATAGCTTTCTACAATGCCTTCAGCAGCAATACGGCCTGCTTTTTTAGCTGCGGCCGCCAAGCCTTTTTCTCTTAAAAAGTCAATGGCTTTTTCCTTATCACCACCGGTTTCGGCAAGCGCTTTTTTGCAATCCATCATACCGGCACCAGTACGTTCACGCAATTCTTTTACATCTGCTGCACTTATCATCTAAATATCCTCCTAATATATAAAATATATTTTTGCCTGATTCAAGAAAAGAGGTAGGGACGAGGTTTTCCTCCCTACCTCTTTTAAAAGGTTCTTATGCTTCTGCTTTATCAAGTTCGGCTTCAGCTTTAGCAGATTCTTCAGCTATTTCGTGAACAGCTGCGGCATCAACAGCTGCTTTGGCCATAGACATACCCTGATTAGCTTCAATGATGGCATCTGCCATTTTACCGGTTAGTAATTTTACCGCACGGATGGCATCGTCATTACCGGGGATAGGATAATCTATTTCATCGGGATCACAGTTAGTATCCACGATAGCTACAATGGGAATATGCAAACGACGGGCTTCCGCAACCGCAATGCGTTCTTTGCGGGGGTCTACAATAAATATAGCACCGGGAAGTTTACGCATATCCTTGATACCGCCAAGAAAACGTTCCAATTTAAGTTTCTGGCCGCACAACTGGGAAACTTCCTTTTTGGGCAACAGCTCAAAGGTACCGTCTTCTTCCATGCGTTCCAATTCACGCAAACGGTTGATCCTTTGCTGAATGGTACCAAAGTTGGTAAGCATACCACCCAACCAGCGTTCATTTACAAAGTACTGGCCTGCACGAAGTGCTTCTTCCTTGATTGCTTCCTGAGCTTGTTTTTTTGTACCTACAAAAAGTACAGCTTTACCTTCAGAAGCCACTTCTTTAATAAAGTTATAGGCTTCATCAACCTTATGAACGGTTTTTTGCAAGTCGATAATGTAAATGCCGTTCCTTTCGGTAAAGATGTAGCGACCCATTTTAGGGTTCCAGCGACGGGTTTGGTGGCCAAAATGTACACCGGCCTCCAAAAGTTGTTTCATAGAGATTACTGCCATTTTATTTCCTCCTTTTGTTTTGCCTCCAACAAACTCAACTGGTTATTGCAGCTTGCGCCACGGGCAATAACCATCCTTTGCCGTGAGTGATAATAAACCACAATTTAGTATAGCAAACAAAAATATTTTTTGCAACCATATTATATTTGAATTTCGAGCTTTTTAACATTTTACCCTTATTTTAGGAAAAAAACCCGAAAATAAATACGATAATTCAAAATTTTATAGAATAAATCTGCTCATATCTTCATTTTGTGCTAACAGGGAAAGCTTGCTTTCCACATAAGCTTTATCTATATCCACATTTGTCAAAGCAGCATCCGGAGCCTGATACAACAAATCCTCCAGCACTTTTTCCAAAATTGTGTAAAGCCTGCGGGCGCCGATATTCTCGGTAGCACTATTTACCTGCTGGGCTATTGCAGCCATAGCACCTATGCCGTCTTCCGTGAAATGTATATCTACACCATCTGCTTGTAAAAGCGCTACATATTGCTTGACCAAGGAGTTTTGGGGTTCTAAAAGGATACGGCGAAAATCTTCTTCCGTTAAGCTTTCCAATTCCACCCTAATGGGAAAACGACCCTGCAATTCGGGAATAAGATCAGAAGGTTTGGCCACATGGAAAGCACCTGCCGCAATGAACAGCATATAATCGGTTTTCACGGGGCCGTATTTGGTCATTACGGTAGAACCTTCAACTATAGGTAAAATATCCCTTTGCACGCCCTCGCGCGAAACATCCTGCCCACCGCCGGTATGGCCGCTCCTTACCGCTATTTTATCTATTTCGTCAAAAAAGATGATGCCGGATTGTTCAGCCCTTTCGATACCACGTCCGGTAGCTTCGTCCGTATCTATAAGCTTCACGCATTCCTCCTGAATCAAAATTTTTCTGGCCTCCGCCACGGTAAGCTTGCGGCGTTTGGTTTTTTTAGGCATCAGGCCGCCAAACATTTCCTGAATATTGATGCCCATTTCGTCCATGCCGTTTATGGAACCTATAGGCATAGATTGCTCTTCTACTTCTATTTCTACCAAATGGTCTTCCATATAGCCCATGGCAAGCAGTTCCTTTACTTTTTGACGGCGGGTTTTGGCTTCCTCCGCCTCCACCTGAGAAGTTTCCCTGGTGTATTCATCGTCGTCATCATCCCTAACCCCTCCGAAAAATAGCTCCATGGGATTGCGGTTGACTTTTTTATCCTTGCGGCCTGCGGGAGCCAAAAGATCCAACAGCCTTTCCTCCGCGGCGGCTTCGCCCTGCGGGCGCACTTTTTCCATTTGCTCGTTTTTGACCATGCGGATGGCTATTTCCGTTATATCCCTAACGATGGACTCAACATCCCGCCCCACATAGCCAACTTCTGTAAACTTTGTGGCCTCAACTTTTAAGAAAGGAGCTTGCACAAGTTTAGCTAAGCGACGGGCTATTTCGGTTTTGCCCACACCTGTGGGGCCTATCATAATAATATTTTTGGGCATTATTTCGTCCTGAATAGCGGTACCCAAGCATTTGCGGCGATAACGGTTTCTTAAGGCCACCGCCACACAACGTTTGGCATTATCCTGGCCGATGATGTATTTATCCAGCTCGGCAACTATTTGCCTTGGGGTCAATTCATTCATCATTATATTACCTCTTTTCTGTTTTTATACTTTTGGCTAGAATTCGAAAGCATTAAGCTATTTATTTATAATAAAAACTGCCTCTATTTAATCTTAACCATAAACTTAACCATAAAATCAAAGCATTAATAAAGGAGTTGATGTTATTTTGCTCCCTATCCCCCTTGACCCCTGCCCAGGAAAGGGGAGTTTTGCGCCCTAACCGCTTAGGCTACAGTTTTCAACTGCCGCTAAGTCGGTGCATTTGGCACGCGGATACGCCTCAAAACTTCCCCGTTGGATCCGCTAAATGGCATTGCGAACTCGTAATGTAAACTATCTTTCGCAATGCCATTTGCCTGTGCTTACCGCCTTATCAGCAAGAAAACTCTACGCCACGCTTTACGGGTGCGAAAAAGCATTTTTAATCCCAAACGCTAACTTATAATTCCAAGTATTAGCAAGGAATAATTAAAACCATTAAATGTATTTCGCATAACATAACATACATAATATTTAAAATCCTTTATTTGGCTTCCGGTTCGGTTTCTTCCACTATAATATTGGTATTCGTGTAAACACAAATATCCGCCGCTATGGTAAGAGCTTCCTTAGCTATCTCCGCTGCGCTCAAATCTGTATGAGCTACCAAAGCGCGTGCCGCTGCCAAAGCATAAGCACCACCCGAACCTATAGCAGCAATATTATCATCAGGCTCTATTACTTCACCGCTACCGGAAAGGATGAGAACTTCATCACCGCTTGCAACTATCATCATGGCTTCCAACTGACGCAGCATTTTATCGGTGCGCCATTCTTTAGCCAAAGCCACTGCAGAACGTGTAAGGTTGCCACGGAATTCCTCTAGCTTTATTTCGAATTTGTCGAACAGGCTGAAGGCGTCTGCTACTGAACCCGCAAAACCTACAACTACCTGATCCTTATACAGGCGGCGTACTTTACGTGCACCTTTTTTCATAATAATACTGTTACTTAAGGTTACTTGGCCATCTCCTGCTACCGCAACTTTGCCGTCTTTTTTTACCGCTACTATGGTAGTACCCCTTAATTCCATTTCTACACAACCTTTCTGTTAGCTGCTATATTATTCTTATGCTCGGGGATGACTTTTATTATAAGCATCCCTAATTGTTGTCATACTCAAATGGGTATAAATTTGTGTGGTCGATATATTTTTATGCCCCAAAAGCTCCTGCACCGAACGCAGATCCGCTCCATTTTCCAAAAGATGTGTAGCAAAACTGTGGCGCAAGCTGTGCGGGCTTACATTTTTATCTATAAAAGTTTTTTCAATATATTTATTCAAAATCATCCTAACACTGCGGTCAGTTAGCCTGCCGCCCCTTTGATTGATAAACAAAGGCTCGTCTAAACCAGCTGTTTTGCCTGCCGCTATCCGCAAAGCCAGATAGGTTTGCACAGCATCAATAGCTAAATCGCCTACGGGCACTATCCTTTCTTTACTACCTTTACCGATAACTCGCACAAAACCCGCATGGCAATCGATATTTTTGATATTCATGCTTACCAACTCGCTCACGCGCAAGCCGCAGCCATACAAAACTTCAAGAATACTCCTGTCCCTCATGCCCCAAAGATCCTCAGCCGTTACCGACATCAGGGCTTCTATTTCCTCGGGATACAAAAAAATGGGCAATTTTTTTTCCAGCTTTGGGCTTGCTACTTCCGCAGCAGGGTTATGCATAACAATTTCCTGGCGCATCAAAAAACGGTAGAAGGAACGCGCCGCCGAAAGCTTTCTGGAAATAGTGCGCTTATCCAGCCCCTGCCTTTGCAGATGCGCCAAATAATTACGCATGATAATATAGCTCAAGGCTTCAGGATCATCCAGCACCGCTGTTTGGTGGTTTTCCTCAAGGTAGACGAGAAAAGATGCAAGATCCTTGCGGTAAGCCTGTATAGTATTGGGAGAATAATTTTTTTCGATCTGCACATAGGATAAAAATTCTGCCGCCCTGTTTTTAAAACTGTTCAGTTCATCCATAGTGCGCCCCCCTTTAAACTGCTTAGTTAAACTTGCTCATGCAACAGAAAGTTTTTTATATCCGTAAGTGCTCTTTCTGCTAAAAGCCTGTTCTTTTCACTCTTTTTGCGAATGCGTTGCCCTAAAGGTTCCAGCAAACCAAATGTAACATTCATAGGCTGGAAATTGGGGTTCGGTATTTGCAAATACCTTATAAGCCCACCCAGCGCTGTTGTAGAAGGATAAAGCAAGGCCGTTTTCCCTTGCTCCTTCCTTGCCGCATTGATACCCACAACCATACCGCAAGCAGCAGATTCCACATACCCCTCCACACCTGTTATTTGCCCTGCAAAACAAATTTGAGGCTTTGCTTTTAAGGATAAATCAGCATTCAAGAGCATAGGGGAATTCAAATAGGTGTTCCTATGCATTACCCCGTAACGCAGGATTCCTGCCTTTTCCAGCCCCGGTATCATCCTGAACACCCGTTTTTGCTCAGGCCAAGTTAAACGAGTTTGAAAGCCTACCATATTGAACATGGTTGCGGAAGCGTTATCTTGCCTTAACTGCACTATGGCATAGGCTTCGGTACCCGTATGCGGGTTTATGATACCCACCGGTTTCAAAGGCCCGAAACGCATGGTATCCACACCGCGCCTGGCCATAGCTTCAATAGGCATGCAACCCTGAAAATCCTTTTCTTTTTCAAAAACCTTTAGGGGCACTAATTCAGCACTCACCAGCTCATTATAAAAAGCAAGGTATTCCTCTTTATTCATGGGGCAGTTGATATAGTCACCCTCGGGCAAATCACCCCTGCCATACCGTGAAGCTCGAAAAGCAATCTGCATATCTATAGTATTACCATCCACTATAGGTGCCACAGCATCATGGAAATGCAGGTAAGGGCTGTTTATCTGTGCGGCAATTGCTTGGGTAAGTTTTTCGCTTGCCAAAGGCCCTGCCGCTATGATCACAATACCACTGAATTGTGAGAGATCCGTGATTTCTTCGTGAATTATTTGGATATTGGGATGATTGGACAATGCCTTGGTAATATAGCTGCCAAAAGCTTCTCTATCCACCGCTAAGGCTCCGCCGGCCGGCACTTTAGAGGCATCTGCCGCTTGCATGATTAGGGAATCAAACAAGCGCATTTCCTCTTTTAACAGGCCAACAGCATTGCCCAATCCCGCTGCGCGCAGGGAATTACTGCAAACAAGCTCACCAAAATAAGCAGTTTTGTGGGAGGGCGGCATTTTATGGGGCCGCATTTCATAAAGTTTTACTTTAATACCTCTTTGGGCTACCTGCCAAGCGGCTTCCGAACCTGCAAGGCCTGCACCAATAATATTAATAAATTGATCAGCCAATGTATTTTCTCCTATTTTTATCAAATAAGTATCTTAAAAGCTTATGCAAACGGGCGGGTTTACACCCGCCCCACAATTTCTAT
>DGYV01000063.1:0-4235 GCA_002398485.1 Peptococcaceae bacterium UBA4997 | reverse complement strand
CGCCCCACAATTTCTATTATTTTTTTGCTTTCCTGCCGCGCTTTACGGGCACAGCGGGTTTGGAAGGACAATCAGGGTTGGGGCAAATGGTTATTTTACCCGCCTGTTTGGTTTCCTTTTCCGTTAACTGCCAGCCACAGGATGGGCATTTTTCCTCAATAGGTTTGTCCCAGGAAATATATTTACAATTAGGGTAATTATCGCAGCCATAGAAAATACGACGGCTTTTGGACTTTCTTTGAATTATATTACCTCCGCAGGCCAAGCATTTAACACCTATAGCATTCACTATAGCTTTGGTATTATGGCATTCGGGAAAACCCGAGCAAGCCATGAATTTACCGAAACGCCCCATTTTGTAAACCATCGGTTTACCACACTTTTCACAAAGCTCACCTGTATATTCAGGAGCCAGTTCCACTTTTTCCACTTTTTCTTCCGCCTGTTTTAAGGCTTCGGAAAAAGGCCCGTAAAACTGGCGCACTACCTCACGCCATTCCAAATTACCTTCTTCCACTACATCCAATTCATCCTCCATTTTAGCAGTGAATTCGGTATCTATGATATTAGGAAAATTCTCTTTTAAAAGATCCACCACTACGGAGCCAAGCTCAGTAGAATAAAAGTGTTTGTCTTCCCTTACCACATAGCCCCTGGTGATTATCGTATCTATAATAGGCGCATAAGTACTTGGGCGGCCTATGCCCAATTCTTCCATCACTTTTACCAGCATAGCCTCAGTATAACGGAAAGGCGGCTGTGTGAAATGCTGATTAGACAACAATTCTTTAAGACTAAGCTCCTGATTTGCCTTTACCGCAGGTAAATTTCCCGTAGCCTCGGCATCCGTTTCGCTTGTTTCATTTTCATCCTTGCCTTCCATATAAACCTGCATGAAACCGGGGAAGCGTACAACACTGCCACTGGAACGGAACAAGCAATCCGCTGCTTTAATATCCACGGTGGTGGCGTCTAAAACAGCGGCACTCATTTGGCTGGCCACAAAACGCTCCCAGATCAGCTTATATAATTTATATTGCGCAGGCTTCAAATAGGGCTTCATTTGGCTTGGCGTACGATAAACCGAAGTAGGACGTATGGCCTCGTGCGCATTTTGCACTTTACCTTTAACAGCAAATTCCCGCGGTTTAGCAGGCACAAATTTTTCCCCATAAACTTCACCTATAAAAACGCGCAAACTTGTCATTGCCTGCTCGGAAATACGGGTAGAGTCTGTACGCATATAGCTTATTAAACCTACCACGCCTTCTTTGCCCAGTTCTATACCTTCATAAAGCTGTTGGGCTATCTGCATGGTTTTTTTGGTAGTATAACCTGCTTTACGATAGGCCTCCTGCTGCATACTGCTGGTAGTGAAAGGTGGCACAGGGTTTTTCTTCTTTTCCTTTGTGGTAATAGATTCCACTTTATAAACGGCCCCTGTCAAGCTTTGCTTGACTTTTGCCATTTCAACTTCTGAACCTATAGAAACCTTTTTGCCATTTATTTTTTGCAGCCTGGCTGTTAAATTGCCTTTTTCTGCAAGTAAAACTGCGTCAAGTGTCCAGTATTCTTCGGGCACAAAGGCATTTATTTCTTCTTCTCTATCGCAAATCAGCCTTACGGCTACAGATTGTACACGGCCTGCACTCAGGCCTTTTTTTACTTTTGCCCACAACAAAGGGGAGATTTTATAGCCCACTAGGCGGTCCAAAACCCTGCGCGCCTGTTGAGAATTCACCCTGTTCATATCGATGGTCCTGGGTTCTTTGATGGCTCTTAATACCGTATCCTTGGTTATTTCATTAAATTCAATACGACAAAGCTCGTCTTCGGCCTTAAGATAGTGTTTTAAATGCCAAGCTATAACTTCCCCCTCACGGTCGGGGTCAGCAGCCAGCAAAATGCGGCTTGCTTTTTTGGCATCATCCTTAAGGATTTTCAAAATTTCTCCTTTACCGCGGATTGTTATATATTTAGGTTCAAAGTTATTCTCAACATCCACACCCAGTTCACTCTTGGGCAGATCCCTAACATGGCCCATAGAAGAACGAACTATATATTTACTGCCTAAAAATTTACTTATTGCTTTTGCCTTGGTTGGAGATTCCACGATTACCAAAGTTTTGGACATAAATGCACCTCTCGCGTTTTATCTTAATTTAATATTATCCTATTTCCAAATTGCCAAAGCATTAGTGCTTAGCAATATAATACTTGCCCTCAAGCGGTGTAAGCAAACCGGAAAGCTCTGCCATGGTAAGCATTTGCGCAAGCTCTGCCGCCGTAAGCTTGAGCTCACGAGCTATTTCATCAAAATGACGGGGGACCGATAAAAAACTTACTAACTTGCGCTCATCGCCCTTTAAAACGGGCTTAGCTTCATCAAACAAAGATGGCTGGCTTATGCTTGGCCCTTTGAAATCCAACAGATCATCTCTATATTCATCTAATATATCGTCTACACAGCTCACTAATTTAGCATGCTGGTTTTTTATCATAGTATGTGTACCACAGCTCAAACTGCTGAAAATAGGCCCCGGTACGGCAAAAACATCTCTATTTTGCTCCAAAGCAAAATCTACGGTTATTTGAGTGCCGCTTTTTTGAGCAGCCTCAACCACCACAACTCCACGGCATAAACCGCTTATCAAACGGTTACGCATGGGAAAATGCATGGGTATAGGCAAAGTGCCTATGGGAAATTCACTGATGACCGCTCCTTGAGCGGCTGTTTCAGCATACAGGTTTTTATTCTCTCTGGGGTAGATAACATCTACACCGCAGCCCAAAACGCCTGCGGTTTTACCGCCGCCTGCCAAAGCTCCCCGATGAGCCACAGAATCTATACCTCTTGCCAAACCACTTACTACCCAAATACCTGCCATACCAAGGCTTTTGCTCAAGCTTTCTGCCGCCTGTTTACCGTAAGCCGTGGCATTTCTTGCACCCACCATGGCTATGCATAAATCACTGTCTTGCGGCAAACTGCCTTTATAATATAACAAATATGGGGGATCAGCAATATTCTTTAACAAGGTTGGATATTTTTCTTCATTATATAATAACAGTTTGGCTTCGGCCTTACAAAAGTTTTCATAAACCGTTTCAGGGTTGGTAAGCCTACGCAGGCTTATCATGCTTTCAGCTTCCTTGGCTGTTATACCGTAAACCTCGGCCCATTCGGCAGGGTTGTTCCAAGCAGTTTCGGCATCACCGAAATGCGCCATCAGATTATGCAAACGCTTAGGCTGTAAAAAACACAGGCTGTGTAATGCCATTATATGTTCAACAGCCATTTTCCTTCCTCACCCTTCCTCACCCTTCCTGAAATAATTAGCTCGAAACCCTGAAAAGAACAAGCTTCAGTAAAAAGCTTAAAAAGAACCTAAAAACAAAAAGCCCTTTATAGTTTTATTATACTATCCCATAAAAAGCCTTTTGTCCAGCACAATTTTATTTTTTTATGCCTGCTTTGCCCGCACTGTTCAAGGCCAGCAGGTTAGTATCGTAGGAAAAAGTAAGGTTCTCCTTGGCTCTTTGTCTGTTCAAAGCAAGGCGGATCAAGTCTGTCAAAAGCACATCATATTCCTTACCGCTGGCCTGCCACAAATAAAAAGCCAAAGACCCCGGTATCGTATTTATCTCGTTCACATATACACTGTTATCCGCTTTATCCAGTAGAAAATCTATTCTGCTTACACCATGGCCATCCAAGGCTATAAAGGTTTCCACCGCCAGCTTTTGAATAAGCTTGGTTGTTTCTTCGGGTATTTCCGCCGGTATTTGCCTGCGGCTGCCGCTCATGCCCTTACCACCCTGCATATATTTATCCTGATATGTCAAAAACTCATTGGCCGTAATCGGTTCTTCACATACAGAAGCCTCGGCCTTGCCGTTACCGCCCAATACGGAGCAATTTATCTCCCTTAATTCCGTAACACATTTTTCCACCAACAAACGCTGTGAAAAAGTGGCGGCATTATCCAAAGCTTCCTCTAGCTGGGTTCGGTTTGCGGCTTTGTTTATACCAACACTGGAACCCAAATTAGCGGGCTTCACTATTACAGGATAGCTCAGATTGGCCTCTATATCCGCCAGAACTTCCTCCCTGGCCTCCTGCCATTTATAAGAGGTAAACCAAGTATGCGGCACAATGGGTATACCCACATCCTTCAATACCGATTTCATCATTATTTTATCCATACCCACCGCCGCAGCCAAAACTCCGGGAC
>DGYV01000071.1:25564-26171 GCA_002398485.1 Peptococcaceae bacterium UBA4997 | reverse complement strand
CCAATATGGATAGATTAAAACTACCAACCGCAACATCGCTGGTATTTACCGTTGTTTATTTACATTCCAATATGGATAGATTAAAACAAATTGATGGTGGTAATGATGTTTTGTACAACAGTAATTTACATTCCAATATGGATAGATTAAAACTATTACCGCCAAATCAGGTTCTTTCTGCTTTGTGCGATTTACATTCCAATATGGATAGATTAAAACTTTAGCCAGCATAGGAAGTTTGGTTTTAATTTTATTTATTTACATTCCAATATGGATAGATTAAAACTACCCCAAGCCGCTTTGCTATGGTTGTTGCATCATATTTACATTCCAATATGGATAGATTAAAACCCTGGAGGATGAAAGGGTTTATCTTGTTAAACTTTAATTTACATTCCAATATGGATAGATTAAAACCCACTACGCAGGGCGAAACAATCGAATGGCAAACTCCATTTACATTCCAATATGGATAGATTAAAACTAAATATAACCTCATCAATCCTAGCGGCCTATATGCGATTTACATTCCAATATGGATAGATTAAAACTCCTTCATAACCTTCAAATCCACAATGGCCTTGTTCATTTACATTCCAATATGGAT
>DGYV01000071.1:25004-25343 GCA_002398485.1 Peptococcaceae bacterium UBA4997 | reverse complement strand
AATATGGATAGATTAAAACTCAAAACTGAATTGTTCCATTTTGGGATTTTCGTTAATTTACATTCCAATATGGATAGATTAAAACTTTATACATCCCATTATTTTCATCAAACGCAACAATATTTACATTCCAATATGGATAGATTAAAACACTGGCTGCTAAAACGATGCGGGCAGGGTACCTCCCTATTTACATTCCAATATGGATAGATTAAAACACCTAAACTAGACCAATCAGGCGAAATAGGTGGAATATTTACATTCCAATATGGATAGATTAAAACCCTACTTAGGAAAATTAACACTAATAAGATTAACGGATTTACATTCCAATATGGA
>DGYV01000071.1:22934-24724 GCA_002398485.1 Peptococcaceae bacterium UBA4997 | reverse complement strand
CAATATGGATAGATTAAAACAATACTAGCGGTTATGGTGAATGTGGTTTATACCTATTTACATTCCAATATGGATAGATTAAAACATTAAGTGGTAGAGGAGGTTGAAATATGTTTTTTACATTTACATTCCAATATGGATAGATTAAAACTTTCATAAGCAGTAACAGCAACAGAATTTATTTTATATTTACATTCCAATATGGATAGATTAAAACTATATTGTCTAATAGTTTTTGTAAATTTTTATCAATATTTACATTCCAATATGGATAGATTAAAACATGCTTTCAATAATTTGTTATTTTACCTGCTCATACATTTACATTCCAATATGGATAGATTAAAACGAAATATACTGCCGAACAGATAACACAACAACTAAATTTACATTCCAATATGGATAGATTAAAACACCAGCGGAGAAATGCCCATCACGAACAGCGCAAGATTTACATTCCAATATGGATAGATTAAAACTAGTTGCGGCGGCTTGAATAGTGGATAAAGCAGTTGTATTTACATTCCAATATGGATAGATTAAAACTATTCCTCGACAAAGCCCAAGCCGAAGCAGCACTGGATTTACATTCCAATATGGATAGATTAAAACGGTGTATAACACTTTCATTGTTTTTCAGTAAGGTAAAAATTTACATTCCAATATGGATAGATTAAAACTACCAGCGGAATTAGCCGATGTAGTTATCCGTATTAATTTACATTCCAATATGGATAGATTAAAACTCCCCTGTATAGTCAAATTCTATATCTTGACCCTTATTTACATTCCAATATGGATAGATTAAAACCGTTGAGATGCGCGCAGACGAACAAAACTTCACTAATTTACATTCCAATATGGATAGATTAAAACCCTCGCTCCGTCTCAATTAGTCCTTTTTCTTTCATGTATTTACATTCCAATATGGATAGATTAAAACGATGAGCTTTTCCGCGTTAGTAAAAACCAAATCATAATTTACATTCCAATATGGATAGATTAAAACGTTCTGGCAACCTCTCGCTTACAGGTATCCACCTCTATTTACATTCCAATATGGATAGATTAAAACCCTCTGTGCCAGTGTCGATATTTACCAGCCTTTCCACATTTACATTCCAATATGGATAGATTAAAACTAGGGCAAAGCACTACATACACCACTAAACTGTATTAATTTACATTCCAATATGGATAGATTAAAACCCAAGCCCCTTGTACTTGATGTTATTATGCTTGCAAATTTACATTCCAATATGGATAGATTAAAACTTAAAAATATCCCTGCTGGTCTTATGCCCTCGCCTACATTTACATTCCAATATGGATAGATTAAAACAAAACAATTATCCACCAGAACACTATACAATGCTTATTTACATTCCAATATGGATAGATTAAAACTTTAGCACCGAAAAAAACGAGAGAAATACCAATAGATTTACATTCCAATATGGATAGATTAAAACTTTTTTTGATGTATCAAATTTTAATTTGAATTTTGAATTTACATTCCAATATGGATAGATTAAAACGGGTGATTGCGTAATGAGTAGCCATATATTATGTGAATTTACATTCCAATATGGATAGATTAAAACTCATAACCTTTAAGTCTACAATAGCTTTGTTCTGGATTTACATTCCAATATGGATAGATTAAAACCTTATCCTTTTGTTGCTAGTGCTTTTGGTTCTGATTAATTTACATTCCAATATGGATAGATTAAAACGCAAGACAACTTTTTTTTGTGTATCCGAGGGATTTATTTACATTCCAATATGGA
>DGYV01000071.1:16204-22682 GCA_002398485.1 Peptococcaceae bacterium UBA4997 | reverse complement strand
AATATGGATAGATTAAAACCGTATGTACTGCGCTAATGTTCCGATTGCAACCACAATTTACATTCCAATATGGATAGATTAAAACGCGTTTACGATAAAGGCTTTGTTTATAAGGGTTTTGGGTACTATTTTTGTCCACCCCCTTTTATTTAAAGCTTATTATATTATATTTTTAGAACATATTCAACAGAAAACCGTTAATAGAGCTATTTTATTGGGTTTGTCTACCTAGGCCTGTTTTTACACTATCTTAGGTAGACAATTTATAAGAAGTTGGATGTTTTATTATCTGTCTTCCCCCAAAATTCCTTATCCAACCATTTTTCATGCCTACTTTTAAATATGATAACTGAATCCTTTTCCTCTCTAATATACTTTTTTAATTCTTGCCTTAATTTAACATATTGCGAAGGGGAAAGCTCTCCTTCAAAAACGGAATTTTGAATATGTATCAAATATTTTTTGCATATTTTATATACCCTGCTCAATATTCTTTGGCCTTTTTCATCCATACTTATATCATACACCAAAACTACATACATTTTATTTCACCACCACATTTTAAAACCTTCATATTCTTTTTCACCCAACAAATGTTTAATAATCTTATAGGCCTCTAAGCGTATCAAATATTGATATGAAACATTTTTCCCGAGCTCTTTATGTTTAATTGTGGTATGTAATCTATTATCCAGTTCTTTACAAATAACAGCTGAAGCTTCCTTGGTAAGGTGAAGATAATTCAAATCCTTTGTGAAGCTTTTTTCTGTGATTTGTTTTTTATTAAGTAAAGAAAAAATCAGCCTATCCCCTATCAGCGGTTTAAAAATTTCCGCTAAATCCAGGCTAAGCGAAAACCGTCTTACTCCGGGCTCATGTAAATATGAAATGGTAGGATCCAGTTGGGTATGATAAATTTCACTTAATACCCTTGTATAAATTAACATATTTACAAATGAAATTAAGGTATTTATCATATTATCCGGTGGATTCTTAACTCTTTTTTTAAATTCAATATCCTGATCTATGATAATATTCCAGCCACTGTAATATGTTTTACGAATATTACCTTCATAGCCCATTAATTCTGCTACTGTTTTACTTTTTATTATTTCTTTTTTTATGGTTTCTATTTCATTCATCTTCCCGCTTAAATCCTTGCCCCTACCATTGTAATAACGCAAATTGCGATAAATATTATCCGCTGCGGCATCAATAAAGCGTTTTGCCAAGCTTAATCTTTTTTCTGTATCGGTATAATGTTCAACTTGTTTAACTAATAAATTACCTGCCAATAAAGTTTCCTTAGGGTAAAAACTACCAGTGTAAAAGCTGTAATAGTTAAAAAAGTGCACTGTAATGCCATAACGTGAAATAAAATTCAAAAAGTTTGTATTGAGCCGCATTTCCGACATAATGTAAAGCTCAGAAACCCTTTCTATAGGAATATCCTTTTTTTCTCCATCCTCAGTTAAAAATCTTATTGTATTGTCTTTTTGCTTTAATTCTCCGTTACTATAGATATAAAAACTTTGTTGCAAATAGCTCACTCCTTATATATAACACAAATCAAAATAAGCACACGCTTTACAAAAGGCCTTTTTTTCAGCTTTTGGCGGCAGTGAATCATTAACAACTTCATAAATTTTTTCTATCATCCCAGCAAGCTCATTTTCATCATCTTGTGTTAAATCCACCTCCAGTGTCTGCTTTAGCAAAGGATAAGCTATTTTGCCTTTTATGCCCCCTACCCCTTTTTGTTTCAAATAATAAAGATAATATTTTAACTGCCAAATCCCCGCCTTTTCTATTTTTCTGCTTTTCTTTACCTCATGCAAAACACCTTTACTACGGATGAAATCAATATTGATAACATCATCTATATTGATATGCTTGTCCTCTCTGGCATAGCTTTGCTCATCCAAGGCCTTGCCGATTTTGACGTTTTCATTTTCCTGTTCCATAGAGATAGAATTATAAAAATACCATAGCTTTCTGGTACATACCATATAATAGTAAATCATCATCCCTGTAATGGGTTTATCCATTTTATGCACCTTCTGATCATAAAAAATTATCTACCTTTTTGTTACTTTCTTTATATTTTTTTATAATCCCTTTACCTGTACCTGTTATTTCATCAAAATCATACTCGCCATTATAAATATATATTTTACTGCCTTTATAAATCATCTCATGCCCAAAATCAAAATCTAATTTGTGATAATGGGCAAGGCTTACTGTATATGCGGAAATTTCATCCTTAATTTTTTGTTTTTCAGTATAAGGAATAGCTTTATTTTTTATTTTGTTTGACCACGCTTCTATTTTGCCTTCTCTATACAATTGTTCATAAACTGTTCTTGGCATTAAGGTTTTTGTATCTATGCCGCGAAACATACTATCGGCATCTTGCTTTTCCAATTCATACATAGGCAGCCGTGTAAGTATGGCAATATTGTTTTGAATCGTTTTTTGATAATTACTCTTCAAAATTTTTGGATTTTCTTTTGGATCGAACACCTTATCTATCATTTTTTGCTTTATATCTTCTATGGCGCTTTCCTCCAATAATTCTCCATTAAAATGTTCTACGGCATTCAAGGAATAATCATAAATTTCCTTATCTACTACATTACCATAGCCGCTATAATTATTAAGCACATAAATATTCGGCATATCTCCTAAATCATACCAGCGGCCACGATACACTCTGCCCATTCTTTGCTGCAAGGAATCCACACTGCACATTTCCGTAAAAAGCACATCAAAGTCAATATCCAGGCTGGCTTCTACAATTTGTGTACTTACCCATAACCCTGTTTGGGTATTTTTTATGCCTCCCCCGGGAGCAAATTCCATTATTTCTTGTTCCAGTTTTTTTCTGTGCTTTTTCAAATAAGCGCTATGAAGCAGCCTTACAGATGTATTGGATTTTTGCAATTCCTCTGTTACGCTTTGGGCACGTTTAACTGTATTACAAATAACCAGTACTTTTTTGGTTTTAGATAATTCCTTTATTTTTTCAAAATCAAATTCATTATCCTGCAACAGTACCATTCTGTGTCTTTTAGTAATAGGGTTATAAAAATTCTGAGTTGGTTCAATAACATCTATACCTAATTGCTCCATAAAACTATACAAAATTTTTGGGAAGGTAGCGGTAACTATAGCAAATTTCCCACCCATATCTGTAATGGTTTTTAAACCCACCAAAATAATAGCCACTAAATCCGGGCTATACATTTGTATTTCATCAATAATAAGTTTGGAATAAGATAATGTTGCTAAAGGCATTTCACCACCGTTGTACCTAAACACAAACTTAAATAGTTGATCTATAGTACATAAGGTAAGCGGGGCAGCAAGCAATTTGCTGTTACTATACTGAATATGAGGTTCTTCCTCGCCTGCCTCATTTAAGTAAACAGAAAAAGCATCACTGTGCAGCAAACGTACCTTCTCATAGCCTATTTTTCGTTTTACCCTATCATAAATTGCATTGATGGATACCTTAAGCGGCAAAGTATAAAAACCCTTTTGGTTATTTAACCATAAAAGAGAAGCCTCTGTTTTACCTACCCCAGTAGATGCAACCACTACAAGGTTTTTATTACAATTTTCTTTCATGTATTGCTGTACGGGCCGTAAGTCAAATTCTTTTTTGCTCATATCTGCTTGTATATAGTCAACAAGGCCTTTACCTTCCTTATCTTTAGCTGGTTCTTCAATATTTTCCATACCACTGCTGGCACAATAATCTATACGATTCAACAAACCCTTTATTTTTTCATATTTAAGCAACTTTCTATCATAATCCTCTTGTTCGCTATCAAAACCAATACAGGAAAAATAATCACAATTTAATTTTAAGGGCAAATTTATTTTTTCCCAGGAAAACTGTGCCATTTGTTGCATAAGGCTGTTTTTAACATAATGCTCCACAGCTTCCCAATCCCCTTTGCTAAGCCATTCCCTATTATGATGGTAATAAACAGCTTTTATAAGGATTTCATACATATCCCTACCGAATTTTTGTTTCCATAGTTTTTTATCAAAAAACACAGGGCTTAAATAATTATGTGGTATTTCGTTAACATCCTTATAAGTGTCAGACAATAAATTTTCATTCAAACACTTTCTTATCTTATTTTGAAATTTTATATCCATTTTTCCTAAATCATGATAAATAACCGCAGTTTCCAGAAGCTCCCATTCTATAGGAGTTAAAATATCCTTATTATATTCTTTTAATTGCTTAAGTTTAGCAAGCGCACACTGGGTATGCTCTTCTATGGTTTGCACAGGTGAACTTTTGGCATAAAAAATTATAGACATAACGCACCTCATGATTTTATTTAGAATTATAATATAAAAACCTCTATGCTTGGGTTAATAAAATAGGCAAGCTTTTTAGCCTGCCTGTTTTATTAACCTAAAAATACCGGTAAAAACTGCCTTTTTTGATTATTCCAGCCTATTGAATTTACGGGTAGCTTATCCACCAATAAGGTTTCGCCTGAATTAATGCGTGAACCCTTTACGGTATACCGTGCTTCTACTTTTTCCTGCCATTTACGAAGATTGCTTTTGGGCTCGATAATATATTTCTTATTTAGCCTGTACATGGTACCGGAAAAACTTATTTCGCCCCCAGTAAACTTATTTTCCCGGGTTTTGGGAATATAAGCATCATAAGGCAGGAAAATGCCATCTTCTAGTGTTTCTTCTGTTAATTCTGTTAATTCCACACTATCTATCCGCAAAATATCTTCCCACCGGCCAAGGGATAAATAGTTTTTAGGATTTTCAAGGCCTTGTCTGATAGTTTCCAGCATCGCTTCATCTTTTGGAACGATATGCAACAGCAAATATACATCTACCAAAAGCTCAATATTACCAATACCCCTAGACATACCATAATCATGTTCTCCGTCTGTCATCTTAACATTATGCCTTGCCTGTTTGCCCGGTTTAGGCTTTTCATAGCTCATATTGCGGTTAAATTCATATTTGGTATATAATTCACTGGTTTCGCAATAATGCTCACCTTGAATACTTACATCCATATCCACATAATCCTCAAAACTGCAGGCAGCGTGTATCATCCCAATAACACCGGAATACGGGGGCAAGGGATAGCTTTCCTTAAGTACAAAGCTGGCGGGCTTTCTGTAACAAGGCATATTTTGATACGCGGTTACTCTAATTGCCTTCATTATATGCCACCTCATATGCCACCTCAACTTTATGGCAAAGTGAATCCATCATTTGTGTAACAGTTTTGGGGTTCAAGCTCTCTTTTATTTCCTTATCATTCTTAAAGGTACCACTTACATAACCTATTTCAGTATCATCTTTGATATTTGCCATGGTTTCTATGATCATATCCACATCCAAATTCCATTTATTAAGCTTAAAACGGTTTTCAAAGAAGGGGCATTTCCTATTATAAATACCGCCAGCTATAAAAACAGGTGCCAAGTTTTCACGCCTGCCCTTTATATCACGGTACAGGTAAGCAACCGTTTGCAATAATTCCACTACACGTTTGGCTTTTTCGGCATTAGGTATTTCTATGGCCTCTTTATCTTCATCAACTTTTTTATCCTCTTTACCTACACAATCCAAATCGATAGTGACAGTATAGGCATAAAAAGCTTTATGTATTTCACTTTGGGCAATGGAGTTATCTTCTTCTATTCTTGAAGCAAGGCCCATATTGGTAAGAAAATCTACATCACTGTAGTATGGCTCAAGGGAAACAGCATTGCTTAAACGCACTACAGCGCTGCGGGTTTTGGCACCCTGGCCTTTTATAGTTTTCATATATCCGAACAAATCTATTTCAGGATAATCCTCAATGGAGGCAGCAGGCTGATATTGAATAACCTTTTTATCTCCGGAACCCATGCCCTCAACAGGTGTATTATCCCAACCCAATTGGTTAATCATATTATACCTTAAGGCCTGGCGGGAAATATAACTGTAGCCTTCCCCATTATCTCTGGTGATTTTTTTTAGGGTAGTGATATTACCAAAACCTTCACCATAATTGGCACTGGAAGCTTCAAAGATCATGCTTATAGTAAGACCGTTTTTCATTTTTAATTTTCCTCCTCTTTGGCGTCATTTTTTATTCCTGCACCGTTCAAACCTGCCACAAATGCATAACCAACATCCAAAAATTTGTCTTCTTCTGATAATACATCCACAAAAATTGCGGGAACAGGCAATTTTAATGACATATATTGGCGTAAAACAATATCCATAAAACTATCCGCATTCCTGGTTTTTAAGCTGTTCAGCAAATGGTAGGACAAAGTTTTCAGCTTATTCTCGTTTTGCCCATTCCCCATCATGGCAATGCGCAGACCGTTGCCGCGCATCATTACGCCATATACTGCCTTACTGTTCATAGCTACATCTCCTTTTTTAAATAAATTCACCTGTATATTTATAATATCTTTAACCGTCC
>DGYV01000071.1:0-16031 GCA_002398485.1 Peptococcaceae bacterium UBA4997 | reverse complement strand
CTTGCCGTTCTTTATACCTTCATATAAAATAATGTGAATTAAAGGGTAAAAATTTCTGCCATCCATCACCCTGTTCAATACATCTCGGTATATATTAACGTATTCACCATTTAGCTGATAAAATTTACCTACCAGGTTTGCAAAATTTTTCTTGCATTCATAAAAAACCTTGAGCTTGTCCCTTGATAATATATTAAAAGTATACATATTTTCGGTACGACGAATAACCTGTATGTTTTCGATTTCATTCTTGGCATTTTGTTCCTGTATATTTTGTATAAAGCCATCCAATACCGTGTAATACAAATCACTCTTTTGCTCTGTGTTTTTAAGAAGAGGTATTGAATTTGCATTGCTCATACTTTTTATACCCTTGTTTTGGTTAATAAAAATGCCTTCCGAACCCTTCATGGTAAAACCAAGGGGAATACAAGCATATACCAGCGCGCAAATAGGGCAAATAAAAGAATCTACATTAAAATTCCAATAATGATTATGCTTTTTGCCTGCGTCGATCCCCAAATCATTGATCCACGAAATGCCAAAGCCTGTAGTTTGATTCATCTTTACATCACATTGAATACAATTTATACCTTTTTTCTTTGGATCCAATGGTTCAAAATCAATGATCTTTTGCAAAAAACCTTTTGTAAACGTTTCCTTGAATTCTGTTTTATTTGCAGTTTTATGTAAAAAACCCACACCATTCCAAAAAGGCTGTACCTTGGTATATGCTATATCCTTCAGCATAAAAACATCACTGTATGATGCCACTTTTTGCATTAATTCCGCAAGTAAGGTAAATTTGATTTCATAATCACTTTCATTTTTGATTTGTTTGATTACACCCGCAAAGTCATAAGTTTCGCCTCTTGCTTTAATAATTGCAAATGCCGCTATATAGGAATTCCTTTGCATCTTTTCTTTTATGTATTTAAATTCATCATCAAATATTTTGGTATAACCTTCAATATCCTTATTGCTGCTTATTTTTTCATACCTGTTAAGCAGCTCATGATAAACCGTATCATCGCCAAATACATCTATAAGAGTATCAAAATAATGCTCTGTAAAATTTTCTAAAATATCACGGTCAAAGCTTATGGTCGCGCCAACCTTTTCTACATACAGACCACCATGTTCACACACTTTTAAAAAACCTAAAATTCCTGCATTATAAATGGCATCATTTAACAAAAGCTCTATTTTTCTACCCAACTTTCAGCCCTCCCCCCTTGACCAATAATATTAAAATAGCCAAAGCCGGCACTTTTTCTGCTGCCGATACCTGATAGATACAGTTCACTAAGTAAGCTAATATTGCTTTTTAACACAAAAGTCCCTATGGTAACGGGTATACTTTGCCCATGATGTTTTACAACTGTTTTTTTTGGCCTTACAGATAAAATTTCAAATTTTATTTCGGTATTATCCCAATTTTCAAGCTTTTTGGCTTGTTCTTTTACAGTATTTACAAGCTCTTGATTAAAGATTTCATCTTCCCAGGTAAGATAATAATCTTTGTTGCCTTCTCTTTCATGCTTACGCAAGCAAAGCGGCGCTACAAAACGGCATAAAATTTGCTCGGAAACGATAGCCTTATGTTTTTGCATATATACATTTGCTAAAGTTATACTGTTTCCCATTGCTAAAGGAAAAGGCTTGCCTTTTTGAGATAAAAAAGCATTGTAAAAAATAATCCCCGTTTGACTGCTGCTTGTACTGAAATTTAAGATGATCTTTTTATCAGCCAAATCTATAAATTCCTTAGTGAAGCTGCATTTACCCAAATCAAGCGCAAATGTAAAAGGCTTTTTGGCTCCTATTCCATAATATTTTGCTAAATAACGGCCACCATCATATTCTGTTAATGCTCTTTTGAAAAAACTTAAAACAACCGGCCTGATATCCAAGGGAACCTGATTTTCAATCAATTTAAATACCAAACTGAATCTCACAAACCTCACCTCATTTTCAAAAACTTTATAAACAATTTTTATAATAAAATTTATCTAAAATTATATATTTTATACAAAATCATCTATCATAAGCTTATCATATAATAAAGGGTGCCCTATAAACAGGACTTTCCTTGTTAAAATATACCAAAATCATATAAAATTTCGGTTTAAACCTCTTTTTAAATATAATAAAAAATGCCTTGATCAAAACTATAATTTAATTTTGTCAGGCATGTATTTCAATTTTTTATAACTGATTTTATGATTATTTATAATATAAAATCTATAACCTTTTTAGATAAGTCTTGACAAAAAAACCAATATTCTTTAATATAACATTAAGAATATTATTTCATTTTAAGAATAATATTATATTAAATAAGGCTTTTTGTCAATAGTTAAACACTTTTATTCACAAACCTATGTCTCATATGATTTGAAGATTTACAAAAAATCAATATAAAACAGGTGGAAATGAGGATTTTATCCATAGCCGCTAAAAATTCTTATTTGCGGCAAAAAATCGCCCAACGACTGGTACGCGAATTTAGCCACCCTCGTTAGCGGGTAACCTTATGGCAAAAAGATAAAAACATTGACTTTCATATTGTTAATGGCGTTAATGGTACTAATGCTTATCTTACCGATAATAGCCTAAGTTGGTTTGAACCCCTACAATTGAATATGTTTTTAACTTACCTAAAAGAAGATATCCTGATAATAAATGACCAAGCAGATCATCTGCCCCAGCTTTTTCTTAATGAAGATGAGAGCTCCGCCAGCCAAGAATGTTCCAGCTTTACCATAACGGCAACTGTTACAAAAAACATCACCCATCTACCGAGCAACCAATTCTTTCGCAGATAAATGAAATACCCAAACTTACAGATCATATTTTGGCTAAATTACCTATAGCCTTACCCTTCCCCAAAAGCAACCGATAAAGATTGTGCCCTACAAAACGGCCGGGTAGAAGTTAAAATTAACGGTTATAACTTATCCATGGTACGATTTGTGCAGGATATAATAGAACATACTGTGTGCGGTCTATTAAGTACCTTAGATGGCTATACACCAAACAGCGACATTTAGGTAATTATTAAAAAGTGTTAAACCATAACTAATAATGTGGCTGTAAAAACATATTTTTTACTTAAACAATCTTTAAAAATCTTATTAAACCAATCATAAAGCTACAAAAAAGCTCCGATACAACAAATCGGAGCTTTTTTGTAGATAACAGCAAACAAACAGCAAAACCATTTACCTGCCGAATGGATAAGTATATTGGGTTAATCATAGTGCTAAAATATAGTTGTTCCAATGCTTATATTAATCACACCACTGCCAGTTACAGCTTGGTTTACTGAATGAACGATTAACTTCTTTTAAGTTAAAGTCTTGCTCATAAAACTTTTGATAAAACATATCCGCTTCCTTATTCAAATCAAAGTTGAAAACATTGGGATGGAGAATATTTGCTATATACATCAAGCCCAATATCCATCGGGGACTGCCAAAATCCCAACCTGGTGCCAAATGCTCATATATTTTATTATTTTTTACTGCATCAACATTAAGGTTTTCCTTTTCACATTCCCATTTAAAATCTTTTACAGTTGATGAAATAAAAGAAGATATAAAAATTATTTCAGGGTTTAGTTTTTTAAAAACCTCAACTGATATTTTGCCGCCCGGCCTTCCTTCTATTTCCAGTTCCCCGTTTACACTGTTACCGCCTGCTGTAAGTACAAGCTGATTTTCCATTCGCCCTGCCTTCATACAAAATAAAGGTTTACCCATTGCATAATATACGCGTGGTGAATGTTGAACTTTTTCAAGCCCCTTTTTTATACAATTTAATCTTTCTTCAATATAGTTTATCAGCTCTTCGGCTTTGGCGCTGGCATTTGCCAATTCACCAAAACCGCGAACGATTTCTATATAGGTTTTGGGTTTTTGTATATCATGGTGTAATTGAGATAATTTATGGTTTTTTAATATATCTTCCCAAACCTTTACAACGGTTTGTTTATCCTTTACGCCTATGGTTATTAAAATTGCCTCTATCATATCTAAAGCTCTAGTAAAAGGATAACCACCCTCAAAATCTCCTTCCCAAAAATTTGTTAAAGATCCTGCTTTTTTATTTTTAAAATTTAATTTTTTACCACAAAACATACAGGTATTATTTACTATACTGTCTTTATCAATATCTTTTAATTTTGCTCCCATTGGCCCGTAAAAATCACGGCGTACAAGAAGTTTACCGCATTTGGGGCAATAGGTGTTAAGCAGGTCTGTTCCCGGTGAATTGAACAAGTATACATAGCTAAGCTTTTCTTTCAAACTTGGGAAAAGGCTTTCCGATTCCCGTATAGAAACCTCAAGCTTTGGGTCAGCACCCTCTAAAGGAATATACCTCATAATCTGAAGCGGTATGGTTGGTGAAATATCGCTCAAAATATTTGCAACTTCCAAAACTTCATCCTTATTTTTGCTATTATGGATACACGATACTTCAACATGTACACCATTTTCAAACAGAGTGCGAATATTACGGAATACAGGTTTTGCTGAGTTTGCCCCACAAAAACGGTAAACATCGTCTTTGCAACCCTTAAGGCCTATATTTACAAAATCAAGATATGGTAAAATACTGTTTAAAGATTTATTGGTAAAATAGGCATTGGTTGAACAACCAACCAGCAAACCATGCTTTTTAGCAAGTTTTGCAACTTTGGTAAAGCTGAAAAATGAAGCCAATGGATCATTCATCAAAAAGGCTATGCCTTTACAATTTTCAGCAAGGGCTTTTGCTATTATTTGCTCTGCCGAGCACTTGTTCAATATATTACTTCTTGCATCCATTTCTTTAACTATTACCGTAGAAATACACCCGGGACAATCAAAGTTACAGCCTGCTGTGCTTATCTGCAAAAATTTTGCACCAGGCTGAAAATGCAATGTTGGCATTGTTTCAATAGATATAGGACAAATCATAAGGTATTGTTCAGGGAATTTTTCTAATATTTCTCCATCTGTTTCATAATACAAACCACATTTACCCTTTTTGCCTTCAAGCAGTTCACAACTATTTTCACAAACTGTACATCTCAAGCTGCTTCCCTCCTCATAATTATCCACATCCCCGCATCACTGCGGTCAATTGTAAAATTGGTTACTCCTGCTTGGGCAAGCATTGAACAAAAGTGTTCATCAGAAGCTTTACCTATTCTGTTTTTTATATTACTGTTCCAGGAATTATCTTGTTGTTTCATTTTTTGTGTAATTTTAGCCTTTAACTCCGGCGTACCGAAACCACCGCCGATAAAGGTTTTCCCCCCTGGAGCCAATACACGGTATATTTCCTGAAGTGCCTTTGCCTGATCCTCCCAAAAAAATATTGAACCGCGACTTATCAGCAAATCTATTGAACGGTCTGCAAAAGGCAGTTCATGTACATCACCAAGGATCGTGGTTACCCTGTCTGCTAAACCATACTCTTTTATATTTTTTTTCGCAATAGCTTGCATTTCAGGCAACAAGTCAAATAAATGAACAGTTAAATTGGTTATTTGTGCCAAGGCAAGCCCCAGGTAACCCCCACCACAACCAAGATCAACACAAGTCCCTTCCATAATTTTGGTTTTTTGTTTTATTTGTTTAGCTATAACAGGATAGACAGGCGCAAAAGTTTCTTTGGCTACCTTATCAAATTCAGCCACATTCATCTCCATCTTATAAACCCCCAGGTATTTTTATCTGCAATCGGTTTTTATTGAGCATTTTTTAGCAGTTCGGTAACTTCTGCATCTGTAAGCTGGTAATGATAGAACAAATCATAAAATTCTTTTACTTCTTTGGCCATATCATAGTTATAAACTTCAGGATACAACAAATTTCCTAACCATTTCAAGCCTAATACCCTATTTACGGAAGGCGGACGGTCAAACCAACAAAATGGTGCACAGGGGGTTTCATAAACCTTGTTGTTTTTAACTGCCGAAATGTTCTTCCAATCGGCGCTCGACATAATGCCATCAAAACATCCGCCCTGTTCTTGTGTATTCCAACATAAAATCACTTCGGGATTCCAAAGCAATACTTGTTCCAGGGAAACCTCCGCCATTCCCGCCTTACCTGCATTCTCTACTTCTGCTACATTTATACCTTTTACCATATCAAGCACCTGAGTATGACGAGAACCTGCCGGGTCTGTATTTAAGCCTTTGGGGCCTTCCGCATAGTAAACCCTAACACGTTGTTCTTCGGTAATTTTAGCTGCTTTATCATTTATATCTTTTAAAGTATCTGCACAATATTTGGCACATTTATCAGTTACTTCTTTTTCGTTTATAAAATCACCCAACATATCATATGTTTCATCTATTTTATCTAAGTCTAATTTAAGTATAAGTACAGGGATATTGGCTTGCTCTTGTAGCTTATCAGCAAAATCTATACTGCTTTCATCTGTTTCCCCTACATTGATTATAATATCAGGCTTTGCTTTCAAAAGTTCTTCTACACTACCTGTTGTTTTCGCATACCAACCACCCAAAACAGGTAGTTGCTGATATTTTTCTGCAATGAACCTTTTTTCTCCACCGCGCAGTTCAGTATTCCAACCTGCTAATTTATCAGGATTTATAGTATAAACTAACATTGTGCCTATAGGATTAGTTGAATAAACCTTGTTAATTTCAGCGGGGATTATAACTTCTCTTCCCGCAGCATCTGTAACCGTTCTTTCTGTTTGCTGTACATCGGGATTTGTTGCCTCTGTATTACCACAACCTGCAAATAAGAAACAGCCTACCAATAAAATACAAACTAATATTAAGCTAAAAACTTTTCTCTGACTATGCATGATTTAACCTCCCTAAAGATATTTTATGATTATTGTTTAAATTGCAAGGAACGCACATTTTAACTGCATTACCTTGCTGAGTATGGAATTGAGCTATTTCAACATCTACACCATAAAGTGCTTTGATATTGGCCTTTGAAACTACCTTATCAGGTGTTCCAAAGCCAAAAACCTCTCCCTGCTTAAAAAGCAAGGCCTTGTTAGCATACAAAAAAGCATGTTCGGGAAAATGACAAGCCATTATGATCGAAAGGCCTGAATTTGCCAATTGCTGGATTCTGCTTAATACCATAACTTGATTACCAAAATCCAGGCTCGCAGTTGGTTCATCCATTAACAAAATCGGGGCTTGTTGAGCTAATGCCCGTGCTATTAAAACCAACTGCCTTTCACCACCGCTGATTTGTGTATATGTTCTATCCCTTAAATAATTTATGTTTAACACATCTATAGCTTTTTCAGCTATTTCAACATCATTTTGTGATGGTGAAGCAAAAGCCCCCAAATGTGCCGTTCTGCCCATTAGTACAATATCTATCACTTTAAATGGAAATTGAGGATGATAACTTTGTGGAATATACCCTATTGAGCGTGCAATTTTGGCATGAGACCAGTTTTTTATGTTATGCCCATCAATGTAAATTCCCCCTTTTTGGCATTTTAACAGGCCTAGAATCGTTTTGAAAAAAGTTGTTTTACCAGAACCGTTAGGCCCCAGTAAGCATAAAACATCACCCTCTTCCACAGTTAATGAAATATCTTTTATAACAGCAGAATTTCTATAACCACAGCTAAGATCATAAAATTCTAAATTCAAAATCATCATTCCTTTCTGCGAGAAAACAGATAAATAAAAAACGGTGCCCCTATCAAGGCAGTTAATATACCTAAAGGTACTTCTATAGCAGCAATATTTCGTGCAATATCATCCACCAATAAAAGATAAATACTTCCTATCAAAAATGATGTAGGCAATAAAATTTTATAGTTTGGGCCCACTAACATCCTTGCTATATGTGGAACCAGTAACCCCACCCAGCCTATTGTTCCGCTTATTGAAACTGAAGCTGCCGTTATTAAAGTAGCACAAAATATAACCAAAATTTTTAATCTGTTAGTATTAAGCCCAAGTGCTCGTGCCTCTTCTTCACCTAAAGCCAATACATTGATTTTCCAACGTACTAAGTAAAGTACGATAGAACCTAAAAAAATAGGGATAACTGCTATTTTTATATCATGTACCGTCATTGAAGCAAGGCTTCCCATAAGCCAAAAAGTTATAGCAGGCAGTTTATCATATGGATCTGCAACATATTTAAGCAATGATGTTGCGGCGGCAAATAAGGAACTGGTAAGTATTCCCGAAAGCACCAGTGCAAGTAATGGATCATGCCTAACTTTACAGCTTACCATGTATGTAAATGAAACAGCCAATATACCCATGCAAAATGATAATGCTTGTATAGCGAAAACATTTAAAGAACAAAAAATAGCCAGTGCCGCACCAAAACCCGCCCCCGCCGAAGCACCTAAAATATCCGGAGATACAAGCGGGTTTTTAAACATTCCCTGGTATGCCGCTCCTGCAGTAGAAAGAGATGCCCCCACTAATATAGCTGCAATTATGCGTGGCAGCCTAACATTAAAAATAACTGTTTCCAAAGTAGGATCCCAGGTTTTTTCAATAGGTAAAAACTTAGATGCCAGTATGCGTATTATTTCAAACGGTGATATATTAAAACGTCCAACAGCTATTGAAATCATACACATTATAACAAGTAAAAAAATAAGAAAGCTTATTTGCCAGCCTGCCCTATCTTTTAAAAATAATTCTATTTTTTTAATAAAAGTTTGCATCCACCCTTGATCCTTTCTCAAGCTAAATAAGATATTTAAAACTTATTAGTTGATATTTATTTTAGCGAAAACCAGCAAACTTATATTATCAACATGTATGGTTTGCATTCCTGTATCCTTTACATAAAATATTTCTAAATCATTCTCTTACGTATAGATTTTGCTATATCTTTTTTAACTAATTACAATAAAGCCAAACGATATATTTTTAACTACTAAGGCCTCATATACCTTTGAAAAACAAATAATATTAAAGATTATTTAACAAATAAGCCTTTCTTTATCTACTGAACAATTATACTCATACAAGAATAATATAATAAAAGGGATATGTCAATATCTAAAATTATATTTAATTTTTGTTTTCAATTTATAATACCGCATTTTCTGAAGCTCAAAAGCTTTTATAAACTTTACATATCATAAAAACAACATTTTATATAAAAACGCATGCCAACTTAATTTTGTTGTATTTATTGCAAATTGCAAAAACTGTATAAAAACTGCCTATAGAGATTTTGCCATAAGTAGGCAGCTAATTAAAAACAAAAAGGGCTGCGCTGAAATTGAAATTTCAGCACAGCCCCTTTTATTTTATACTTTAAGAAATTTAGAATCCCCACTGGTTATGGTCTTAAGGAAAATGTTTCTTCCCTGTTCATTAGCTACAACCAAAGATCTTATGGAAAAAGAACGTAGAGCATCATAAATGGAAAGGGTCCCTTCAGCCGAGTTTTTGCGGCCGGTAAAAGGCAGTTCATCAGGTCCGCGGCGACAGCGCGAATTGAGGTTGATCCTGGAAACATTATTTACCAGTATATCTAACAACGGAGCAACATTCTCAGTAGAACTGCTGAAAATACTGGCCTGTTGTCCATAAATACTTTCTTGCAGGTAAACATACAAATCGTCTAACTTAGAAAAAGTACTTACAGGTATTACAGGCCCAAATTGTTCTACCCCATAGATGGTCATATCCTTACTTACCGGGTATAGAACTGTTGGGCTGTAGATATTGCCATAAATTTTGCGGCCACCATCATTTGTTACCCGTGCTCCTTTGGCAATGGCATCGCTTACCAAATCATCAAGAAATTTCGTCTTTCGCTCTTCGGGCAAAGGAGTAATTACAACATTGGTTTCCCAAGGGTTGCCAACGATTTGCTGGTCAACAGCCCTGTTGAATTTTTCAAGGAATTTGTCTGCTATGTTTTCATGCACCCAAATGTGCTTAATTGCTGTGCAGCGCTGTCCGTTGAATTCAAGGGAGCCTTCAATGCATTCGTTTACAGCAAGATCCAGGTCCGCATCTTCAAAAATGAAGGCAGGATTCTTCGCTTCCAGCCCCAGGATTGTGCGCAAGCGGTTTTGACTGGGATGTTGATTGATTATTTTATTAGCAACCTTTGCTGAACCAATAAAACCAAGAACGGTGATTTTACCTGTTGCCATGATCGGTGGGATTATTTCAGCACCATCACCGTTGATGATGTTGATAACTCCGGGAGGAAAACATTCTTTAAAAGCTTCCATTAATGGAACAACACACAAGGCACCAAATTTGGGTAATTTCATTACAACTGTATTACCCATGATAAGCGAAGGTATGAGCATAGCAATAGTTTCGTTCAAAGGATAGTTGAAAGGCCCCATACACAATACTACTCCCAAAGGACAGCGGCGGATTTGGGCAATGAAATTTTTTGCATTACGAATAGTATTTTCTTCCGTATCCATACTATGCAAAATATCTATGGTATCTTCAATATATTTAACCGTTCGCCTAAATTCGTCGCAACAGGCTTTGTATGGCTTGGCGATTTCCCACATTTCCAGGTTTACAAATTCCTTTTCCAGCGGCCTGATCATTTCAAGAAACTTTTCTACATGCTTTATGCGCTCTTTTAAGATCATTTGCGGCCATACACCCATACCTGAAGCATAGGCGCGCTCTGCCGCCTCAAGTGCGCTTAAGGCCTCATCCTTGCCAAGCATTGGAGATTCACCTATTTTGAAGGGTTTCCGTACACTGTTTTTATTAAGGATAATTGGTGAAAAAACTTCCATGCCCGGCTTGTCATGCTTGGATATTTTGCCATCGATCAAATAATTCAATCCATTTTTGAATTCTTTTATCCGATGTTCTTCAGGAATCTCATCCATTGTTGGGAATAGCCTGTCCATATCTACTTGCATAAAATAATCACCCTTTCTTTAATAAATAAAAAACGATCTGCTAAATGGATAATTTGTTTTAGCAGTAAAAAATAGGCTTAAATATATCATAATTGCCAAAACTTACAAAAATATCTTCTTGGCAAACTGTAAGATCACTCTCTTCACAATAACCCCATGGCCTTATAAGCCATAGCTTTTAATGCAGGCAGTTCTGCCCGGAAATTATATTCAATTATTTATTTATTATAACACCAAATCAAATACATGATACACCAACTTAAATCAACCCTTATGTTATAAACGACATACTCCTAACAATAAGCCATTGCCTTTATAATCTTATAGTTAAACATATACCGCCATTTTCACTTCCTACTTTAGGAAAGCCGCCTCGATTGCGTCTCTTATTGCCTCATTAAAAGTTGGATGCGGCTTGATTACTTTTCGTAAATCCCGAATTGTAAGCTTGTTTGCTATAGCAACAGCAAGTTCGCCTATCATGTCTGTGGCACGACAACACATAAGCTGAGCTCCGAGCAATACATCTGTTTCTGCATTAAAAATCAGTTTTATAAAACCCCTATCTGCCATTTCAATAATTGTCTTACCATTTGCTGACATTAAAGCCTTGCCTGTTTTTACAGAAATCCCCTGAGCTTTTGCCGTATCGGCCGTAATGCCTACTGAAGCTATCTCAGGAGAGGTATACAGGCATGAAGGCACCAAACTCAACTCAATAGGAGGTTCTGCACCGGCTATTATATGGGCAACATTTGTTCCCTGCGCTGAAGCCATATGGGCAAGTTTTATCGTGCCCTTCACAACATCACCGATGGCATAGATACCCTTCACACAAGTCTCAAAATTTTTGTCAACAGGGATCTCTCCACGCTCTAGCCCCAAATCCACAGTTTCCGCCAAGAGTCCTTCTGTGTTGGCAACGCGTCCAATTGCTATCAACACTCCTTCTGCAGTAACTGTTTCCTCCTTGCCCTTTAAGGTGAAACAGCAATTTAGATCACCCTTATACTCAATGTTTTTAACCATCGCCCCGGTATGAATTGCCACGCCTTTCTTCTTAAGAATCATACTCAGACTCTGTGAAACTTCCTTATCAAAAAAGGGCACAATCCTGTCTGCCGCCTCAATTATTGTAACTTCTGTGCCAAGGGCATTATAAATCGAAGCCAGCTCAACACCTATCACGCCACCACCGATTATGATCAGCTTTGAAAAAATATCATGCCGTGCACCCAGCAAATCATCACTGGTGACCACACCGGGCAAATCTAATCCGGGAATCAGCGGCTGTGCAGGCTTGGAACCTGATGCTATCAATATATTGTCTGCATTGTACAATACATTCGCATCATCCGATCCTATAACCCGTACGACTCCCTCACCTTCGATAACCGCTTTGCCTTTTATCAAATCAATTTTGTTCTTCTTAAATAAACTCTCGATACCCGATTGCAAATGCTCAACAACTTCATTCTTCCTTGCATACAGCCCATCCACATCATAAGAAACAGCACTAACCTTTATTCCCATCCTATCGCAAATACGGATTTCATCCAGTAACTCAGTTGCATGCACAAAAGTTTTTGTTGGTATACAGCCCCTGTTAAGGCAGGTACCGCCTATTTCTCTATTTTCTACCACAGCCGTCTTTATTCCGAGCTTTGCAGCTTCCACAGCTGCCACATAACCACCGGGACCTGCTCCTATAACTATTAAACCATATTTATCTGCCATTACCTTCTCCTCCGTGCAAAAGCAATTCTTTTATATCCTCCACCATGCTCATAGACACAAGATCAGATTTTTCTATCTTGTCAATAGCTGCCGCAAGTACCGCCCAAGAAAAGGGCAAGCCTTTTAAAACACACGGTATATCAGCAAAAAATTGAGTATCCATAGCGTCGGTATAAACCTCAACATCTTTAATTTTGCCCTCTTTTACATCCAAGTGCAATTGAATTTCTCCCCATCCAAACCGTTTACTGATTTCGTAACCGAAAGAAGCAAGGCGGCCAAAACACCAGTTCCAATCACTGAATTTTGCCGTCAATTTTTCTATTTCTTTTCTATCAAAAGCCTCATCTAAAATTTCCTTCGGCATCAGGCCATATACTTCTCCAAACGCCTCAACCAACTTCTCTTTTACTACTTCCACTGTAACACCCGCAGTACATTCCGCAAGATTCACTACCCTAGACTTTACGGATTTTACACCCTTTGAGGCCAGCTTTTCCACGGATGCATTCAAATATTTAGAAAGCATTTCTTTTTCAACATCAACCATTATTGTACCATGATGATAGCATTTTTCACCACTCTTGTAAAAAGCATTACCCGAGAACTTTTTACCACAAATCTCAATATCATTTCTGCCCGTCTTTTCAGCATTAATGCCTAATTTGCCTACAGCCCTAAGTATTACCTCAAGCTGCTTATTTACATCATAATCACCTTTTTTTGTAAGAAAAGTAAAGTTGAGATTGCCTAAATCGTGAAATACAGCACCTCCGCCTGAAAGCCTGCGCACTAAATAGCCACCGTCACTTTCCAGTTTTTCAACCTTACATTCCCTCATGGCATTTTGATTTTTACCGATCACCACTGTATGCTTATTTTGCCATAAAAACAAAATACATTCTCCATCAAGCACATTATTCAGCAAATATTCCTCAACCGCTAAATTTATATATGGAACAGTGTTTCGCGTTATATAATATTTAATATTATTTATCATATTTTTCTCTTTCATTAAAACAAAAGGACGCCGCAGCTTAATATCTCCGGCGTCTCATCATTAAAACTGATATCTGAGTACAAGGTTTCTTGCTGCACCCACCTCATCCAGCCTTCTTACCGGTGTATGCAATGGTGCCTGATGAAACTGTTCTTCATTATTCTGGGCAGCTTCATATATACTCAACAATAAATCGACAGCCTCATCAAGAGTTTCCTTAGACTCTGTTTCTGTTGGCTCGAACATTAAAGCCTCATGAACTATGAGCGGGAAATACATGGTAGGCGGATGTATACCTCTATCCAAGAGCATTTTTGCCACATCCAAAGCAGATACACCTGTTTTCTTTTTTAAACCTTCAAGCGAAATCACAAACTCATGCATACATATTCCGTCAAAGGCAATATCATAAGTTTTAGAAAGCAGAGCCCTCATATAGTTAGCATTTAATACTGCATTCTGAGATGCTTCAAGAATCCCCTCCGCACCAATATTCAAAATATAAGTCAATGCCTTAACCACAACCAGGAAATTACCATAAAATGCTTTAACACTTCCGATTGTCTGTGCCGGCATATCAAAATCATATGAACCGTCTCTCTCAACTACGTGATATACGGGCATGAAGGATGCCAAAAACTTCTTACAACCTACAGGACCTGAACCGGGGCCGCCGCCGCCATGAGGAGTGGAAAAAGTTTTATGCAAATTCATGTGTACTACATCAAACCCCATATCCCCCGGACGAACAACACCCATAACCGCATTCAGGTTAGCTCCGTCATAATAATTAAGACCGCCCGCATCATGAATTATCTTAGTGATCTCCAGAATATTTTTATCAAATATCCCTACGGTATTGGGGTTTGTCAGCATCAAGCCTGCTGTATCATCACCAACCAATTCGCGCAGCTTTTCAATATCCACACAACCTTCTGCATTTGAAGGAACAGATACTGTAGTAAAATTACCCATTGTTGCAGAAGCCGGATTAGTTCCGTGAGCAGCATCAGGCACAATAATTTTGGTACGCTTAAAATCACCGCGAGCCTCATGATAAGCTTTGATTATAAGTATACCTGTCAATTCACCATGGGCACCTGCTGCAGGCTGGAATGTCATGCTATCCATTCCAGAAATTTCACATAAATATTTCTCCGCATTTGCAATAACCTCCATGCAGCCCTGTACGCTATGAGCAGGCTGCAGAGGATGTATTTTCTTAAAAGCCGGTAAAGAAGCAATTTCTTCATTTACTTTAGGGTTATACTTCATGGTACAGGAGCCCAAAGGATAAAACCCGTTATTTAAGCCATGGGTTCGTTTGATAAGCTGTGTATAATGCCTGCTTATATCAACTTCAGCTACTTGTGGAAGGTGCAATTCTGTTTTTCTTGTGATTTTGTCATCCAGCGAATACATGGGGACATCACTTTTCGGTAGAATAGAACAACCCCTGCCCGTACGGCTTTTTTCAAAAATCAAATTCATCCTTTGCACACCTCCTTTATAATGCTTACCAGTGTGTCAATTTGTGCTTTTGAATTCATTTCCGTTACACACCATAAAATGCCATCATCAACAGGATAACCGCCAAGAATCCCCTTTTTCTCCAGCTCTGCCATTAAGATATTCGTTTCTATTGGACAAGTTGTTACAAATTCGTGAAAGAATTCACCGCTAAATTTCATCTCGAAACCCTTTATTTCACATATAGACTTTGCCGTATAATGTGCCTTAGACAAGCATTGATTCGCCATTTCCTTAATGCCGTCCGCTCCCATTGCTGTCATAAATACAGATGCCGTCAATGCACATAGAGCCTGATTTGAGCAAATATTTGAAGATGCCTTTTCACGTCTGATATGTTGCTCTCTTGCCTGCAGAGTTAAAACATATGCACGTTTGCCATCTACATCTTTGGTTTCTCCCACTATTCTACCGGGAAGTTTTCTCATAATGGGCTTGGTAGTAGCCATAAATCCCAAATACGGACCGCCGAAAGCCAATGGCATTCCAAGCGGCTGACCTTCGCCTACTGCTACGTCAGCGCCATATTCTGCCGGAGTTTTTATTATAGTAACAGCGATGGGGTTAACTCCCATAATATACTTCGCACCGGCTGAATGGCTAATTTCTCCTATTTTTTCAGCATCCTCAATTATGCCGTAATAATTAGGCTGCTGCATATATACACAAGAAACAGTACTGTCTGCCATTTTTTCAAGGGCTTCTATATCTGTAACACCACCCGTTGTAGGTACAACTACAAGCTCAATGCCTGAACCCTTGCAATAGGTTTGAACCGTACGTATCACCATAGGATTTACAGACCCGGAAATCAACGCCTTTGGCTTTTTCTTATCCTTAAACATTAAAACTGCCTCAGCCGCCGCTGAGGCCCCAT
>DGYV01000018.1:16713-16931 GCA_002398485.1 Peptococcaceae bacterium UBA4997 | reverse complement strand
TTTTTTTTCAGCAGGATTATCAACTAGAATGATGCCGGGAGCTTTGGCAAATACCTCACGGGCAGATTCAGATGTTATCGGTTTTTCGGTTTCAATACTTACCGCCTCGGAATGACTACGGAACACAGGTACCCTTACCGTAGTCGCACTTATCCCTATATTTTCATTATGCAGCATTTTTTGAGTTTCCCAAGTCATTTTCATTTCTTCTTTGGTAT
>DGYV01000018.1:15644-16523 GCA_002398485.1 Peptococcaceae bacterium UBA4997 | reverse complement strand
TTTTCATTTCTTCTTTGGTATATTCGTTTTCCAAGAAAACATCAATATGGGGAATCAGGTTCGAAGCTATTTGATAAGGAAATACTTCCGCCACAGGTTCTTCACCCTGAGCAATAGCTTTCATTTGCGCATCCAGCTCGTCAATAGCCTCCTTGCCTGCACCGGATACCGCCTGGTATGTAGAAACAACTACCCTCTTTAAACCAAAAGCATCATGCAAGGGTTTTAAGGCAACTACCATTTGGATAGTGGAACAATTGGGGTTTGCTATAATACCTTTATGCCAATGTACATCTTCCGGGTTAACTTCAGGAACTACCAGAGGAACTTCAGGATCATAGCGGAAAGCAGAGCTGTTATCGATACAAACAGCACCACGTTTAACTGCTTCGGGAGCTAAGGTTTTGCTGATGGAGCCACCGGCAAAAAGAACTATATCAACATTCTCAAATGAATCAGGAGTTGTAACTTCTACTTTATAAGGTTTACCGCAATATTCAATAACCTTGCCCTTGGAACGTTCAGTGGCAAGAAGTTTCAAGTCATTAACAGGGAATTTTCTTTCAGCCATCACTTTAAGTAATTCATGACCTACTGCACCGGTTGCACCAACGATAGCGACATTATAGCCGTTTTCTCTTTTCATTTTCTTCCTCCATTATTAAGGTATTGTCGGGAATACAAATGCCCCAGCGATTATTATAACACCAAATACCCTAATATTGCAACAAAATAGGCTGAATTTGCTCTTTATTTAAGGCACAAACTATAGTCTCCGCCAAAAGTTCCATGTGCGACATTAAGGAATTAGCTTTTTGATAGGGGCTATCCTGCCCAAAAGGCACAAGATAAATATTTTTCATATTTAAAAGCATACCT
>DGYV01000018.1:8466-15427 GCA_002398485.1 Peptococcaceae bacterium UBA4997 | reverse complement strand
TTTCATATTTAAAAGCATACCTATATTTTTAGCATTTATCCCCAAACCATCATTTGTTGAAATAGCCAAAATTACAGGTTTGCAATTTCTAAGCTGTGCTTTTGCCGCCATTAAAGGGGGCGTATCGATTATTCCATTGGCAAGCTTAGCTAGGCTATTGCCCGAACATGGTGCTATTATTAAAAGGTCCAAAAAATTATTAGGACCTATGGGTTCGGCTTCCACTATGCTGGTTATGGGTTTTTGGCATCCCAAATGGCTTAAAGCAGCCTGCCAGTGAGCGGCATCACCAAATTTTGTATCCAGATCACGCATATTTTCAGAAAGTATAGGATAAATTTCAGCACCTTCTGTTTCTATAAGCTTTTCTATCTCCAGCATGACCTTGCCAAGCGTACAAAATGAACCCGTAAGCGCAAAACCGATTTTTTTATCCTGCAAACGTTTGACAGAAGTCATCTTTCATTACCTCCCTTAGCTGTTTCTCTGGGGGTTTTTGCATTTAAAAGTTCTTGAATTATTCTTGGATAAGCCGCTGCAAGAATATTTCCCGCAGATACAGGCGCTACCTGCCCGGGCAGGCTTAAAGCATGGATGGCCGTAATATGCAATTCCTCAGCCGCTTTGAAATCCGTACCGCCCGGCATACTTGCCAAATCAATGATCAGGCTTCCTTTAGCCATGGCCGCTATTTTTACTCTATCCAAAACAGGTGATGGTACAGTATTATATACTACCTGCATTTGCGGCAATGCATCCTGAAAACTCTCCCAAGGAAAAATATGATAGCCATCTTTAGCGGCTAAACCAAAACGATAATTGCTTCTGTTGGTAACGGTAACCCTTGCACCCAATGCCCTTAAACGACTTGCCAAAGCCTCACCAACCCTGCCATATCCAATAACAAGGGCCTTCAGGCCATCTATGGTAACAAGCAGTTTTTCCATAGTGAGCTGTATGGCACCTTCGGCAGTCGGAATAGCATTAGGTACGGCAATATTTGCCAGTTCAGCTACCTCTGTAATTGGCAAACCATACTTTTCCGCCAAATTTTTAAGGTATGGTGAAGCTACCCCCACCACAATGGGTGTACCTTCGGCAATTGCAGCAAAATCCTCGTCGTGTACTATCTGCGGCGGATAAAAAGGTGCGTGTAATTCTCCATTACCGCGAATACCCGGTAAAGGAAGGATGATTATATCCGCTTTACTTACTGCCTCGGCTATTGAAAATACAACCTTTACTCCTGCAGGCAGTAAATGCTCGGGCAAACCATAAACCAATACCTGCCAGCCGCCACTCAATAAAGCGGGAACAACCTGCAATTCCCGTTTATCACCGCCTATCAAGGCTACTATTTTATCTGAATTTTCGTCGCTTCCCAGCTTATACATAAATTATCACCGGCCCTCCCCTGGCTTATAGACAATCAAAGTAACATCAGCTTTTTGTTGTGATATATAGTAGTATATGTTATTGATTAAAAGGCGGTGCAGATTTTAAGCAAAAAGAAATGCCCCTACGGGGCATTTTTATAGCATTACACTAAGCCATTATACTTATGCTTTCAGGCTTCAAACTTAAAGCAAAGCCTCCAAGCCCTGCACTAAACCATTCAAATCACTTATTTTGCGTACCGCCAAGGCAACGCCCTGTACATAAGATTCTCTGGATATAGCATCATGCCTTAAAGTAAGCACCTGACCCACACCGCCAAAAATGACTTCCTGCGTAGCAACATAACCGGGCAAACGTACACTATGCACACGCATACCCTGATAATCACCGCCTCGGCTGCCGTTAATACGTTCAAATTCCTGAGCATTACCCTGGCTAAGCACTTCCCTAACTTCACTAATCATTTCCATGGTTGTAACCGCCGTACCGGAAGGGGCATCCAACTTTTGATCATGATGTCGTTCAATTATTTCTACATTAGGTAAATAGCGGGCGGCTTCTTTGGAAAAACGCATTAAAAGCACCGCACCTAAAGCAAAGTTAGGTGCAACAAATACTGCTGTGTCATATTCATTACACCAGCCTTTTATTTTGGTCAGATCCGCGGGTGTAAAACCTGTAGTACCTACCACAATAGGTACACGTAAAGATACCGCATTATAAATATTTGCCATAATAGCCTGTGGATTTGTGAAATCCACTATTACATCAGGTTTATGCTGCTTTATTGCAGCTGCTAAATCCGAGCTTACAGAAAAACCCAAAGGCTCTATACCGCATAAAAAACCATAATCGGTTTCCGAGGTTTTAACATCTATAGCCGCTACAAGCTCAATATCCCCTTCATTGCAAAGGCCAGCAGAAACAGCCCTGCCCATTTTGCCCATAGCACCATTCATAATTACTTTTATCCCAGCCATTATTAACAACTCCCTATAAAAATAAATTCTAACTTAAGTAATTATTCACCAATAGGGAGAAAAATCCTGCAAAACCAACAAACTGTATAATAAATCCAAACTAAAAACATAAACTATTTTTGGAAATTCGATAGATTAAAACTGGCATAGGTTTTACTCAAATACAGAAAATAAATATTTTAACGTACTCTTGTATTATAATTATTTTCCAGATCTACCACTATTACTTCAGCCCCAACTTTATATACGGCAGACCAAGGTATGTTAAGCACACGTCTTTCCCCGCGGGATAATAAGCCTTCACCGGCATGAGGCAGGATAATGGCTTGTATATCACCGTTTTCAGGATTTATTACCAAATCCGAGTCACCTACCGTGCCCAAAATATCACCATCAAAAATATTTACTATCCTCTTGCCCATCAATTCGCTTAAACGCATAAAATCACCCCTTTACGGATTAATATGCAGTAGAGGGGTGATTTTATTACAAAATTATAAATACTTATATACCTGTATGTCCAAAACCGCCTGTACCGCGCTCACTTTTCTCAAGTTCGACAGTTGGTTCCAAAACCATTTGCATTACAGGTGCCAAAACCATTTGAGCTATCCTCATACCGCGCTTTATCAGGAAGTCCTCTTGTCCTAAATTGATTAGGATAACTTTGATTTCGCCCCTATAATCTGCATCAATGGTACCGGGACTGTTAACCAAACCGATTCCGTTTTTGATAGCTAATCCGCTGCGGGGACGCACCTGAACCTCATAACCCCGGGGAATAGCCAAAGCTATACCTGTGGGTACCAATACTCTTGCCATGGGTTTAAGTAATATTTCCTCTTCAATTGCAGCCAATAAATCCATACCTGCTGAAAAATCAGTTGCATAAGTGGGTAAGGGCAAGCCTTCATAATGAGACATAGTTTGAACTTTTAATTTTATTTTTTCAGACAATTTACTCCAAAACCTCCTATGCAAATATTTATATATGCTTTTTATTTTATAACAAGCTATTTATATCTACATCATATTCTTTGGCTCCAACCTGGGTAAATACCAGCTTATCCTTTTGAAACAACTGCTTTGCCATATTCTGAACATCCTCTGTGTTTACAGCCATTATAAGTTCAACAAGCTCGTCCACACTTAAAATTTTACGGTAATTGGTTTCTCCCTTGCCTAAACGAGACATAACATTGCTGGAATTTTCCAAGCCCATCAAAAGAGCACCCTTTATCTGCGATTGGGCTCTGCGAAGTTCTGCTTCTGTTACACCTTTAGCAGCCAAAAGCGCCATCTGTTCAGACATTACTTTTACCACTTCCTCTACCTTTTGCGGGCTGGTAGAAGCATAAGCAACCAAAGCCCCGCCTGCGGACATAGCCCCATTAAAAGAATAAATACTGTATGTAAGCCCCCTTGCTTCCCTTGCTTCTTGAAACAAGCGTGAACTTACACCACCGCCCAAAATATTATTTAAAATATGCATTTTATAAATATCCTTGTGGTCACCGGGCAAACCCGGTACACCAAAACATAAATGTACCTGCTCTATATCCTTATAAACAAATTTTTGACCGCTTTGTGGAACGGCTAAAGGCAATTCGGGCTTGTCCCATTTACCTTTTAGGGCACCCAATAGATTTTCCGCCTGTTTTATTACATCATCATGTTTTACATTGCCGGTTACAACTAAAACAGTATGTTCGGGAACATAGGCCTGTTGATAATAGGCATACATTTCGTCCCTTTGAAGTTTAGTTACGGTTTGAACAGTACCAATTATAGATTTGCCATATGGATGTTCGGGCCACATGGTAGCGGCAAAAATATCATGTACCAAATCATCGGGAGTATCCTCATACATATTTATTTCTTCCAAAATAACCCCTTTTTCCTTGGCAAACTCTTCTACAGGAAAAGTAGAATCAAGATACATATCCGCCAACACATCCATACCCAGGTTAAAATGTTCACTAAGGCATTTTACATAATAACAGGTATGTTCTTTGGAGGTAAACGCATTCATTTGTCCACCTACATTTTCCATGATTTCACCTATTTCCTTAGCGGTTCTATTTTGGGTGCCCTTGAAAAGCATATGCTCTAAAAAATGCGAAACTCCAGCCAGATTTTCATCCTCTGCCACAGATCCTGTATTTACCCATATACCTGCTGTTACCGAATAAACACTGGGCATTTCCTGGGTAACCACACGAATACCGTTCGAAAGTAAAGTTTTTCTTATCATAATAATTTTTCGCTCCTATAACTTAAAATAACTTATTTTTGTTTAAGTTTCTCTAAAAGAAGCCAAATTCCCTCTTTTGCAACAGAGTTTACAGCTTCTAAATTTACACTTGCATAAACAGTACCGTCTGAACCTGACAAATTTGCCCAGGCCAGCGTCTCTCCCGCTTTTATGGGCAATTCTATATTTGCCTTCCATGCTATTTCCACCCGTAGATTTTCTTTTTCTTGTATAGGTACTGTAGCAACACCTTTACCTGCGGCAATCAGCCATACTCCATCGGCTTCAGCCTTTTCTACGGGATAATAAGCTACCGCATCGCCCTCCTGCAAATATTCTATATTTATAAAATTATCTATACCATAATTTAACAATTGCAGGCTTTCCCCATAACGGTTCGGGCTGTTGAAAACCACGCTTATGACCTCTCTGCCGTTACGCTTCATGGCCGCAGCAAGGCAGGCACCTGCTTCATTGGTGGTGCCTGTTTTAATACCTATGACTTCTGAATTCATGGTCAACAGTTTATTGGTATTTTTTAAATAACGGGTACGAGAACCATTTTCCATAATAGCTGTGGGGCTTGCCACCAATTCCCTAAATACAGGGCTGGTCATGGCTGTTCGGGCTGCTAAAGCCATATTATAAGGTGTTACCAAATGGCCTTGGGCAGGCAAGCCGTTGGTATTATAAAAGCGGCTGTCATAACAGCCTAGGGCCTGTGCCTTTAAATTCAGCAAATGTAGGAAAAACCTCTCGCTTCCCGCTACATTTTCGCCTATAGCATAACAAGCATCATTGGCTGATTTAACTAAGCTTGCCATTAACAAATCAGCTAGCGGTAGTTCCTCCCCCGCTTGCAAATCAGCGGTAGATTCACCAACAGCGGCCGCCTGCGGAGAAACAAGGCAGGCATGATCCAAAGGCATCAAATCAAGCGCGGTTAAAGCAGTAAAAACCTTGGTAGTGCTGGCAGGGGGTAAAGGCGTATCAGCATTTTTCCCCCAGAGCACTGTACCTGTAGCACTGTCTATCAAAACCGCCCCTTTGGCAGCTATATTCAAGCCAGCCAAAGCCGAAGTTGTAAACCCGCATATGATCAGAATACTTACACAAAAAAATATTATTGCTTTTATTGTTACTCCAAGTAAAGTTTTCGGCACAAAATACACCTCTTAAATATCCAAATTGGCATTGACCGAAACGGGTACTATCTCAAGATTTTTTTTATTTAATTCACTTATCAAAGTAGACAAAGCTGACACAGTATTTTCCGTGGGATGCATAAGTATGATACTACCGCTTTCGGCCTTAACAATAACACGGCTGATGATAGTTTCCGGAGAAGGTTTTTGCCAATCAATGGTATCTACCGACCAAAGTATAGTATGGTGCCCTGTTTCCAAAGCGGCCGCCAATACCTGCTCTTCACATTCACCTGAAGGCGGAGCATATAAAGCCGTATTAACACCTGTTGCTTCTTTTATAGCTGTGGCCGTTTTGGTTATCTCATCTGCATTTTTTGCTTTGCTGAGGCTGTTTGGGCTGGTGTGGCTATAAGCATGATTACCTATTTCATGGCCTTTATCCTTAATAGCTTTAGCCAGGTCTTTATTGTTTTCTACCCAGCGCCCTGTAAGGAAAAATGTGCATTTGATTTCATTTTCCTCAAATATAGCAAGCATTTTGGGTATATATTCCTCTCCCCAATCCACATTAATGGCAAAGCTAACATTATTTTGGTCCGCTGACCCCTTGTAAATAGGTGCACCTAAATTTTCACTGATAACACTTGCCACAGGATTTAACAAAAAAAACCCTGCCAACAAAAGCAAAACCGCAAAAGCCAGCGCAATTTTTAAATAATTACGTTTAGGAATAAAAATAGTATGCATAAAAAAACCTCCTCGCAGTCCTTGTTCTAATAAGTATGCTTAAGGAGGATTTTTTATGAAGTTGAAATAACCAATCAGTTAAAACAAATCTGCATTTCAGGCACTTCAGCCTTTATAACAAAAAACGTTTGCTTTACCTTTCCAGGGCATCCTTGCGAGACAGCTTAATCTTACCACTTTGGTTATCTATACCAATTACTTTTACACGCATAGTATCGCCTTCTTGGCAAACATCGGTAACCTTTTCCACACGTTTGAAATCAAGCTGAGAAATATGAACCATACCTTCTTTACCGCTCATACCGAAAACACCGGGAATGATTTCCACAAAGGCACCAAAATCCATAATTTTTACAACTTTGCCTTCATAAATTTTACCCATTTCAGGTTCTTCAACAATGCTTTCAATGATTTCCAAAGCTGCTTCGCCTTTT
>DGYV01000018.1:7916-8245 GCA_002398485.1 Peptococcaceae bacterium UBA4997 | reverse complement strand
TCAATATCTATTTGAGCACCGGTTTCTTCAATTATTTTCTTAATAACCTTGCCGCCGCTGCCGATAACTTCACGGATTTTATCAGGATGAACAGTGGTACGGATGATTCTGGGAGCATATTCGGAAAGCTCGGCTCTGGGTGCATTAATAGCTTCTAAAATTTTGCCCATAATAAACATTCTGCCTTCATGCGCCTGTGCCAAAGCTTCAGTTAAAATATCTTTGTTGATACCGGCAATTTTAATATCCATCTGAATAGCTGTAACACCTTTTTCAGTACCTGCAACTTTGAAATCCATATCACCCAGGAAATCTTCCATGCCTTGAAT
>DGYV01000018.1:0-7737 GCA_002398485.1 Peptococcaceae bacterium UBA4997 | reverse complement strand
TCCATGCCTTGAATATCTGTAAGAATAGTCATATTTTCGCCATCAGTTATAAGCCCCATTGCAACACCGGAAACAGGGGCACTTATAGGCACACCTGCAGCCATCAATGAAAGTGTGGAACCGCAAACACTGGCCATAGAGGTAGAACCATTGGATTCAATAGCTTCCGAAACCAAACGTAAGGTATACGGGAAATCATCCACAGAAGGGATCACCGGTTCCAAGGCTCTTTCCGCCAAAGCACCATGGCCTATTTCTCTGCGGCCGGGTCCGCGCATAGGGCGGGTTTCACCAACGCTGAAGGGCGGGAAATTATAGTGGTGCATATAACGCTTGCCTGTTTCTAAGCCCAAACCATCCAAATGCTGCTCATCACTTATAGTACCAAGTGTAAGCACATTCAAAACCTGGGTTTGTCCACGCGTAAACAATGCGGAACCATGCACACAATCTAAAACATCTATTTCACAGGTAATAGGACGCACTTCAGTGATGGACCTGCCATCTATCCTAAGCTTATCACGGGCTATCATAATGCGGAATGCTTCTTTTTCCATGCTGTCTATCGCTTTGTGGATAACAGCCCGCTCTTCAGCATATTCTTCTCCACTGAAAGCTTCGGCGATTTCAGCTTTTAAGTTATCCAAAAGAGCTTCACGGGTTTTCTTATCCAATTTATTTACGGCACAATGATGTATCGCATCATTAAGCTTTTGAAAACCAAAATCACGTACAGCTTTTTCAGTTTCGGCATTAAGTGTGTTTGCTTCAAAAACTAATTTCTCTTTTGCTAAGCCCAAAGCCAATGCTTCAGCGCGGAATTCTTCAATAAAAGCAACAATACGCTTTATTTCCTCAAAAGCAAACATAATACCATCCAAAATCGTGGCTTCGGGAACCTCCTGTGCCCCTGCTTCCACCATCATAATAGCATCAGCAGTACCTGCAACCACCATATGCATAGTGCTTTTTTCTTTTTGTGCAACAGTTGGGTTAATTACAAATTCGCCATCTACCATACCAACAACAACACCTGCTATAGGGCCACCAAAAGGTATATGAGAAATATGCAAAGCGGCTGATGCACCCACCATAGCCGTAATTTCGGGCGGATTATCCTGATCTACCGATAAAACTGTAGTTACTATTTGTACATCATTACGATAGGCTTTGGGAAACAATGGCCTTACGGGACGGTCTATCAAGCGTGAGGATAAAATAGCTTTTTCAGTGGCTCTGCCTTCTCTTTTGATAAAGCCACCGGGAATTTTGCCCACGGCATACATTTTTTCTTCATAATCAACGGTAAGCGGAAAAAAATCTATTCCATCTCTTGGTTCAAGGGATGCCGTAGCTGTTGCCAGCACATTGGTTTTGCCGTATTTGACAAAAACAGCACCGCTTGCCTGTTTGGCCATACGTCCTGTTTCCAGTGTAAGCGTACGTCCGGCAATTTCAATACTCTTTCTTAGTACATTTGTCATAATGTCCTCCTAAATTTTTATCTTTTCGCTTTTATTATTTGCAACTTTTATAATTTCTGCAATATATATACTTTTTCCTGCTTTTAGTCAGATTATAAATAGAATTTAAAACTTTAACAAACAATTCTATTATAGAATTTACTATCTTGTTGGATAAAAAACAAAATACTAACTAAATTTCATATTGGGAATTTAAAAATATTCATCGATTTACAGATAAATATGATTGGTATTATAATAAAGAGCAGCCTGTATATGCCGTAAACTATCAAACCCTCGTTCAATATAAAACTGAACGAGGGTCTGACTAAACTTTATTTATTTGTTTATTTTTTTAAAAACTTACTTATAATGCTTACTTAATTTAATATAACACCAAAATATTGAATTATTTTCTTAAGCCCAAAGTATTAATTAGCGTTCTGTAACGGTCAACATCTGTTTTACGAAGATAATTCAACAAACCACGGCGCTGACCTACCAGTTTCAAAAGACCACGACGGCTATGGAAGTCTTTGTTATGAGCCTTCATATGCTCCGTCAAATCCAATATCCTTTGAGTAAGAAGAGCTATCTGTACTTCCGGGCTGCCGGTATCACCTTCATGAGTTTTAAACTTACCGATTATTTCTGTTTTCTTTTCTGTGCTTAATGCCATTTTACATCCTCCTAAAAATTTTTATTATCCCCAATAGCTAAGGTAAGGCCGGAGCAGCCAAAACCCGAGCCATGGTTCAGCAAAGGTTATTATATAACATCTATCTGGTTTGCGCAAGTAATTTGCGAAAATAATTTCGGTAAATCCTTTCTTGACATAATATCTCTGGCTACCAAACAATCTTTTTGTATCTGTTCCACCAAGTCATCCTTGCTGGCAAATTTCTTTTCAAAGCGTACTCTTTCCACAAAATGAACGGTAACCCATTTATCATATAAATTACCGTCAAAATCAAAACAATATGCTTCCAGGCTTGGCTTCAAATCATCATCCACTGTAGGCCTTATACCAACATTCACTATGGCCTGCAAAAAGTCTCCGTTTTCGGTTTCCAAAATAGCCGCATAAACACCATATGCGGGAAGCTGGGCTTCCTTACGAAAAGCCACATTGGCAGTAGGATAGCCAAGCTGCCTGCCCAAACGTTTGCCCCCAACCACAATACCCTTCATATAATAGCTGTAACCTAATAAATAGTTGGCTGTCAACACATCACCCTCATACAGTTCCTTACGAATAAGGCTGCTGCTCACAATACCATGCTTGGAACGTACAGCCGGCATTATGGTTACTTCACAACCGTAAGAACTACAAATTTCCTGCAAAACTTCGGGCGTACCCAAGGCCTTTTTGCCAAAACTGAAATTAAAACCAACAAAAACATGGTTAGCGCCTAGACCATCTATAAGTATTTCCTTTATAAAAGTTTCAGGGCTCAAATCCGCAATTTCAAAGGTAAAAGGATAACGCACAAAATAATCTACCTCTAAAGCAGCCACCAAAAGCTCTTTTTCACTTTGCGCCGTAAGCATATTGGGGCTTTTACCCGTTAATATCTGCAGAGGATGAGGTACAAAGGAAAGCACTATGCTGTAACCGTTATTTTTTTTGGCTGCTTCATGCATAGCCAAAATAAGCTCACGATGCCCGGCATGTACGCCATCAAAATTGCCCAGAGCTACAGATTTATATTTGTTATCATGCGGTAATTTTTTAAAATCATCAGCTATATGCATATTACCACCCTAATTATCAGCTTTTTCAACAGACAACAGCATTTTATTGATTAAAACACACCCATTTTCAACACTTGCAATACCTGCAAGAATACCATCGGCAGTTTCAATACGGCAAATTGGCGTGTCGGGGAAATCCACTTTAAAAGCACGCCCGTGCAAAACATCATCATAATTATCAGGGTTTTTTATGATAAGTACAGGCAAGTGGTCAACCCCCATTTTCATAGGCAAGAAACATCCCGTTTCGGATGCTATCAGCTTTGTTTTTATATCTTCCAAATTGTTACTGCTTCCTATACCAAAAGGCCCTACCGCTAAGCGTCTTAAAGCAGACATATGCCCACCTACACACAAGGCATCACCCATATCATAAAACAAACTGCGGATATATGTACCCTTTGAACATTTTATATTGAATAGTATTTTGGGATTTTTAATACCAAATTCACTTTTCACCACGTCCAAACCATAAATAGTAATTTTTCGGGGCTCCCGAACTATTTCCTCACCCTTACGGGCCAGTTGATAAAGCTTTTGCCCATTTACCTTTATGGCAGAAAGCATGGGTGGGATTTGCTCTATTTCACCAATGAATTTAGGTAATAGAGCTTCCACATCTGCCAAAGTGATGTGTGATGCATCACAGCTTGCCAAAACTTCACCTGTAGCATCCCAGCTGTCTGTAACCACACCAAGCGTTAACTCACCACAGTAAGTTTTAGGTAAACCCGTAATATATTCGGCAAGACGTGTGGCTTTCCCCACACAAATAGGCAAAACCCCGGTAGCATCGGGGTCAAGCGTACCTGTATGACCAACCTTGGTTTTTCTGGGCAGTTGTTTTCTGATTATGGCTACAACATCATGCGATGTCATACCCTTCGGTTTATCCACATTTATAAACCCATCCATAACCATTATATCCCTCATTTATTATTTATTGTTCAACAATTTATTTGCGGCAGCCAATACTTTTGGCATAATCTCTTTAAGATTGCCCCTAATACGGCAGCCTGAGGCCATTGCATGGCCGCCACCGCCAAACTCGGCGGCTAAAAGGCTTACATCATAACCCAAACGGGAACGGAAAGAAATTTTTACTTTTCCTTCCTCTAAATCTTCTTCAAAGAAAATACCTAATTTGACTCCGTTTGGAAACATTGTATAACTGGCTATATTATCACAGTCTTTGGATTTGGCCCTAACCTTGGCTTTGAATTCATCAGATACAAAAGTCCAGGTAAGGCTTTTATCCTCACTTTGCCGCATATTCATTAAAGCAAAGCCCAATACAGCTACACCCGGCATAGAGCGATTTTCAAAAAGGTTTATGCGCATGGTTTCCATATCCACACCCAAGTCCAAAAGCTCTCCTGCAATTTCAAAGCTTTCAGAAGTTGTATTGTTATAAATAAAACCACCCGTATCGCTGGCAAGCCCCGCATAAAGACAATTAGCTATTTGGGGTGTTATTTCAACCCCCAAATTGAGCAAAAGCCTGTAGATAAGCTCCGCGGCGGCAGCAGCTTTTTCGTCAACTATTGTAACACCTTTAGGCATTTTACCCACTAAATGATGATCTATAGCAATTACAGAAGCTTTTTCGCAGTATTGATCTATCCAGCCATCACCTGTACGGCTTTGGTTAGCGCAATCAACCATAACAACCAAATCGGGCTCCTTATCAATAGCCTCGGGTTTAATTATGCTACCCGCTTCGGGCAAAAAAAACAAGTTATCCGGTATATCATCCTGAAATACCACTTGTGCTTTTATGCCCTTTTGTTTTAAGCCAAAATAAAAAGCCAGTGCAGAACCTATACTATCAGCATCAGGAGCAATATGGCCTGCTATAATAGCCCGTTTGGTATCGCCGACCAACTTTTTTATTTCACTCACTTCATGGGAAAATTTAGGCCAGTTATTCACGCTCATCACTCCCCTGCTCATTTTCAGGGTTATCGGGAATCTCCGCCTTATATTCATCTAAAATTCGGCTTATTTTTATGCCATTCTGTATAGAATCATCAACTACAAAAACCAATTCGGGAACGGTTCTGGTTTTAAAGCGTTTGGCAAGCTGGGAACGAATAAATCCGGAAGCTTGTTTCAATGCCTCCATGCTTTCTTTTAAATTTTTTTCACTGCCCAGGTGGCTTATATAAACTTTAGCCACCGCCAAATCTCCAGCCACATTTACTGCTGTAACTGAAACGAAACCAACACGAGGATCCTTGATTTCCTTTTGGATTATTTCAGAAATTTCTTTTTTCATATCATGAGATAAGCGATTTTTACGATATTGAACCATTTCAACACCCCCAAACGGCCTTTAGCTCTTATTTTATAATTCTCTTTTTGTTTCTTCCATAATGAAGGCTTCCAATACATCACCTTCTTTGATGTCATTAAAATCTTCAATGCCTATACCGCATTCAAAGCCAGAAAGCACTTCCTTGGCATCATCCTTGAAACGGCGCAGGGAAAGGATCTTGCCTTCAAATACTACAATACCGTCGCGTACTATACGTACTTCGGATTGACGTGTTATTTTACCATCTATAACATAGGAACCTGCAATCAAGCCAATTTTCGGTACTTTAATGATTTGACGGACTTCAGCATGGCCCTGCACAACTTCTTTGAAATCAGGATCCAGCAAGCCTGCCATAGCTTTTTTAATATCCTCGATGGCATCATAAATAACACGGTAAAGCCGCACATCCACACCTGCAATTTCCGCAGCTTTCCTGGTTTGGGCATCGGGACGAACATTAAAACCAATTATGATAGCATTGGAAGCTGTAGCCAGCATAATATCCGATTCCTTGATAGCACCCACACCTGCGTGGATAATATTCACCTTGACCTCATCAGTGGAAAGTTTATCAAAAGATTGACGAACAGCCTCTACAGAACCTTGAACGTCCGCTTTGATGATTATATTAAGTTCTTTTACTTCACCTTCGGAAATCTGCTTGAATAGGTCATCAAGACTTACTCTGGTAAACTTATTATTGGCTTCTTCCTTTTTCTTATTCTGCTGCATATTGGCAACATAACGTGCATCTCTTTCATCTTTTACCACCATAAAGATTTCACCCGGAGGCGGAACCTCGGAAAAGCCCAAAATTACTACAGGCATAGAAGGACCTGCGGATTTGACTTTACGGTTTTTATCATCAAACATTGCCCTTACTTTACCAAAAACAGTACCTGCCAAAATATTGTCGCCCACCCTTAAAGTACCTTTTTGGATCAGCAAGGTGGCAACAGGGCCACGGCCCTTATCCAATTCTGCTTCAACAACGGTACCGCGCGCAGCACGCTTGGAATTGGCTTTTAATTCACCAACCTCTGCTACGAGCAAAATCATATCCATCAGGTTCTTCAAGCCTTCGCCTGTTTTAGCGGAAACGGGAACCATTATGGTTTCACCGCCCCATTCTTCAGCTATCAAACCATGTTCGGTAAGCTCCTGTTTAACTTTATCGGGATTAGCTGCAGGCTTATCTATTTTATTGATAGCAACTATTATGGAAACACCTGCAGCCTTGGAGTGATTTATAGCCTCGATGGTTTGCGGCATTACGCCATCATCAGCGGCAACTACAAGAATGGAAATATCCGTAACCTGAGCACCGCGGGCACGCATGGAAGTAAAGGCCTCGTGTCCGGGTGTATCCAAAAATGTGATTTTTTTACCGTTGCTTTCTACCTGATAAGCACCTATATGCTGGGTAATACCACCTGCTTCAGTAGATGTAACACTGGTTTTACGAATAGCATCCAATAAAGAGGTTTTACCGTGATCTACGTGTCCCATTACGGTAACTACAGGAGGACGCTCCTTCATTTCCTTGATATCATCTTCTTCATCTTCCATGATTTCGATAGCTTTATCCTGACGTACCTCTACAGCTACACCGAATTCATCCGCTAAAAGTATAGCAGTATCAGAATCCAATTCTTGGTTTATGGTAGCCATTGTACCCATATCAAAAAGCTTTTTAATCAGCTCAGCGGCCGTTTTACTCATGCTTTTGGCCAATTCCTGCAAAATGATAGTTTCACCTATCACAACTTTTTTGGGAATTACGGGAGGCATGGAAACCTGTTTTTTAAACTGTTTTTTTCTGTTTTTATTATAACGATTATATTTATTATAATTATTATCAAATTTACCGCTTTTAACTTTTTCGTTCTGACGTTTATCTTTAGGATTGTCAAAACCTGCTCTTTTTTTGTTTACATTATCTACCCTGCGGCTTACAGGTTTGGCAAGCGGAGTTGTAGTATAACGCATTTCAGTAGTTGGAACCACATTCTCCTTAGATGCAGCACCTGCCCTGTTGTGATCTTTTCCCACAAAACGACCGTCTTGCGGCTTATCTTTGGTAAAAGATCTTTTATCCTGCCGCGTATCGGCATTTTGCGGACGATTTTGGTTATAACTACCTGTGCGGTTATTGTTGTTTTGAGAACGGTTTTGGTTATAGCCGCCTGTACGGTTATC
>DGYV01000070.1 GCA_002398485.1 Peptococcaceae bacterium UBA4997 | reverse complement strand
ATTCCGGAGCCGACAGTATAGTCTGGATGGAAGAAGATTATAAATTGTGTTTATTTTTGGCTTTGTATATGCCATTTATCAACCTGTTTATTTTTTAAGCCCTGAGTTTTATGCTCAGGGCTTTGTTTTTTGCCCGAATGATTGGAGGAAAAGCTATGAATATCAACTATATGCAAAGAGCTATAAAGCTTGCCGAAAAAGGTGCGGGCTACACTAACCCAAACCCAATGGTGGGGGCTGTAATAGTAAAGAACGGCCAAATTATCGGCGAAGGTCGGCATGAAATTTATGGCGGCAATCATGCGGAAATAAATGCTTTTAACAGTGCTGTTGAAAATGTAACAGGTGCGGAAATGTATGTTACCCTGGAACCTTGCTCCCACTATGGCAAAACCCCTCCCTGTGCTGAGGCCATCGTAAAAAAAGGCATTAAAAAAGTAATTGTAGGAGCATTAGATCCTAACCCTTTGGTAGCAGGCAAAGGCATAAAAATTCTTAAAGAAAATGGTATTGAAGTAATTATAGGAGTTATGGAACAGGAATGCTGCAGGCTCAATGAAATTTTCTTTAAGTATATTACCACCCACTCTCCTTTTTGCATAATGAAAACAGCTATGACGCTGGATGGAAAAATTGCTTCCTTTAGCGGTGATTCCAAATGGGTAACGGGAGCGCTTGCCAGAAAACAAGTACATTGGCTTAGGCATAAGGTTTCAGGAATCATGGTAGGTATTGGCACCGTGCTTTATGATGACCCCATGCTTACAACAAGGTTAGAAAATAAAAAAGGCAAAGACCCTGCCCGCATAATTGTAGACAGTACTGCCAAAATACCGTTAGAAGCAAAGGTTTTGAATTTGGAATCTGAAGCACCCACTATTATAGCTACTACCGAAAAAGCAGAAAAAACTAAAATAAAGTCCTTACAGCAAAAAGGCGCACAAATAATCACAACACCTCTTCTGGATAACGGTGTAGACTTAAAATTTCTGATGCAGGCTTTGGGCGAACAAAAAATAGATAGTGTTCTTCTGGAAGGCGGCAGTACCTTGAATTATTCCGCTTTGAACCAAGGTATTGTGGATAAATTAAACGTATTCATAGCCCCTAAAATCATCGGTGGAGCCAATGCCAAAACTGCTGTGGGCGGCCATGGCAAAGAACTTATGGAAGAAGCTTTTCAGCTTTCTGAACTTCAGGTTTATCACTTTGGTAATGATATTATGCTGGAAGGCTATATTCGGGGAAAGGATGGTGCGCTATGTTCACAGGCTTAGTAGAAGAAATAGGCGAAATAACATTTGTCAAAAGGTTCGCCAATGCTGCTATTATCAGTATCGAAGCGCAAAAAATAACGGAAGGCCTGCAATTAGGTGATAGTATAGCGGTAAACGGTATTTGCCTTACCGTAACCTCCTTTAGAGGTAATACCTTTACAGTAGATGTAATGACCGAAACCATGCGTAAAACAAATTTAAATGGTCTTACAGCAGGATCGCAAATAAATTTGGAAAGAGCGCTGCGCCTGGGTGATAGGTTGGGCGGACACATAGTAAGCGGACATATTGACGGTACCGGTACTATACAAGCTTTTAGCAAAGAAGCAAATGCGGTTTGGCTAACCATTGCAGCACCGCCTAATATTCTAAAGTATATCATCTTCAAAGGCTCTGTAGCCATCGATGGCATAAGCCTTACCGTTGCTTATACAGACGATACTGTTTTTAAAGTATCTATCATACCTCATACAGGTTCTCAAACTACTCTTTTAAAAAAACAGGTTGGAGATATGGTTAATTTGGAAGCTGATATGTTAGGCAAATATGTTGAAAAATTCATGGGTATTTTACCGCAGCATCCTACCCCAAAAAACATGGATACAGCTTTTTTGCTTGAAAACGGCTTTATGTAAATTTTATTAAAAAAGTTAAGGAGGTAAAAATGTATAAATTCAATACTATAGAAGAAGCCATTACAGACATCCAAAACGGCAAGATGATTGTAGTGGTAGATGATGAAAACAGAGAAAACGAAGGCGATCTGATAATAGCAGCAGAAAAAGTAACCCCCGAAGCCGTAAATTTTATGGCCAAGCATGGCCGAGGGCTGATTTGTATGCCGGTTGCGGGCCAAAGGCTACAGGAATTGAGCATTGAACCTATGGTAACTAAAAATACAGAGTCTCAGCAAACAGCATTTACTGTATCGATAGACTCTGCTGAAGCAGCTACAGGCATATCAGCTTTTGAAAGAGCCCAAACCGTCTTAAAAGTTTTAGACCCCGGTGCCACTACGGTTGATTTCAGAAGGCCGGGCCACATTTTCCCCTTGGCAGCTAAAAAAGGCGGAGTTTTAAAAAGAGCAGGACATACCGAAGCCGCGGTAGATTTGGCAAAGCTGGCCCAGCTTTATCCCGCAGGTGTTATTTGTGAAATCATGAATGATGATGGCACCATGGCCAGAGTACCTGAGCTAATGGAATTTGTAAAACAACATAATTTAAAAATCATTACCATTGCGGACCTGATAGCCTACCGTAAGCACAGAGAAGTTTTTGTAAAACAAGCTACCCAGGCTATATTCCCAACTAAATACGGTAATTTTACCCTTATTGGCTATGAAGATATGCTAAGCGGCGAACATCATGTTGCCTTGCTAAAGGGTGATGTTGCAGATGGCAAACCTGTTTTAATCCGTGTACATTCTGAATGCCTTACCGGCGATACCTTTGGTTCTTTAAGATGTGATTGCGGCGAACAGCTTATCTCCGCAATGCAAAAAATTGAAGCCGAAGGTAAAGGCGTACTCCTTTATATGAGGCAGGAAGGACGCGGCATTGGGCTTATCAACAAAATCAAGGCCTATGCCCTGCAAGATCAAGGTATGGATACAGTAGAAGCCAATTTGGCTTTGGGTTTTCCTGCTGATATTAGGGATTATGGTATAGGCGCGCAAATCCTTGCTG
>DGYV01000012.1:8260-13153 GCA_002398485.1 Peptococcaceae bacterium UBA4997 | reverse complement strand
CCTCCCGGTTATGTTGGCTATGATGAAGGTGGCCAGCTTACCGAAGCTATCCGCCGTAGGCCTTACAGTGTTATTCTTTTGGATGAGATAGAAAAAGCGCACCCCGATGTTTTCAATATGCTGTTGCAGCTTTTGGAAGATGGACGTTTGACGGATGGTAAGGGCAGGACTGTGGATTTCCGTAATACTGTTATCATAATGACTTCCAACTTAGGAGCTAGCACCTTGAAAAACAGCGCTATGGGTTTCGGTACTTCCGATAGCGCTAAGGAAGCAGCTAAAAACGAATACGAAAAGATGAAAGAAAGGGTTTTGGCAAGCCTAAAAACTACTTTCCGCCCTGAATTTCTGAACCGTATTGATGATATTATCGTATTCCACAGCTTGAGTGCTGAGGAAATCAAGCAAATAGCCGTTTTGATGGCTAAAGACTTGGTGAAACGGGTAGCTGAACAAGGTATTGCATTGACCCTTACGGATGAAGCAATAGCGCATTTGGCTAAAGCCGGTTATGATGATGTTTATGGAGCCAGGCCTTTAAGAAGAGCTATTCTTTCGATGGTGGAAGATCACTTGGCAGAAGCCTTGCTTGCCGGCGAATTTACTGAAGGCGACAGTGTGGAATGCTATGGGGAAAATGAAAAACTGGCTTTCCGTAAGCTAAAGGGAGCGAAAACTGCCGAAAAAAATAAAGAATCAAAAGTATCAAAAGAGGGTAAATAAAACTATACAGGCAGTTAAATTTAGCTGTAACCAAATAAAAAACGGGCTTATGCTTATAAGAAGCGTTTGTGGATGCTCCTTTGGGCAAGCCCGTTTTGGGTTAAAAATCACTTGAGCAAGCTCAAGGCAGGAAAAGAGACTGAAAATAACGAATTACCATTAAAGTTTGCAAGAAAGAGGCTTAAAATATGGCAAAACCAAAACAGGTATATGTTTGTCAAAGCTGTGGTACTGTGAGCATAAAATGGCAGGGCAAATGCCCCGGCTGCGGTGAGTGGAATACAATGCTTGAAGAAAAGGAAGAGCCTATAGCGGCTACTTTAAGGGTAGAGAGCGATAACTTGCCACAAAGCTTGAGCCAGGTAGACTTAACTCCCGTAGAACGGCTTATTACGGGTATGCCGGAGCTGGACGGGGTTTTGGGGGGCGGTTTGGTTCCCGGTTCTTTGGTGCTTTTGGGCGGTGAACCCGGTATAGGCAAAAGTACGGTGCTTTTGCAAATGGCGCTTATACTTTCCCAACATCAAGGCGATGTACTTTATGTTTCGGGCGAGGAATCTTCTCCTCAGGTAAAAATGCGTTCTGAAAGGCTGGGCGCATTGAAAAGCCATCTTTTGCTACTTGCGGAAAATAACTTGGAGCTTATAATTTACCATGCCAAAAAACAAAAAATAAAAGTGTTGATAGTGGATTCTATTCAAACCGTATTCCTGCCTGAGCTTGCTTCCGCCCCGGGCAGTGTATCGCAGGTGCGGCAGTGTGGAGCCATGCTTTTGAATTTAGCCAAGGAATGCGGTATAAGTGTTATTTTGGTTGGTCATGTTACCAAAGAAGGTACTTTAGCAGGCCCCAGGGTTTTGGAACACATGGTGGATACGGTATTATATTTTGAAGGTGAACGCTCAGGAGCTTTAAGGCTTTTAAGGGCTGTCAAAAACCGGTTTGGTTCTACCAATGAAATAGGTGTTTTTGAAATGACGGGTGAAGGACTGCTTCCACTCAATGATCCTTCCGCAGTTTTTTTGGCGGAACGGGGCGAAAATGTGGCCGGTTCCGCAGTGGGCTGTGTTATGCAGGGCAGCCGTCCTGTACTTTTAGAGGTTCAGGCTCTGGCAAGCCCCAGCAATTTCGGTAATCCGCGCAGGCTGGCTTCAGGCATTGATTATAACCGCCTGCTCATTATTGTGGCGGTACTGGAAAAAAAGGTTGGCATACGCTTGCAGGAGCAGGATATTTATGTTAATTTAACGGGCGGCTTAAAGGTGGATGACCCTGCCATCGATCTAGCGGTGGCTGCCGCTATTGTGAGCAGCTATAAGGAAAAGGCTTTGCCCGCCGGCTTGGTGGTAGTTGGTGAAGTGGGCCTTACGGGTGAAATACGCCAGGCAGGGCAGTTAGAACGCCGTTTAAAGGAAGCGGCCAAACTGGGTTTCAACAAGGCCGTAATACCTAAGGAAAGAGCGAATAAGGCGCTGGATTTTTGTGATACCAATGTTGAAAAAGCAGACGGTGTAAGTGATGCCCTTTACAAGATGGGTTTGATTTAAAAAATGGCTTTATTTAAGACTTGTTTGGATATGTATAATTTTTGATTATAAGATATTTTTATTTTTTTGTATTAAAAAAAGGCGTTCAGCGCCTTTTTTATTTTATATATTCAAGTATGTTTTTTACTGCTTCATCTATTTTTTGCGGTAATGTAGTGTTTTCCGTACCAACTACCTGTAAATTGCAGCGGTTCAAGGGAATCAAAATTTTAACGGCTTTGCTAGTGCCTATAGCTTCTGCCATTTTGGGGCTCAATTCTCCAAGCATGGAATTTGCGGAAATAATGCCAATTGCACCCGCTATAATGTGGGCTCGGGCGGCATTGTAAATTACCGCGTTTTCACCTGTGGCAGCACTTAAAGCCCCTGCTTTTATCATGGCGGCTGTAGCTATGGAATTGGTGCCAACGGCAACTATTTCACATTTTTCGTTTTTGGCAAGGGCTCGGCTCAATTTTTCCACCAAGGCTTTGCCTATGCCGCCGCCCTGGCCGTCTACAATCATTATTATCATATACTGCTTTCCTTTACATATAAACTTACACAAAATAGCCTTGGATTTAATCATAACAATTATCAAAGGATATGTCAATTGGCGTGTAATATGCTAATAAACCAATGAAGGATTATTTTAAAAATCCAGTATACAGAAGAAAAAATATTGACATTACACAAGCCTTGTGATAAAATTAATTATTTTAATTTGACTATTGCCCCTTTTTTTGTTAAAATATTCATATAAAGGTTTTGGGGGGTGCAATATGTTTCAAATAGGAGATAAAGTTGTTTACCCTGTGCATGGAGCAGGTGTTATAGAGGCAATAGAAAAAAGGGTAGTGCTTGGTGAGGAAAAACATTACTATGTTTTGGCTATTCCAACAAGCAGTATGAAGGTATTGGTGCCTTTAGATAATGCTAATGCCATGGGTATTCGCTACGTTATAAAAGAAGATGAGGTAGCGAGTGTAATAGAAGTGCTCAAGGGCCCTGAAAGCCCTATGGTTGAGAAATGGAATTACCGTTATCGTTTGAATATGGATAAGCTTAAATCGGGTGATATTTATGAAGTTGCGGAGGTAGTGCGTAATTTGAGCCTGCGTGACATTGTTAAAACTCTTTCCAGCGGTGAAAAACGCTTACTGGATCAGGCAAAGGATATTTTAGTAAGCGAGCTTGTTTTGGTAAGGAACGAAAACGCTGATGGTGTTATGGAAAAACTTGAACTTATCTTTAAAGGAGTAGAAGATGCCCCTGATGCACAGGCTTAAACCCTTTATTGTTATCAATAATTTATAGAAATTTTGCAGGTTTTGCTTGCAAAATTTCTTCTGCGTGGTTATTATTAAAATAATAATACTTTTTGAAAGGGGGTGAGATGATGCAAAGGGTAATTTGTGTATTGATAAGTATTTTAGCGGCAGGGGGCGGTTTTTGGGCGACCTTTGTTTTTTCCGTAAATTTGGATCCTTCTGAACGCTGGGCTGCTATTATTATTACTACTTTAATGTGTTTCATTTTTACTTGGTGGTTTACACCGCCGCTTATTAACTGGCTGAAAAAATTAGCCAACAATTTTTATGCGCGTTTATTAAAAATGCCGATTTTGGATATCTCCTGCGCAGTTTTAGGACTTATTTTAGGCTTGATTATTGCCTCTTTATTAAATACGGTTTTAACTAAAATAAATGTTATAGGGCCGTATTTAGGTTTTGTAGCTATTATATTTTTATCCTATGCCAGTATGGTTTTGGCTTACCGCAAACGTGGAGAGATAGCTTCTCTTTTGGGTTCTATAGCCCGTAAAGATAAGCTTAATAAGTCTGTTTCCGGTTTAACTGCCGATAGACCCAAAATACTTGATACCAGTGTTATAATAGATGGCAGGATCACAGATATTTGCAGTACCGGTTTTGTGGAGGGTACTTTGGTGATTCCTGGTTTTGTGCTGGATGAATTAAGGCACATAGCCGATTCTGCCGATTTATTGAAAAGGAATCGCGGGCGCAGGGGTTTGGATATTTTAAACCGTTTGCGTAAGGATTTTGGTGAACGTGTGGTTATCAGTGATGCGGATTATCCCGATATTCTGGAAGTAGACAGCAAGCTGGTTCGCTTGGCACAGGATTTGGGGGGTACGGTACTTACCAATGATTTTAACCTTAACAAAGTGGCCCAGGTACATGGGGTTCCTGTGCTAAACATCAATGAGCTTTCCAATGCTGTAAAGCCTGTGGTACTGCCAGGAGAGCAGATGGTGGTAGATGTTATAAAAGAAGGTAAGGAGCAGGCACAGGGTGTTGCTTATTTGGACGATGGTACCATGATAGTAGTTGAAGGCGGTAAAAGCTATATAGGCAAAACCATTGGCGTGGAAGTTACTAGTGTATTGCAAACTGCGGCAGGCAGAATGATTTTTGTGCGTCCGCAGGGTGAAATCAAAAATAATTGATTTTTTGGGGGATTTTACGGTGAATGTCTGCGCTATAGTAGTTGCGGCAGGTAAGGGTACACGCATGGGCGTCAATATAAACAAGGTGTACTTGGAGTTAAAAGGATACCCTGTTTTGCTGTATGCTTTAAAACTTTTCCAGAGAAGCCCCTTGATCAAAAATATAATCATAGT
>DGYV01000012.1:7731-8117 GCA_002398485.1 Peptococcaceae bacterium UBA4997 | reverse complement strand
GCCCCTTAATCAAAAATATAATCATAGTAGCTGCTGAGGGCCAGGAAGCTAAAGCTGCCGAAATTGTAGCTAAATATGGTATAAGTAAGGCAGGTCTTATTGTTAAGGGTGGTAACAGCCGTTATGAATCTGTAAAAAATGCGCTTGCTTTTGTTGAGGAAAAGACGGATCTTGTAGCTGTGCATGATGGTGCTCGTCCGCTTTTAACCGAGGAGGATTTGGTCAAAGTTATTTATGCAGCGGAATCAGCGGATGGGGCTATTTTGGCTTACCCAATGCAGGACAGCATAAAGCAGTCCGAAGATATATCTGTAAAAAAAAGTTTGGAACGCAAAGAACTGTGGGGAGCAATGACCCCACAGGTTTTTGCGTTTACAAAACTTTTG
>DGYV01000012.1:1081-7539 GCA_002398485.1 Peptococcaceae bacterium UBA4997 | reverse complement strand
AAAACTTTTGCGGGCTTATGAAGCCGGCAATGAAACCGCTACTGATGATTCCCAGCTGGTAGAGGAAGTTGGCGGCAAGGTTTTGATTGTTGAGGGGCGAAAGGATAACCTTAAAATCACCACTCCTTTAGATTTACGCTTAGCGGAATTGATTTTGGAAAGCAGGGGGGCAAATAAATAAAATGCGTGTTGGTATAGGTTATGATGTTCACCGTCTGGTAGAGGGAAGGGCTTTGGTGTTGGGCGGTGTGGATATTCCTTATGCAAAAGGTTTATTGGGGCACAGTGATGCCGATGTGCTTTTGCACGCCATCAGCGACGCCCTTTTGGGGGCTGCCGCCTTGGGTGATATAGGCAAGCACTTTCCCGATACCGACCCTACTTATAAGGGTGCGGATAGCCTAAAGCTTTTGGCCTTGGTAGGGAAAAAAATTGCCGCCGCCGGTTATGTTATAGTAAATATAGACAGTATAATCGTTGCCCAAAAGCCTAAAATGGCACCCCATATTGAAAATATGCGTTTAAATATTGCCAAAGCACTGGCTTTGAATGTAGATTGTGTAGATGTAAAAGCAACAACTACCGAAGGACTGGGTTTTGTTGGTGAGGGTTTGGGTATAGCCAGCCAAAGTGTAGTTTTGATAGAAGAAAAAGCATAGGAGGATGGAAATGGTTTTTGTAAGTTTTTTATATGATCAGGAAGTTGTTTGGCAAATCGATGATAATAAGGATATTTTAGCAGGTTTGAGGGAAGCGGGGCAGGATCCTGTAGGTGATTGTTCCGGCAAAGGTACTTGCGGTAAGTGCAAGGCGCGCCTTATAAGTGGCGCTTTAAGCCCTATTACCGAAGTAGAAGAGGAAGTGCTCAGTGTTAATGAAAGGGCAACCGGTTTTTTCTTGATGTGCCAAAGGCACTCTTTAAGCGATCGTCTGGTAATTGATGCACCCATGCGGGAAGGCATAGCCTTGGAGGAAATACCTGCAAGCGAGGATATTGAGTTTACTCCCCGTGAAGGTTACGGTGTGGTAATAGATATTGGCACAACTTCCTTGGCTGCTCAAATTGTGGATCTTCAAAGCGGTAAGGTTTTGAAAAGTGCCAGCTTAGGCAATGCACAGCGCTCTTTTGGGGCAGATGTGATCTCGCGTATCGAATATGTGGCAGAAAATGGTGAGGAAGGGCTTTCCGGTTTGCAAAACGCGGTTTTATGCGCATTAAATAATTTGCTTAAGGGTTTGTGCGAACGTGCTGAAGTTGTGCCTAAGGATATTAAAGAAGTAGTTTTAGCGGGCAATACGGTAATGAGCCACTTATTTTTGGGCATTGACCCTGAATCTTTGGGTCATTATCCCTTTGAGCCTAAATTTAAGGCAGCACCTGAATTGATTGCTAAAATGGCAGGTTTGAATGTAAACCCTTTTGCTAAAGTAAGGCTTTTGCCCAATATTGCGGGTTATGTAGGCGGTGATACGGTTGGAGTATTGCTTGCTGAAAACTTGGCAGTAAAAAAAGGCAAGGTTTTAGCGGTGGATATTGGTACGAACGGTGAGATAATGCTTGCTGTAGATGGTAAAATTTTGGTGGCTTCCGCAGCCGCAGGCCCTGCTTTTGAAGGCATGCAGATTCAAATGGGCATGCGCGGAGTGCCGGGAGCAATAAGTGATGTAAAATACAATGAGGATGTTGAACAAATAGCTTGCTCTGTTATTGGTTCCGAGCCTGCCGTGGGTATTTGCGGCAGCGGCCTTATAGCTGCGGCCTCTGCTTTTTTAGAAGGTGGTATTGTTGAAAAAGGCGGCCGTTTTGCGTATCCTGATGATTTGCCTGCTCATTTGGCAAGAAGGCTGCAAAAGGGATCTCGAGGTATGGAATTTGTGTTGGTATTACCCGGTGAGCATGATGCCTTGAAACCGGTTGTGCTTACCCAAAAGGATATTAGGGAGATTCAGCTTGCCAAGGGTGCTATGGCAGCAGGTATTGAAATATTATTGAAAAATGCCGGTCTTACAGTAAATGATTTAGATGAGATAGTATTAGCGGGAGCCTTTGGCAGCCACATTGATGCGCAGGCAGCAATAAACATAGGCTTATTGCCCGATGTACCTGTGGCAAAAATCAAAGCCATTGGTAACGGAGCGTTAGCGGGCGCAAAAAAAGCACTGTTAAGCGCTGAAGAATGGGCAAAGGCTTTGCGTATAGGCGAAACCGCTCAACATATAGATTTAAGTACGGATGATGATTTTCAAAAAATATTCATGAAAAACATGAGCTTTTAGCTAAACATACTTTGGGGTTATTTTATAATAAAAATAGCTGTGATAATATTACTGAACGCAGTGAAGGGTATTTATAAAGATTCTTCACTGCGCTCAGGAATAATACTAATAGTTTGTTATATCCGTACACCTTTAGGTGTGCTTTTTTATTTATTCAACATTGCCAATCCGAAATCAGCTTGCCTTCATTATCCTTGAAGGTGCCGCAGGCTATTAATATTAAGTCCACAAGTGCACCTATACCGAAAATGCCACCTGTAAGCAACCAAAGTATACCTGTGCCTATTTTGCCTGCATAAAAACGGTGAATACCCAAATATCCTAAAAAAACGCATAACAGCAATGCTACCAAACGGCTTTTAGAAGAAACCACGTTTATATACCTCTTTCTGTTTTTATTATGTCATGTTTTTATTTTAAACTTTATAACAAGGTAAATCAAGTTAAATTATTGATAGTTTTATTTTGGCTAATTAAGGGCAAAATACAGCTAAAATGCCCTTTAATAAGGAAAAAATTTGTAAAAAACCTTTATAATGGCTGTTTGTAATGATATAATTAAAAGACTTAATGTATTATTAAAAAATATTGCATATATAATGGAGGAAAAATAATGTCTAAAGTAAGAGTACGTTTTGCGCCCAGTCCTACAGGCCCTTTGCATATAGGAGGTGCCAGAAGCGCATTGTTCAATTATTTGTACGCCAAACAAAATAACGGGGATTTTGTGGTACGTATTGAAGATACTGATTTGGAGCGGTCTTCCCTGGAAAGTGAAAAGAACATTAAAGAATCCCTGCACTGGCTGGGTATAGATTGGAATGAAGGCATAGATATTGGCGGCCCTTGTATGCCTTATCGTCAAACTGAACGCTTGGAAACCTATAAGGAAGCAGCCCAAATTTTGTTGGAAAAGGGGCTGGCTTATTATTGCTATTGCTCGGAAGAAGAAATAGAGGCGGAAAGGCAGGCTGCGCTTGCCAAAGGTGAAATGCCCAATTATTCAGGGCGTTGCCGTAATTTGACGGCAGAGGAAAAGGCAGCCAAAGATGCGGCAGGGATCAAGCCTGTTATCCGCCTGCGGGTGGATGAAGGTGAGCCTATAGTAGTAAAAGATATGGTACGCGGCCAGGTAAGCTTTGAAAGAGATGGTATAGGTGATTTTGTTATAGTAAAGTCCGACGGTATACCCGTATATAATTTTGCTGTAGTGGTGGATGATCACCTAATGGGTATAACCCATGTTTTGCGCGGTGAGGAACACCTTTCCAATACACCCAGGCAAATTGCTGTTTATCAGGCATTGGGTTGGGAACCCCCCATATTTGGGCATATATCTTTAATTTTAGGTACAGACAGAACCAAAATGAGCAAACGTCATGGTTCAACCTCCGTAGTAGCTTATCAAAAAGAGGGTTACCTGCCGGAGGCTTTGGTGAACTTTTTGGCCTTGTTAGGCTGGGCTCCCGAAGGTGAAGAAGAAATATTCACTATAGAAGATTTGGTAAAAGCATTTTCTATGGATAGAGTAAGCAAGCGCCCCGCTGTATTTGATATTGAAAAGCTGAAATGGATTAACGGCCAGTATTTGCGTAAACTGCCTATTGAAGAACTGGTGAAGTATGTTGCACCGTATCTCAAAGACTTAGGCATAGAAGGTGAACGCTTGGGATTGGTTTGCATGACTTTTGCCAACCATATAAACACCTTTAATGAAATCAGAAATTTTCTGCCTTTGTTTATGGGTGAGGAAGCTGAACCCATGACTGAAGAAGCCAAAGCAGTAATGGCGGAAGCAACGGTAGCACAGGTTTTGAAGCTGTTTTATGCTAAAATGGCCTTGGCAGATGAAGTAAAACCCGAAACGGTAAAAACCGCATTGAAGCAGATCCGTAAAGAGCTGGGCTTGGGTGGCGCACAGGTATTCATGCCCGTACGCATTGCTTTAACAGGGAATCAGCACGGACCCGATATTGATAAACTGGCGGCGCTGATGGGCAGGGAAATTATGAATATTCGCCTGCAAAAGGCAGCTAAAGCATTAGGCTTTGAACTATAGGAGGAGGCTAATATGAATATAACAGTCTACAACACCATGAACAACAGGAAGGAAAAGTTTGTACCCAGGGAGGAAGGCAAAGTAAGCATATATGTTTGCGGCCCTACCACTTATAATTATATCCACTTGGGCAATGCCCGCCCCATTGTTGTGTTTGATGCTATAAGACGTTATTTTATTTATCAGGGTCAGCAGGTTACTTATGTGCAGAATTTTACGGATGTTGATGACAAGATAATTAACCGTGCCAAGGAGGAAGGTATTACCGCCGCCGCCGTTGCGGAAAAATATATAGCCGCTTATTTTGAGGATGTAGCAGCTCTTAACGTGATGAAGGCTGATATTCACCCTAAAGTTACCGAGCATATGGCGGATATTATAGATATAGTGCAGAAGCTTATAGATAACGGCTATGCTTATGAAGCGGAAGGCGATGTATACTATTCCGTAAGCAAATTTGCGGATTACGGCAAGCTTTCGGGCAGGGATATTGAGGATATGAAAGCAGGTGCTCGTGTGGAGGTTGGCGATATTAAGCGCGACCCTATGGATTTTGCGCTTTGGAAAGCCGCTAAACCCGGAGAACCTGCCTGGCAAAGCCCTTGGGGCATGGGACGCCCCGGTTGGCATATTGAATGTTCCGCAATGAGCCATAAATATTTGGGTGATGATTTTGATATCCATGGCGGCGGTGCTGACCTGATTTTTCCGCACCATGAAAATGAGATAGCACAAAGTGAAGCCGCTTGCGGCTGCAATTTTGTGCGTTATTGGCTTCATAACGGTTTTATTACGGTGAATCAGGAAAAAATGTCCAAATCTCTTAATAACTTTTTCCTGCTCAGGGATATATTAAATAAATTTTCCGGTGATGTAGTGCGTTTTTATCTTTTGAGTACTCATTACAGGAGCCCTATTGATTTTGATGATAAAAAGCTGGAAGTTGCAGCTAAAAGCTTGGGCAGGATTCGTAATTCCATAGCATTTTTAGATAATGCCATAGCCAATGGCGGTGGTACAGATAAAGCTGCCGGTACTGCCTTGCTTGAGGCCATGCAAACTGCTAAGGATGGTTTTGAAAATGCCATGAATGACGATTTCAACACGGCTTTGGCTATTGCGGCGGTATTTGATTTTTGCAAGGCTGTGAACAGTAATGCTAAAGGTGCTGAGCCTAAAGTTTTGGCGGAAGCCAAAGCTTTGTTTACCGCTTTTGATAGTGTAATAGGCGCTTTTGCAGTAAAAACCCAAGCAGATGATGGTTTGAGCGAAGAGCTTATGCAAGTAATCATTAAGATACGCCAGGATGCCCGTACCAAAAAGGATTGGGCTACTGCGGATTCTATACGCGACAGCCTAAAAGCCATAGGCATAGTGCTGGAAGACGGAGCGGATGGTGTACGCTGGAAGAGGGTATAAAATGCCTGTTACGGATTTGATGAGTGAACGTCCTGAATTATTGCCCTCCCTTACCCTGGCTTATATAGGAGATGTGGTTTATGAGCTGGCGGTAAGGCAGCATCTTTTGGAAAAGGGTATTTATAAAGTTAATGATATGCACAAGGCGGCAGTGGGTTTGGTTTGCGCCAAAACCCAGGCTGTTTTAGTTCATTTGCTTGAAGATGAATTTACGGAAGCAGAAAATGCGGTAATGCACCGCGGGCGTAATGCCAAAGGCCAGCATAACCCTAAATCCGTGCCTGTTACCACTTACAGACAGGCTACGGGTTTGGAAGCCTTGATAGGTTATTGGTATTTGACTAAGGATGAATTAAGGCTTGGTTGGTTTTTTGAACGGCTTTGGCAGTTTGCGGAAGCCGAGAAAACAGAATAGGGGAAAATATGACGAAAAACGAAATCAAAAACAATTATTCAAAGCAGAGTAAAGGTGAATTTAAAAATGCTAAAAGAGGGGAAAAACCTTTTGATAAAGGCAATGCCTTCCGTGGCGATTCACGTTCAAAACGTGATTTTAAACCAAGGGAAAATATTGAGGAACGCAGTGCGGATATGCCTGTAAATACGGAGATAATCTGTGGCAGGAACCCCGTATTGGAAGCCTTGCGCAGCGAACGGCCTATCAATAAAGTGCTGTTGGCGCAGGGCCAAGATATCATTTTTA
>DGYV01000012.1:0-836 GCA_002398485.1 Peptococcaceae bacterium UBA4997 | reverse complement strand
GCCCTGCCAAGAAAGCTACCGTATGCGCATGGATAAGATAGCAGCAGAGCATAGGGGGGTAATAGCTTATGTTGCTCCTTATGCCTATAAAACGGTGGAGGATATGTTGGCTTTAGCCAAACAGAGGAATGAATCACCGCTTATTGTAATTTTGGCGGAAGTAGAGGATCCTCATAATTTGGGAGCGGTGATAAGGACTGCAGAGTGCGTTGGGGCGCACGGTATCATTATACCCAAGCATAGAGCCGTACCGATGACGGAAACTGTTACCCGTGTGGCAGCTGGAGCCGCTGAATATGTGCCCGTGGCAAGAGTTGCCAACCTGGTGCATACCATGAAAGGCCTAAAAGAGAACGGTATTTGGATAGCAGGTGCACAGATGACGGATGCTTCTAACCTATGGAAGTCAGATCTTAAAGGCCCTTTGGCAATTGTGCTGGGCAGTGAGGGGCAGGGCATACCACGTTTGGTTGCCGAAAATTGTGATTTTATGGTAGAATTGCCAATGAAAGGAAATATTACTTCTTTAAATGTATCTACAACAGCGGGTGTAATTTTGTATGAAGTGATGCGCCAGCGTGATTTTGCAGGTAAATAGTGTTATTGCTTGACTTTGCAATTTGTTCTCAAGTATAATAAACTAGTGATAATATAGTTGTTACAATTCTTTTTTACAGGCGGACAAACTCGATCAATGCAGTATGAGGTGGGAAATAGATGACGAATAATCTGAATGTAAGTGTTAAAAGCTTGGTTTATGAAGATTTTATTAATATGATGGACGAGCAGGTAGTAGAACTTGCCAGTGCCGGTAATATGGATGCCCAGGAGTATCT